>NZ_BAAILN010000017.1:0-11217 GCF_054589155.1 Burkholderia sp. 3C
ACGCTGTTGTGGGCGCGCGATCGCGCGCTCCTCTCGGGGCTGGCCGCCCATCATGAAAATTCCCGCTACCTGCCCGGCGTGCCGTTGCCGGCCGCGCTGCGCTGCGAGCCCGATCTCGCGATCGCGCTCGATCATGCGGCCGCCGACGACGCGCTCTGCGTGATTGGTGCGCCCGTGGCCGGGCTGCGCGCACTGTGCGCCGCGATGCGCGCCGCGCCGCGTGTGCCGGCGCACGTGATCTGGGTCTGCAAGGGCTTCGAAGCCGAAACGGAATTGATGCCGCACCAGATGATCGCCGAAGCGCTGCCGGGGCATGCGAGCCACGGCGTGCTGTCGGGGCCGAGCTTCGCGCGCGAGGTGGCGCAGGGCCTGCCGGTTGCGTTGACGGTCGCCAGCAGTTCGGCGGCGTGCCGCGATCGCACGCTCGAAGCGTTCCATCACGGCGCGATGCGCATCTATACCGGCGACGACGTGGTCGGCGTCGAAGTGGGGGGCGCGGTCAAGAACGTGCTGGCGATCGCCACCGGCATCGCCGACGGGCTCGGGTTGGGCCTGAACGCGCGCGCCGCACTGATCACGCGCGGGCTGGCCGAGATGTCGCGGCTCGGCGTGGCGCTCGGCGGCCGTGCCGAAACGTTCACGGGCCTGACCGGCCTGGGCGACCTGATCCTGACCGCCACCGGCGATCTGTCGCGCAATCGCAAGGTCGGCCTGCAACTGGCGGCCGGCTTGTCGCTCGACGAGATCCTCGCCGCGCTCGGCCATGTGGCCGAAGGCGTGCGCTGCGCCCGCGCGGTGCTGGCGCTGGCGCGCGCGCAGTCGATCGACATGCCGATCACCGAAGCGGTCTGCAGCGTGCTGTTCGAGGGTGTCGCCGCGCGCGATGCCGTCAGCGGGCTGCTGCGCCGCGACGCCAAGGCCGAGTGAATTCAGGCGGCCGCAAGCGCCGCCCTGCACGCTGGAACGGGTTTGAACGAGGCCCGGCCGGTTGCCATCATCGGATGGGAGATATCCGATGAATCTCCGTCAATTTTCCTGATTGAACGCCGATCGGCGTTGAATGTCGGGCAATGCGCTGCTGTGCTCCGGCCGGAACTGCCATGTTGCCGCCTGCGTAAAGCGCAACAAACGGTTCGGTTTCTGGCGCCGCGCCGTCATCGCGCCTACGCTTGCCTTATCGAGATTGCCCCCGATGGGAGGCTTGCATGCTCACGATCGGTTCGACGCGCATCGAAGCGCGTGTCGTCGACATCACCACGCTGACGGTCGACGCGATCGTCAACGCGGCGAACGAATCGCTGCTCGGCGGCAGCGGCGTGGACGGCGCGATCCATCGCGCGGCCGGCCCCGAACTGCTGGCCGAATGCCAGACGCTGGGCGGCTGCGCGACGGGTGACGCGAAGCTCACGCATGGCTACCGGCTGCCGGCGCGGCATGTGATCCATGCAGTCGGGCCGGTGTGGCACGGCGGGATGTCGGGCGAGGCCGAGCAGCTTGCCGCGTGCTACCGGCGCTCGCTCGAAGTGGCGGCCGCGGCCGGCTGCGCGTCGCTGGCCTTCCCGGCGATCAGTTGCGGCGCGTACCGGTTTCCGCCCGAGGTGGCCACGGCGATCGCTGTCAGCACGGTGGTGTCGATGCTGCCCGGCGCGGGCTTCACGCGCATCGTGTTCGCCTGCTTCAGCGACGACATGCTCGACCACTACAACGCCGAACTGGCGCGGCTCTGACGGCAAGCGCGTGAAGTGAACGCGTGAGGCAAGCGAATTACTCGCCGCCTTCGAAGCCGGCCTGGCGCCACGCTTCGAACACCACCACCGCCACCGTATTCGACAGATTGAGGCTGCGATTGCCGGGCCGCATCGGCAGACGCACGCGTTGCTCGTTCGGAAAGCGCGCCAGCAGCGCCTCGCTGAGGCCGCGCGTTTCCGCACCGAACACGAACCAGTCGCCGGGCGTGAACGCGTGATCGTGGAAGCGGCCCGAGCCGCGCGTGGTGAATGCGAACAGGCGCGCCGGGTCGGGCGTTTCCTTGTCGAGGAACGCGTCCCAGTCGCGATGCACGTTCATCTGCGCGTATTCGTGATAATCGAGCCCGGCGCGACGCAGCTTCGCGTCGTCGAGCGGGAAGCCGAGCGGCTCGATCAGATGCAGCCGCGCGCCGGTATTCGCGCACAGGCGGATCACGTTGCCGGTGTTCGGCGGGATTTCGGGTTCGACGAGTACGACGTTGAACATGTTCGTTTCCAGTTCGTTGATGCGTGATGCGATGGGGTTCTGCAGCGCGAGGCCGGCGCTTGCCCAAGCCGCTTCGGCCCCGCTAATCCTTCGCGGTGCGCAGCGCGACGTAGTTCGTCACGCGCCGCGCGCCCGCTGCCTTCAGCCTTGCGGCCAGCGCGTCGAGCGTGGCGCCCGATGTCATGACGTCGTCGACGACGCCTACATGCAGCCCGCGCACCTCGCCCGCAACGACGAACGCGCGCGCGACGTTGGCGCGCCGCGCTGCTTCGTCGAGCCGCGATTGCGGCGCGGTGTGCACGGCGCGCGCCACGAGTCGCGCATCGGCTGGCACGCCGAGGGTGCGTGCGAGCGGCTGTGCGATCGCCCAGGCCTGGTTGTAGCCGCGCTCGACGAGCCGTTGCCGCGACAGCGGCGCGGGCACGATCACGTCGGGCCGCGGATCGCCGGCCGGCGCATCGGCGGCCATGCGCGCGAGCCGCTCGCCGAACAGCGTACCGACGGCGAGCCGCGCGCGGAACTTCAGATCGAGCACCAGCGTATCGAGCGGCGCGCGATAGTCTGCCAGCGCGAGCGTTGCATCGAACGGCGGTGGTGCGGTGCGGCAGCGGTCGCAACGGTAATCGGTGCGATGCCCGGCCGGCGCGCGTTGCCGATGCGGTTGTCGCGCAGCAAGCGGCAGCGCGCATTGGGTACAGCGCAGGCGCGACTCGTTCCAGTACGCCGCGTCGCAGGCTTCACACAGCACGTTGCGTGACGAATTGCCGCACAACGCACACAGATTCGGCAGCGCAACGGCAATCGCGCGTCGGCAAGCCATGCGCAGCGCCCCAGCGAGCCCGGCCGACATGCTGCGGCGCAATACGGCGGTGATGTTCATCGGGTTTCTCCACGCGGGCCGCTCGCACTGAAGCACGCGAGGCTAGCGAGTATACTTCGCGCACTTCGCCAGTTTGCCCGACATGTCCTCCGTTTCCGCACCCTCCGGCCGTCCGGCCAATGATCCCCGGCATCTGCAGCGGATCTTCGATCGCCGTGCCGCCGCCTTCGACGCGGTTGCATTCCTGCCACGAGAAATTGCCCAACGCATGGGCGAACGTCTCGACTACATCAAGGTGAATCCATCGGGCGTGCTCGATGCGGGCTGCGGCGTCGGCAACGATCTGCCGCTGCTGCGCGCGCGGTTTCCCGAGGCACCTGTCTATGGCGTCGATCTATCCACGGCGATGCTCGCGCGTGCGGCCTCGCAGGAATCGGCCGATACGAGCTGGCGGCGGTTCCTGCCGGCCTCGCTGTCGAAGGCGCTCGGCCAGCGCGGGCCGCGTCTCGCGCAGGCCGATTTCGCGGCGTTGCCGTTCGCGGGCAGTGCGTTCGATTTCGTCTGGTCGAATCTCGCGTTGCACTGGCACTCGCGCCCGGACCTCGTGTTTCCCGAATGGCAGCGCGTGCTGCGCGTGGGTGGCCTGCTGATGTTCAGCACGCTCGGCCCCGATACGCTGCGCGAATTGCGTGCCGCTTATGCCGATGCTGAGGCCGTTACCGATTGCGCGCCGCGCCCACACGTGATCGACTTCGTCGACATGCACGATCTCGGCGACATGCTCGTCGAAAGCGGTTTCGAGATTCCCGTGATGGATCAGGAAGCGTTGACGATCACCTACAAGTCGGCCGCCTCGCTGTTGGCCGACGTGCGGCGCTGGGGCGCCTATCCGTTCGCGCGCGGCGCGGGCGAACGCCTGCCGGCACGCACCTATCGTGCGTTGGTCGATGCGCTCGAAGCGCGTCGGCGCGACGACGGCACCATCGCCTTGAGCTTTGAAGTGATCTACGGACACGCCTGGAAAGCCACGCCGCGCATGACCGCGGAAGGTCATGGAATCGTGCGTCTGGAAGATATCGGACGCGGCCCTCGCAAGAATATTTAATGCGGTAAAGAGGGGTTTCGTTATGCCGGAAATTAGCGCTCGAAAACGACGCCGAAAAGCCTCCTAAAATGCTTGAAACGCTTGTCCAGCATGGGTTTGGAGGCGCCGGGGGCTTGCTTGTAGATGCGGTTTTTCACGCCTATAATGCGTCAGTTTGCCATTCTGTAAACGCCCCGCAATACAGGGCTGCAGGCCCGTTTCGGGCCAGCTTCGATGCCGATCGCGAGAGGCAGCGATGAGTGGAACGACAGGTATCTCGGACACCGAAACAGTTTTGATGGATTGGCTCATCAAGCGCAATTGTTCGGTTTCGCCGCGCCAGTTCGTGGCGTGTTACGTGTCGCTGGCCGTGTTCTCGCTCGCGATCGCCGTGCTGTTGTGGTGGCGCGGCGCCTGGCTCGTGCTGCCATTCACCGGCGCGGAGTTGTTGGCGGTCGGCGCGGCATTCGCCATCTATGCGCGCCACGCAGTCGATTACGAACGCATCAGGTTGTTTCCGCATCGTCTGCTGATCGAGCGGATGAGCGCCGAGCAACTGACGCGCTTCGAGTTCAACCCGTGCTGGGTGCGGGTCGAACCGGGGGCGTCGCCGCGCGATCCGGTCAGGGTCGTGTCGCGCGGGCAGAGCGTCGTGGTCGGGCAGTACCTCGCTCAATATCGGCGAGCCCAGTTCGCTCGTGAGTTGCATGCGTCGTTGAGGCGATGCGGCTGATCAGGGCGGCCGCCGGCATCGTGGGCGGGTGGGGGGAGGGTAGGAATGACAATTTTGGGTAAGGAAATCATGAAAACAATCAATCGCGCCCTCATTGGTTTGCTGGCGGTAGGCGGGTTACTCGCGTCCGGCGCTGCCCTGGCCGTCGGCGACAGCCCCGGTGGGCCGCGCGTCAACGAGATCAACCTCCAGCCCCCCGTCACGAAGATCGCGCAGGAACTGTACGACCTGCACACCATGATGCTGATCCTTTGCACGGTGATCTTCGTCGGCGTGTTCGGCGTGATGTTCTATTCGGTTTTCGCACACCGCAAATCGCGCGGCCACAAGGCCGCGAATTTCCATGAAAGCACCACCGTCGAAATCATCTGGACGATCGTGCCGTTCGTGATCGTCGTGCTGATGGCGCTGCCGGCCACCAAGGCCGTGGTCGCCATGAAGGACACCACCAACGCCGATCTGACCGTCAAGGTCACGGGCTATCAGTGGAAGTGGGGCTACGACTACGTGAAGGGGCCGGGCGAGGGCATCAGCTTCGTGTCGACGCTGACCACCCCGCGCAGCGAAGTGAACGGCCAGCAGCCGATCAGCGATACCTATCTGCAGGAAGTCGACAACCCGCTCGTGGTGCCCGTCGACAAAAAGATCCGCATCATCACCACGGCCAACGACGTGGTCCATTCATGGTCCGTGCCGGCGTTCGGCGTCAAGCAGGACGCGATCCCGGGCTTCGTGCGCGACGCCTGGTTCAAGGCCGACAAGATCGGCACCTATCGCGGCTCCTGCACCGAGCTGTGCGGCAAGGAACACGCCTACATGCCGGTGGTCGTGAAGGTCGTGTCGGCGGACGATTACGACAAATGGGTCAAGGACGAAAAGGCCAAGGCCGCTGCCGCGACGCTCGATCCGAACAAGGTCTGGACCAGCGCCGAGCTGATGGCGCACGGTGAGGACGTCTACAAGGCCAATTGCGCGGCCTGCCACCAGCCGAACGGCAAGGGCCTCGGTGCGTTCCCGGCCATCGACGGCAGCAAGATCGCCACCGGCCCGATCGCCGTGCACCTCGACATCGTGCTGCACGGCAAGGGCGCGATGCCGAGCTGGGCGTCGCTGTCCGATGTCGATCTGGCCTCGGTGATCACCTACGAACGCAATGCCTGGGGCAACCACATGGGCGACGCGCTGCAGCCGAAGCAGGTGACCGACGCGCGCAACGGCAAGATGCCCGAAGGCGGCGCGGCACCGGCCGCCGGCAACGCGCCGGCCGCGAATGCATCGGCATCCGAAGCATCGGCGCAGGCTGCGGCGGCAACGGGCGCGTCGGATGCCGGTGCGGCGGATGCGGCGCAAACCGCCGCGCTGCCCGCCGCGATCTATTTCGACACCGGCAAGAGCGACCTGCCGGGCGACGCCCGGGCCGTGATCGATGCGGCGGCGCAATATGCGAGCGCGCATGCCGATGCGAAGCTCACGTTGTCGGGTTACACGGACAAGACGGGGTCGGCGGCTGCCAATGCCGATCTCGCCAAGCGCCGCGCACAAGCCGTGCGCGACGCCCTCAAGGCCGCGGGCGTGGCCGAGGGCCGCATCGTGCTGCAAAAGCCGCAAGCGATCACGGGTGGCGCCGACGCCAGACAAGCGCGACGGGTACAGATCGCACCGGCCGCCTGAGCCACCGTTCGTCGTCCTGACCGACGGCATCGGAATACGAATTAGGAGACATCCATGTCTAGCATTGGACACGACGTACCCGCAGACCACGCGCACGACGAGCATGCGCACGCGCTGCCGCATGGCTGGCGCCGCTGGCTGTTCGCAACGAATCACAAGGACATCGGCACGCTGTATCTGCTGTTCTCGTTCGTGATGTTCCTGTCGGGCGGCGTGATGGCGCTCGGCATTCGCGCCGAGCTGTTCGAGCCGGGCCTGCAGATCATGCGCCCCGAATTCTTCAACCAGCTCACCACCATGCACGGCCTGATCATGGTGTTCGGCGCGATCATGCCGGCGTTCGTCGGCTTCGCGAACTGGATGATCCCGCTGCAGATCGGTGCGTCGGACATGGCCTTCGCGCGCATGAACAACTTCAGCTTCTGGCTGCTGCCGGTGGCGGCGGTGCTGCTGGTCGGTTCGTTCTTCGCGCCGGGCGGCGCCACGGCAGCCGGCTGGACGCTCTATGCGCCGCTGTCGACGCAGATGGGGCCGGGCATGGATTTCGCCATCTTCGCGGTGCACCTGATGGGCGCCTCGTCGATCATGGGCGGCATCAACATCGTCGTGACCATCCTCAACATGCGCGCGCCGGGCATGACGCTGATGAAGATGCCGATGTTCGCGTGGACCTGGCTGATCACGGCCTACCTGCTGATCGCCGTGATGCCGGTGCTGGCGGGTGCGATCACGATGGTGCTGTTCGACCGCCATTTCGGCACCTCGTTCTTCAACGCGGCCGGCGGCGGCGACCCGGTGATGTACCAGCACATCTTCTGGTTCTTCGGGCATCCCGAGGTCTACATCATGATCCTGCCGGCGTTCGGGATCGTCTCCCAGGTGATCCCGGCGTTCTCGCGCAAGCCGCTGTTCGGCTACAGCTCGATGGTGTACGCCACCTCCTCGATCGCGATTCTCTCGTTCATGGTGTGGGCGCACCACATGTTCGCCACCGGCATGCCGGTCACGGGCCAGTTGTTCTTCATGTACGCGACCATGCTGATCGCGGTGCCGACCGGCGTGAAGGTGTTCAACTGGGTCGCCACGATGTGGCGCGGCTCGCTGAGCTTCGAGACCCCCATGCTGTTCTCGATCGGCTTCCTGTTCGTGTTCACGTTCGGCGGCCTGACGGGCCTGATGCTCGCGATGGCGCCGCTCGACATCCAGTATCACGGCACCTATTTCGTGGTGGCGCATTTCCACTACGTGCTGGTGGCCGGCTCGCTGTTCGCGCTGTTCTCGGGCTGGTACTACTGGTCGCCAAAATGGACCGGCTGGATGTACAACGAGATGCGCGGCAAGATCCACTTCTGGGCGACGATGATCTTCTTCAACGTCACGTTCTTCCCGATGCATTTCGTCGGCCTGGCCGGCATGCCGCGCCGCTACGCAGATTACCCGGCGCAGTTCACCGACTTCAACCAGGTGGCGACGATCGGCGCGTTCGGCTTCGGCCTTGCCCAGGTGTACTTCCTGTTCGCGGTGGTGCTGCCCGCCTATCGCGGCGGGGGCGAGCTGGAGCGAGCCGGCGACAAGCCGTGGGATGGGGCGACCGGCCTGGAATGGACGGTCCCGAGCCCGGCACCGTTCCATACCTTCGAGCACCCGCCGACGGTCGACTGACGCACCATGCGCTGGTCGCCCGGCCCGGGCGGCGGCGCCCACCACCCGCCCGAGCCGATGACCCGCCACTCTTCACAAGCACGCACACCCGCGCAGATCCGCGCGGGCAACAAGCGCCTCGGCCTGATTTTGCTTGCCGTGGTCGCCGTATTCTTCATTGCCGCCGTCGCCAATCAGTGGATCGCTTCGACCTCATGATGTAGACGCCGGCCCAGACAGAGAGGATTCCTCACCATGTCGAAATCGATCGCCGAGGCCGACAGCCTGTTCAACCGCACGATGCTGATCAAGCTCGTGATCGTGGCGGCGCTGATGTTCGGTTTCGGCTTTGCGCTGGTGCCGATCTATCGCGCGATCTGTCAGGCGACCGGCATCAACAATCTCGTGCAGCGCGATGTCAGCGCGCGCGAGGCGCGCAACACGCAGGTCGACCTGAGTCGCACGGTGTCGGTCGAACTCGATGCGAACGCGCGCGGGCCGCTCGGCTTCCGGCCCGAGCAGCGCAGCCTCGACGTGCATCCGGGCGAGGTGATGACGGTGGTGTACGAAGTCACCAACGGGCAGGACCGGCCGGTCGTCGCGCAGGCGATCCCGAGCTACGCGCCGAAGCAGGCGACCGAGTACTTCAAGAAGATCGAGTGCTTCTGCTTCACGCAGCAGACGCTGAAGGCCAACGAGTCGCGCAAGATGCCGGTGGTGTTCGTGATCGACAAGGCGCTGCCGAAGGATGTGAAAACCATCACGTTGTCTTACACGTTTTTCGAACTGAACAAGCCGGCGCCGGTGGCGGCCGTGCAGGCCAGCCCGGGCGCGTGACGCGGCAGGGCTGCACGGCGAATGCAATGCAGGCGGGAGAGGTCATGGCACAAGGCTCGATCGGCAAGACGTTCAAGGCGGTGTTGTGGTCGTTCTTCGGCGTGCGCAAGCGCAGCGATCTGGAGGCGGACGCGCAATCGCTGAATCCGCTGCATGTGCTGCTGGTCGCACTGGTCGCGGCGGCGCTGTTCATCGGCGTGTTGTTGCTGATCGTGCGGGCGGTGGTGGGGTAGCGGCAGGAACAACGGCGCGAGGCGTTGCGCTCGCGCGGCGGTCCGGGTGATCCGGACTCAACTGGACTGAAGTGGAGAATCAAGCATGAGCGCTCATAACGAAAGCCCTTACTATTTCGTGCCGCATCCGTCGCAATATCCGATCAGCGCGGCGCTCGGCCTGCTCGTCATGCTCGGTTCGCTGGCGCTCTGGATCAACGGCCACGGATGGGCGCCGATCACGGTGGTGCTCGGCCTGCTGTGGGTGCTGTTCGTGCTCTATCACTGGTTCGGCGATGCGATCTCCGAATCGGAAGGCGGCATGTACGGCCAGCGCGTCGACAAGTCGTACCGCTGGAGCATGAGCTGGTTCATCTTCTCCGAGGTGATGTTCTTCGGCGCGTTCTTCGGCGCGCTGTTCTATGCGCGCGAGATCGCGATGCATCAGCTCGGCAGCCTCGATTACCGGCTGATCTGGCCGGACTTCAGCGCGGTATGGCCGAACGAGGGGCCGGCCGCGCTGGCCGGGCACTTCCGCACCATGGGGCCGTGGCCGGTGCCGACCATCAATACCGCGCTGCTGCTGACCTCGGGCGCGACGCTGACGGTGTCGCACCACGCGCTGCGCGAGGATCACCGCCGCAAGGCGATCGCCTGGCTGGCTGCCACCATCGTGCTCGGCGTCTCGTTCCTGTTTCTGCAGGGCTTCGAATATTTTCATGCGTACCACGAGCTGAATCTGACGCTGGCCTCGGGGGTTTACGGTTCGACGTTCTTCCTGCTGACGGGCTTCCACGGCTTCCACGTGTTCCTCGGCGGCACGATGCTGACGGTGGTGCTGGTGCGGATGCTGCGCGGGCACTTCACGGCCGATCACCACTTCGCGTTCGAAGGCGCGGCGTGGTACTGGCACTTCGTGGACGTGGTGTGGCTCGGCCTGTACGTGGTGGTGTACTGGCTGTCGTAAGCGCGAGGCGTGGGCGGGCCGGCTTCAGCGGCCCATCGGGATGCCGGTCGAGTGAATCCAGCCCATCCAGTTAGCGAACAGGATGAACAGGAACAGCGAGATCGACAGCCCGACGCGCGTGGCGAGCGACCAGACCATGCGCTTGGTGTGGCCACGGTCGTGCATCATGAAATAGAGGGCTGACGCGAGGCTTGCGAGGATCAGCGCAAACGCGATGGGAACGAGGATGTGCATGGCACTTACCGTTGACCGGCGGTTCGTCGACGACCGGACGATTATCGCACTTCGCTCCAGCGGATGCGAATGTTCTGGAGTCCGAAGATGAAGCTGCATTGGCTGCCCGCGCTGCTGATTCTCGCGGTGATTGCGCTGACCGTGCGGCTCGGCTTCTGGCAACGCGATCGTGCGCATCAGAAGGAAGCGCTGGAAGCGAACGTGACGCGTTATGAACATGCGGCGCCGTTCGTCGCGGGCGCTGCGCCGGTGACGCTGCAGGCGGTGGAGTTTCATCGCGTGCGTGCGACCGGGCGCCTGATTGCGGCCGACGCCGTGTTTCTCGACAATCGCGCGTACCGCGATCAGCCCGGCTTCTATGTGGTGATGCCGATGCGGCTTGCCGACGGCGCCTACGTGCTCGTCAACCGTGGCTGGTTGCCGCGCAATCTGGCCGAACGCACGACGATCGCGCCGTTCGCGACACCGCCGGGCGAGGTGACGATCGAGGGCATCGCGCGCGCCGACGCGTCGCGCGCGTTCGAGCTCGGCAGCGGCGGCTCGGCCGCGCATCAGCCGATCCGGCAGAACCTCGACGTGGCCGAGTTCGCGCGCGAGACGGGGCTGCCCTTGCTGCCTTACGTGATCCAGCAGACCAGCCACGGCGACGACGGCCTGGTGCGCGACTGGCCGCAGCCGACGCAGGATGTCGGCCGCAACTACGGCTACATGGTGCAGTGGTGGGCGATGGCGGCGGCTGCCGCCGTGGCGGGCCTGTATGCCGCGCGGCGTGCGGCCCGCAAG
>NZ_BAAILN010000017.1:11341-30672 GCF_054589155.1 Burkholderia sp. 3C
TCGCGTCGCACTTCGAATGAGATTCGTATGGAGAACGATGCCGTGTCGACCCCGTCTTCCCGCCCGGCGCCGGCCCAAGCCGGGCGCGGCACATCGTCGCAGAATGGCTCGTGGCGGCGCGGCCGCTGGGTGCTGCTCGCGCTGTTCCTGATCTGCGCCGCGCCGGTCATCGCATCCTATTTCACGTACTACGTCGTCAAGCCCCGTGGCGGTTCCACCAACTACGGCACGTTGATCTCGCCGCAGCGGCCGATCCCGGCCGGCCTGACGGCGACCGACGAAACCGGCCGCGCGGTGCCGCTCGCGTCGCTGCGCGGCGTCTGGCTGCTGGTGATGGAAAACGGTGGTTTGTGCGATGATGCGTGCGCCCGGAAACTGTACTTCATGCGGCAGGTGCGCGCGACGCAAGGCGGCGAGCGGCAGCGGATCGTCCCGGTCTGGCTGCGCAGCGATGCCGTGCCCGTCGACGCGAAGCTCCTGTCGGCCTATCCGGACACGCGGCGCTTCGTCGTCGATCCCGCCGCGGTCGAGGCCTGGCTGCCCGCCGATGCCGGCACGCACGCCACGGATCACATCTATCTGGTCGACCCGAGCGGCAACCTGATGATGCGGTTCCCGAAGGATCCCGACCCCAGCAAGATCAAGAACGACGTGACGAAGCTGCTCAAGTGGTCGAGCATCGGTTGAGGCCGGGCCACGCTGCGCGGCGCAACGAGAATTCTGGATGTACCTACTGCAACTCGGCCTGATCGGCCTGACGATCGCGCTTCTGCCCCTGTCCTATGTGTGGGTGAAGGCCGACGACGACAAGTTCCGCAAGCTCGTCTGGATGACGACCTTCTTCACGCTCGATCTCGTGATGTTCGGCGGCTTCACGCGCCTGACCGATTCGGGCCTCGGCTGCCCCGACTGGCCCGGCTGCTACGGCACCTCGTCGCCGTTCATTGCGCACGCGGCGATCTCGGCCGCGCATCTGGCGATGCCGTCGGGGCCGGTCAGCATGTCGAAGGCCTGGATCGAGATGATCCACCGCTATTTCGCGATGGCGATCGGCGTGCTGATCATCGCGCAGGTGCTGATCGCCTGGGTGGCGCGCGCGCGGCGCCGGCCGCTGTCGGTGTCGCCGTGGTGGCCCACCGGCCTGCTGCTGCTGATCCTCGTGCAGGGCGCGTTCGGCGCCTGGACGGTAACGATGAAGCTGCAACCCGTGATCGTGACGATCCACCTGCTGCTCGGCCTGACCCTGCTCGGTTCGCTCGGCTGGCTCGCGGCGCGCATGACGCCGCTGCCGGCGTACGACCCGGAAGCGGGCCGCCATCGCGCCGCGGCGCTCGCGGCGCTGCTGCTGCTGGTCGTGCAGATCGCGCTGGGCGGCTGGGTCAGCACCAATTACGCGGTGCTCGCCTGCACCGATTTCCCGACCTGCAACGGCCAGTGGGTCCCGCCGATGGATTTCGCACACGGCTTCCACCTGTGGCGCGCGCTCGGCATGGCCGGCAACGGCGAGGCGATCACGCAGGACGCACTGGTGGCGATCCACTGGACCCACCGCACGTTCGCGTTCGTCGTAATCGCGTTCCTGGTGGTGTTCGCGTGGCGCATGCGCCGCTATGCGTCGCTGCGGCGGCCCGCCGACGGCGTGCTGCTGGTGGTTGCGATCCAGTTCGTGACGGGGCTGACCAATATCGTGCTGCAGTGGCCGCTGCCCGTCGCCGTCGCCCACAACGGCGGGGCCGCGATCCTGTTGCTGTTGCTGATCATGTTAAACTTTCGAATCCTTTCAAGTCGCTCCAGCCGCGTCGCGCTCCCCACGCGCGACATCGCGCGCGCCTGACGACGCCAAGCGCCCATGGAATCCTCGCTTTCCCAGTCCCCCGGCAGCCGCCTGTCTCAGTATTTCGCGCTGACGAAGCCGCGTGTCACCCAGCTTGCCGTGTTCTGCGCGGTCATCGGGATGTTCCTCGCCACGCCCGGCATGGTGCCGTTGCGCGTGCTGATCGGCGGCACCATCGGCATCTGGCTGCTGGCCGGCGGCGCGTTCGCCATCAATTGCCTCGTCGAGCAGAAGATCGACGCGAAGATGCGTCGCACCGCCTGGCGGCCGTCGGCGCGCGGCGAGATCACCTCGCCGCAGATCCTCGCGTTCTCCGCCGTGCTCGGCGGCGCCGGCGCCTGGACGCTCTACACGTTCACCAACGCACTGACGATGTGGCTGACGATCGCCACGTTCGTGGGCTACGCGGTCATCTACACGCTGCTGCTCAAGCCGGCCACGCCGCAGAACATCGTGATCGGCGGCGCCTCGGGCGCGATGCCGCCGGCGCTCGGCTGGGCCGCCGTCACGGGCAGCGTCCCCGGCGACGCGTGGATCCTCGTGCTGATCATCTTCGTCTGGACGCCACCGCATTTCTGGGTGCTCGCGCTCTATCGCGTCAAGGATTACGAACAATCGGGCCTGCCGATGCTGCCGGTCACGCACGGCTCGAAGTTCACGCGCCTGCATATCCTGCTCTACACGGTGATCCTGTTCGTCGTGACGATGATGCCGTTCATCTCGGGCATGAGCGGCGTGGTCTATCTGGCCAGTGCGGTGGTGCTCGGCGCGGTGTTCCTCGCCTATGCGTGGAAGGTCTACGTCGATTACTCCGATGAACTCGCGCGCCGCGCCTTCCGCTATTCGATCGTGTATCTGTCGCTGCTGTTCGCGGCGCTGCTGATCGACCACTACGCGCGTCCGGCTCTCGGTTTCTGAGCGCCACGTGACGTCGCCTTCCCGCTTCGCGCGGCGGCGCCGCCTGCTTGCCGCCGCCGCAACCTGCCTGCTGGCGGGCAGCGCGGCTGCCGGCCTCGCGGGCTGCCAGCCGCAACCCGCCTTCCAGAATCTCGACATCACCGGCAATACGCAGTTCGGCAAGGATTTCGCGTTGCCGGATACGGCCGGCAAGATGCGCACGCTGGCCGATTTCAAGGGCCGTGCGGTCGTGCTGGTGTTCGGCTACACGCATTGCCCCGATATTTGCCCGACCACGATGGCCGACCTGGCGCAGGCGATGCAGACGCTTGGGCCCGATGCCAGACGCGTGCAGGTGCTGCTCGTGAGCGTCGATCCCGAGCGCGATACGGCCGCGCTGCTCGCGCAATACGTGGCCGCGTTCGACCCGTCGTTCGTCGCGCTGCGGCCGGCCGACGATACGCAACTGAAGCAGGTCGCGAAGGCGTTCCGCATCTACTACGCGAAGTCACCGGGCAAGACGCCCGGCAGCTACACGATGGACCACACCGCGGCCAGCTACGTGTTCGATCCCGACGGCAAGCTGCGCCTGTTCGTGCGCGACGGGCAGGGCGCGGGGCCGTGGGTGCACGACCTGAAGCTGCTGCTCGGCTGAGTGCGCGGCGGCGGCCGGCGCGCGCTCAGGGCAGCGCCGGCAGGTTCAGCCCCGCCGCCACGCGGGTGGTCCTGAATTCGGTGACGGTGTAGGTCACGAGCCCCTCCAGTACGAACGGATCTTCGGCGAGGATCGCGTCGAGCCGTTCGCGTTCGATGCGCGCCGCGAGAATCACGCCGCCGTCGCGCGGCACCTTCGGCCCCGAGGCGATGAACACGCCACTGTCGAAATGAATCTGCAGATGGGCGCGATGCCGGTCGAGCGCCGCGTCGATGCGATCGCGCGAGGCCGTGTAGTGGAAATCGATGACGTACATTCGGGGTCCTGTCCGGGGAGGGCGGCGGCCTGTGCGCCGCGCCGATCTGCTTTGTAGCACAGCCGCTTCGAGGCCCGTGCGTCGCGCGTCGATTCGCTGCGACGATTCGCAGCATGGATTCGCGCCGCCAGGCATACCCATATGAGCGGGATGTATTTCACTTGGCGCGAATCCTGTGACACCATTCGCATCCTTGACGGGCGGGCGGCCACGAGCCGCGCTGCTCATATCCGGTAAAGCAACAGCAATACAGCAAGCGAGAACAACAAATGATGAAGCGTCGCAATCTCCTGAAAGTGGTATCCGCCGTCGCCGCCAGCGCGGCCCTGGGTGTGTCGTTCGGCGCGCAGGCGCAGGACAAGGTGATCAAGGTCGGCACGGTCGCAGGCCCCGATGCGCAGGTCTGGCAAGTCGTGCAGAAGGTCGCGAAGGAGAAGCAAGGCCTGAACGTGAAGGTCATCGAATTCAACGATTACGTGCAGCCGAACGCGGCGCTCGATTCGGGTGATCTCGACGCCAACAGCTTCCAGCACCAGCCCTACCTCGACAGCCAGGTGAAGCAGCGCGGCTACAAGCTTGTCAGCGCGGGCCTGACCTACATCTCGCCGATCGGCGTCTACTCGAAGAAGTTCAAATCGCTGAAGGACCTGCCGGAAGGCGCGAAGGTCGCGGTGCCGAACGATCCGTCGAACGAGAACCGCGCGCTGCTGCTGCTGCAATCGCAAGGCGTGATCAAGCTGAAGGCCGGTGCGGCCACTGGCGGCAACAACGCGACGGTGCTCGACGTGACGAGCAACCCGAAGAAGCTGAAGCTGACCGAACTCGATGCGGCGCAACTGCCGCGCGTGCTCGGCGATGTGGATGCGGCCGTGATCAACACGAACTACGCGATCGCCGCGAACCTGCAACCGACCAAGGATGCGATCGCGCTCGAATCGCTGACCAGCCCGTACGCGAACCTGATCGCCGTGCGCGCGCAGGACAAGAACCAGCCGTGGGTGAAGAAGCTCGTGGCGGCTTACCAGTCGCCGGAAGTGCGCGCCTATATCCTCAAGGAATTCAAGGGTTCGATGGTGCCGTCGTTCTGAGCGACCGCCGCGTTTCCCTGGTTTGACCGAAAGGCCCTGCGGGGCCTTTCGTCGTTTACGGCAGCGGTTTGCAATCCCGATTCCGATCCCGCTTCCGGCCCCTGAAATTGTTTCTCGAAAATCATGCGTCGCCGGACGGCTTCTCATATACTGTATAAATATACAGTTATTGTCGGCTTCACACCGCCTGCCCGTCTGCCCAATGTCGTCCGCCTCCGTTCCCCTCGAATCGCTGCATCCTTCGCTCTGGCGCGGCTCCCAGCTCGCCCGGGGCGGCGCGCGCACGGTCGGCACCGGCTATCCGGCGCTGTCGGCCGAGCTGCCGGGAGGCGGCTGGCCGGTCGGCGCGCTCGTCGAGCTGCTGGTGCCGCATGCGGGCTGCGGCGAGATGCGTCTGCTCGCGCCGGGGCTGGCCGGCACGGTGGCCGAGCGGCGGCCGCTGGCCCTGGTCGCGCCGCCGCATCCGCCGCACGCGGCGGCGCTCGCCGCGCTCGGCGTGCCGCTCGATGCCCTGCTGTGGTTGCGCACAGGCAATCGGCGCGACGCCCTGTGGACAGCCGAACAAACGCTGAAGGCCGGATGCTGTGGCGCGCTGCTGTTCTGGCAAATGGAGGCCGCGCCGGCCGACGTGCTGCGCCGCCTGCATCTGGCGGCCGCGCGCGCGGGCGACACGCTGTTCGTCATGCTGCGCCCGCTCGCGGCCGCGCAGCAGCCGTCGCCGGCCGTGCTGCGGCTGGCGGTGCAGCCTTCGCCGGCGGGCGTGACGGTCGAAATCGTCAAGCGGCGCGGGCCGGCCAGCGCCGCACCGCTCGAACTGGCGCTGCCGTCGCCGATCGTGGAGGGACGTTATGCGCGTCTTGCTCGGCATCCATCTGCCGCGCCTGTCGCTCGACGTGTGCGCGCCGCCGTCCGAGGATGAGGCAGGCCGCGCCGTGCTCGAACAGGGCGTGGTGCTGCTGGCCGATGCGGCGGCGCGTGCGCGCGGCGTGCGTGCCGGCATGAAGCGCGGCGGCGTGCTGACGCTCGCGCCCGACACGCGCATGGTGGAGCGCGATCCGGCCCGCGAGGCCGACGCGTTGCGCGCGGTCGCGCTCGCGCTGCTGCGCTTCTCGCCGTCGGTCGCGCTCGACGAGGAAGCGACGCTGATCGTCGATGTCGGCCCGAGCCTGCGCCTGTTCGGCGGCCTGCCGTCGTTGTGCCGCCAGGTGCGCGCCTCGCTCGAGGCGCTCGGTTATGCGGCGCGTGTGAGCGCCGCGCCCACCGGCCGTGGTGCATGGCTGATGGCGCGCGCCTGGCGGCGCGGCGGCACGCGCCGGCGGGTGGCGCGCCATGCGTCGCTGCAACGCGTGCTCGATGCGCTGCCGTGCGTGCTGATGCCGGCCGCGCGCCCGTATGCCGGCTGGTTCGACGGGCTCGGCTGCACGGTGCTGGCCGACCTGCGCCGATTGCCGCGCGCGGGCCTGCAACGCCGCTGCGGCCCCGAACTGCTGGCCGCGCTCGACCGCGCCTATGGCGAGCTGCCCGAGCCGTTCGCGTGGCTGCCGATTCCCCCCGAATTCGATGTGCGGCTCGAACTGCCCGAGCGCGTCGAGCATGCCGAGGCGGTGCTGTTCGTCGCGCGCCGGCTCGTCGCGCAGCTTGGCGGCTGGCTGTCCGCGCGGCAGTTGTCGCTGTCGGCGCTGCGCCTCGATCTCGACCACGAGCGCGGCCGCGCCGCCGTACCGCCCACCGCGATCGCGCTGGCGTTCGCCGAACCGACGCGCGACGAAACCCACTGCCTGCGCGTGCTCGGCGAGCGGCTGGCACGCATCGCGCTGCCGGCCGCGGTGATCGCGGTGCGGCTCGTGGCGACGCGCGTCGAGGCGGTTGCGCCGCCGCCCGTCGATCTGTTTCCCGAGCCGGGCCGCACGCACGAGGAACGCGCGCGGCTGGTCGAACTGCTGGGCGCCCGGCTCGGCGCGGACAACGTGTTGCGCGCCGCGCCGTCGGCCGATTACCGGCCCGAAGCGGCGAACCGCTGGCTGCCGCTGCACATGCCGGCCAGGCGCGGAGGCGTGCCCGCCATGCCCGCCATGCCCGACGCGCCGGCCGCCGCACCGCGCCCGGCCTGGCTGCTGGCCGAACCGGTGGCGCTGGCGATGCGCGAGAACCGGCCCTGCTATCGGGGGCCGCTGCGCCTGATGTCGACGCACGAGCGCATCGAGGGCGGCTGGTTCGACGGCAGCAACGTCGAGCGCGACTATCACGTCGCGCAGGACGAGGACGGCGCCTGCTACTGGATCTACAAGGCCGAAGAGGGCGGCGAGCTGCGCTGGTTCCTGCACGGCCTGTTCGGGTGACGCGATGGCGACCTCGGCCGCGCTGCCCCTGCCCGATTACGCGGAGCTGTTCTGCCGCTCGAATTTCTCGTTCCTGACCGGCGCGTCGTCGGCCGACGAGCTGGTCGAGCGCGCGCTGAAGCTCGGCTATCGCGGCATCGCCATCACCGATGAATGCTCGCTGGCCGGCGCGCCGCGCATGCACGTCGCCGCCAAGGCGCTCGGCCTGCCGCTCGTGATCGGTGCGTATTTCGAGGTGACGGCCGACGCGGTCGCGCCGGGCGGCGACCCCGGCCCGGGCGCGTTCGGGCTGGTGCTGCTCGCGCGCAACCGCGAGGGCTACGGCAACCTGGCCGAGCTGATTTCGTGGCGGCGCATGGAATCGCCGAAGAAGGGCAGCTACACGCTGACGCCGCGCATGCTGGCCGCGCCGCCGCCGCCGTTTGCGCACCTGCGCGGCGTGCCCGATTGCTTCGCGATCCTGGTGCCCGCGTATCCGGTGCGCGCCGATGTGCTCGACGCGCAGCTTGCGTGGTGCGCGCGTGTGTTCGGCGCGCAGGCGCGGCTCGGGCTGGTGCAGCTTGGGCGCGCGCTCGACGGCGTGCACCGCGAGACGATCGAGGCCGCTGCCGCGCAGCGCGCGATGCCGCTCGTCGCGCTCGGCGACGTGATCATGCACGCGCGTTCGTGCAAGCCCCTGCAGGACACCATGACGGCGATCCGCATCGGCCGGCCGGTCGGCGAATGCGGCTACGCGCTCGCGTCGAATGCCGAGCAGCACCTGCGCGCGCGCAACCGGATCGCGCGACTGTTTTCGCCTGAGGCGGTGGCGGAAACCTGCCGGATCGTCGAGGCCTGCCGCTTCGACATGAAGGAGTTGAAGTATGAATATCCGCTCGAGATCGTGCCCGACAACATGACGCCGGCAGCGTATCTGGAGCAGGAAGTCTGGAACGGCGCGCGCACGCGCTATTCGAAAGAGGATTACCCCGACGGCGTACCCGATACGGTCAGGCAACGGATTCGCTACGAACTCGATCTGATCATCGAGAAGGAATACGAACCGTTCTTTCTCACCGTGTACGACGTCGTCAAGTTCGCGCGAAGCCGGGCGATCTTGTGCCAGGGGCGCGGCTCGGCCGCGAACTCGGTGGTGTGCTATTGCCTGCGCGTGACCGAAGTGGACCCGGCGCGCAGCACCACGCTGTTCGAGCGCTTCATCAGCCGCGAGCGCGACGAGCCGCCCGATATCGACGTCGACTTCGAGCACGAGCGCCGCGAGGAGGTCATTCAGTACATCTACGAAAAATACGGCGAGGATCGCGCCGCGCTCGCGGCCGCCGTCTCCACCTACCGGCCGCGCGGCGCGCTGCGCGAAACGGGCAAGGCGCTCGGCGTCGATCCGATGCTGGTCGAGCGCGTGGCGAAGGAGCACCGCTGGTTCGACGGCCGCGACGACCTGCTCGCGCGCTTCGCGTCGGTCGGGCTCGATCCCGAGGTGCCGATCATCCGGGCGTGGGCGGAGCTGGCCTCGCGGCTGCTCGGTTTTCCGCGCCATCTGTCGCAGCATTCGGGCGGCTTCGTGATCAGCCGCGGCAAGCTCACGCGGCTCGTGCCGATCGAGAACGCGGCGATGGAAGGGCGGCGCGTGATCCAGTGGGACAAGGACGATCTCGAAGCGCTCGGGCTGATGAAGGTCGACGTGCTCGCGCTCGGCATGCTGACCGCGCTGCGGCGCGCGTTCGATTTCATCCAGGCGTGGCGCGGCGAGCGAATCGGGATCGACGATATTCCCGAGCCCGACAAGCCGACCTACGACATGATCTCGAACGCCGATACGGTGGGCGTGTTCCAGATCGAATCGCGCGCGCAGATGTCGATGCTGCCCCGGCTGCGGCCGAAGGAATACTACGATCTCGTGATCGAGGTGGCGATCGTGCGGCCGGGGCCGATTCAGGGCGGGGCCGTGCACCCTTACCTGCGGCGGCGGCAAGGCCTCGAGGAAGTCAGTTATCCGAAGGATGATCTGAAGCCCGCGCTGGAACGCACGATGGGCGTGCCGATCTTCCAGGAACAGGTGATGCAGATCGCGATCATCGCGGCCGGCTTCACGCCGGGCGAGGCCGACCAGCTCAGGCGCGCGATGGCGGCCTGGAAGCGCAAGGGCGGGCTCGAACACTATTACGCACGCATCGTGGACGGCATGAACGCGCGCGGCTATCCGCGCGATTTCGCCGAGCGGATCTTCGAGCAGATCAAGGGCTTCGGCGAATACGGTTTCCCGGAGAGTCACGCGGCGAGCTTCGCGATCCTCGTCTATGCGAGCAGTTGGCTCAAATGCCACGAGCCGGCGATCTTTCTGGCCGCGTTGCTGAACAGCCAGCCGATGGGCTTCTATCCGCCCGCGCAACTGGTGCAGGACGCCAAGCGCCACGGCGTCACGGTGCGGCCCATCGACGTGACGGCCAGCAACCGGGACGCCTCGCTCGAAGCCCTGCCCGGCGAGCCGCCGCCGCTGGGCCGCCCGGCGGTGCGGCTCGGCTTGTCGCTGGTGGCGGGCTTGGGCAAGGAGGCGGCGCTACGCATCGAGGCGGCGCGTGCCGTGCGCGCGTTCGACAGCGTCGATGACCTCGCGCGTCGCGCGCGGCTGGAGCGTCGCGATCTCGAAGCGCTGGCCGCCGCGAACGCGTTCGCGACGCTGGCCGGCAACCGGCGCGATGCGCTCTGGCAGGCGGTGGCGGCCGCGCCGTCGCGCGACCTGCTGGCGGCCGCGCCGATCGACGAGCCGGTGCGGCCGGAGTTGGGCGCGCCGTCGGAAGCCGACGACATCCTGGCCGACTACCGCACCACCGGCCTGACGCTGAACCGTCATCCGGTGGCGTTGCTGCGCGATGCATTGCGCGCGCGGCGGCTGGCGTCGGCCGAGGAGTTGAGCGTGCACCGCAACAAGCGGCTCGCGCGCGCCTGCGGCATCGTCACCGCGCGGCAGATGCCGGGCACGGCGAAGGGCACGCTGTTCGTCACGCTGGAGGACGAAACCGGCAGCGTCAACGTGATCGTGCGGCGCGAACTGATCGAGCGGCAGCGCCGCGAGGTGCTCGATGCGAAGCTGCTGGCCGTGTACGGCGTGTGGCAAGCGGAGAACGAGGTGCGGCACCTGATCGCGCAGTATCTGGAGGACCTGACGCCGCTGCTCGGCGGGCTGCGGACGTCGAGCCGCGAGTTCCACTGAGCCACGCCGTTTTAGTTTGCAATCCGGATCATTCGACGGTGGCCAGATCGCGCCCGCGCGTCTCGGGCAGCACCCAGGCGGCCAGCACCACGATCAGGTAGGCGCAGCCGGCACACACGCCCATCGCCGCTCCGAGCCCGGTGCGCAGGCTGACCACGCCCACCAGCGTCGGCATCACCGCGCCGATCGCGCGCCCGGCGTTGCCGCACAGCCCCTGCGCCGCGCCGCGAATGCGCGTCGGGAACAGCTCGGCAAGGAACGCGCCGGTGCCGGCGGCGGTGCCCGATTGCAGCGTGCCGAGCACGAAGCCGAGCACCAGCGTGGCCGCGAGATTGATCGGCGCCATCGTGTAGACGCCGACCGCCACCGCCTGCAGGCACGCGATGATCATGAAGGTCTTGCGGCGGCCGAACGCGTCGGCCATCCAGCCGTTCAGGAATGCCCCCGCGAACGAGCCGAGGATGTTGATCGCCAGATAGCCGCCGATGTTGTTGATCGACAGGTTCAGCACGATCTTCAGATAGGCCGGCAGCCAGGTGATCATCACGTAGTTGCCGCCGTAGATGCCGAACGTCAGCAGGATCGCCTTGATCGTGGTGGCGCGGCTCGGCCCGCGGAAGATATCCCAGATGCCGACCTTCGCGGCCGGCGCGGTGCCTGCCGCGCCGCCCTGTTCGCGCACGAACACCGGCGCGTCCTCGATATTGCGGCGAATCCACAGCACCAGCACCGCGGGCACCACGCCGAGCGCGAACAGCAGGCGCCACGCCAGGTTCGGCGCCAGCGTGTTGAACAGCAGCGTGGTCAGCAGCACCGCGATGCCGTAGCCGATCGCCCAGCCGGCCTGCAGCGCGCCGACCACGCGCCCGCGCAGCTTCGGGTTGATCGTCTCGCTGATCAGCACCGCGCCCACCGCCCATTCGCCGCCGAAGCCGATGCCCTGCAGGCTGCGCGTGATCAGCAGTTGCCAGAACGAATCGGTGAAGGCCGACAGGAACGTGAACAGCGAAAACCAGGCGATGGTGATCTGCAGGATGCGCACGCGCCCGTAGCGGTCGGACAGCACACCGGCGATCCAGCCGCCGAGCGACGCCATGATCAGCACCGTGGTGCCGAGAATGCCGGCCTGCCCGCGCGTCATGCCCCACAGGGCGATCAGCGTCGGGATCGTCAGCGCGTACATCTGGGTATCCATCGCGTCGAGCCCCCAGCCGCTGAAACAGGCCCAGAAGGTGCGCTTCTCCGATTTGCTTAGTTCTCTTAACCATGAAGGCATCGTGTCGGTTTCCTCGTCATCCGTATGGGGGCGGGCATTGCGGGCCGCGCGGCGGCCGTCGTCAGGCCGGCGTGTCGGGGGTGTCCTGCGTGCCGGCGTGGCGTTGCGCGGCGGCCAGCAATGGGCCGTCGTCGCCGCCGAGCCGGTTCGTGGCCTGCGCCGCATAGCCGAGCAGCAGCGGCAGGTAGCGCGTCATGGCCGCGTCGTTCAGGCGGCTGATCGGGCCGACCAGCCCGAGCGCGCCGGTCAGGCCGTGCGCCGCGCCGAACACCGGCACCGAGATGCCGGCCGTTTCGGGGTCGCGCTCGCCGGCCGACTTGTAGTGGAAGGACTGGCGCACCGTGTCGTACGGTTCGCCGGCCGCGCCCCCGAACGCCAGCAGCACGCGCCCGCTTGCGCCGCGTTCGAGCGGCAGGATGTCGCCGGGCTGGACCTCGGCGCGCAGCACGTGCCGCGAACTGATGCGATACAGGCAGACGCGCTGCTCGCCGTCGCGCACGTGGAACGACACCGATTCGCCGGTTTCCTCGTTGAGCCGCCGCATCAGCGGCATCAGCACGTCGGCCAGGTCGAGCGTGGATTCGTAGATCGCCGCGAGACCCAGCGTGGCGGGGCCGACCCGGTAGCGGCCATCGTCGAGGCGCATCAGCAGCCGGTGGTGGCAAAGCGCGCCGAGCAGCCGCAGCGCGGTGCTCTTGTAGAGCCCGGTGCGGGCGGCGATCTCGGTCAATGTAAGGGGCGCTTCGTCGCGCCGGAACGCGAACAGGATCGAAGCGGCGCGATCCAGCACATCGATGCCGCTCGGCGTGACGCCGAGCGGAGATTGGGTGGCTTCACGCGCCCTGACCATAATCGGGTTTCCGGAAATTCTATCTGATAGAACAATCACTTAGCAGATAGAACAGATTATCGAAACGCCCCGGGATGTGCAATGGTCAGCGGAAAGACGGCCCTGAGGCGTGATCGCGCCCCGGGGCCATGCGGTATGTCTGGCGTGGGTTCGATACCAGATCGAAAACTGGTTCTATATTGGTATTGGTAGGCCTTGAAAGGCGTTCGTCTGCCCGTCGGTATGCAAAGCGTCAAAGAACGGGTTGGGGTAAATCCCGATCCAAAAAATCTTAAGTAAACAACGCCATGAGTCGACTAAAACACGCTCGTGGCAAGGTTTTTCGGCGAATCCAGGGCACGGAGCCCACTAAATTGACTGGTATTAGTTTGGTTATATAATCGGCTCGCTTTAAACGGGAAAGCGGCCTGCCGCGCCGCACCGTCCCGTCAAGCACCGCCGCCGCGATCGAGGTCAGATGCCAAGTCCGTCTGATCCGCCGGCCGGCTTCCTCTCGCAACCGCCATACCGGAAATCAAGTGAACGCGATGCTGACCGGAAATATCCTGACACCCGAGGGCTGGCGCCAAGGCACGATCGAATTCGGCAACGGCCGGATCACGTCGCTGACGGGCCGGCCTGTCGATCCGACCACCAACGATGCGCCCTATATCGTGCCGGGCTTCATCGACCTGCACGTGCACGGCGGCGGCGGCGCCGACGTGATGGAAGGCGGCGACGCGATCGAGAAGATCGGCCGGACCCACGCGCGCTTCGGCACCACCAGCCTGCTGGCCACCACCATGACGGCCCCGCGCGACGAACTGATGAACGTCGTCGCGCAACTGGGCGAGCGCGCCCGCAACCGCACGCCGGGCGCCGCCCGCGTGCTCGGCGTGCACCTCGAAGGCCCGTACATCAACCCCGGCAAGCTCGGCGCGCAGCCCGACGCGGCGGTGTCGGCGGCGCTCGACGAAGTGCTGCGCTATCTGTCGATCGCGCCGATCCGCGTGGTCACGCTGGCGCCGGAAATTGCCGGCCACATCGAGATCATCTCGGAGATGGCCGCGCGCGGCGTGCGTGTGCAGCTCGGCCATTCGCTCGCCACCTACGAAGATGGCGTGGCCGCGCTCAAGCACGGCGCCTGCGGCTTCACGCACCTGTTCAACGCGATGTCGCCGCTGCATCACCGCAACCCGGGCCTGGTCGGCGCGGCGCTCGCCCATGCCGAATACGCGGAGATCATCCCCGACCTGCTGCACGTTCACCCGGGCGCGATCCGCGCGGCGCTGCGCGCGATCCCGCGCCTGTACGTCGTCACCGACAGCACCTCGGCCACCGGCATGCCCGACGGCGAATACCGCCTCGGCAGCCAGCACGTCACCAAATGCCTGGGCGGCGTGCGCCTGGCCGACGGCACGCTGGCCGGCAGCACGCTGACGATGGACCAGGCGTTCCGCAATCTCGTCTCGCTCGGGCTGCCGATGGCCGACGTGTCGAACCGCATGTCGCGCTACGCGGCGGACTACCTCGGTCTCGAAGATCGCGGCCGTCTCGCGCGCGGTGCATGGGCCGACGTCGCGGTGTTCGACCGCGACCTGAACCTGAGCGCAACCTACGTCGAAGGAGAATCGATTGTCGAATATGCTTGAAGAGGCGCGCCAGGCGTCCGAGGTGGTGGCCACCCAACTGGCTGATCAGTCCGCCGTCGAGGCGCTGGTCGGGCGCCTGCTCGATACGCCGCCGCAAGTCGCGCTGACCGTCGCGCGCGGCAGCTCCGATCACGCGGCCAGCTATTTCGCGAGCCTGACCATGAGCCGCCTCGGCGTGCCGGTCGCGTCGCTGCCGATGTCGGTGGCCACGCTCCAGCAGGCGCCGCTGCGCGTGCGCGACCAGCTCGCGATCGCGTTTTCCCAATCGGGCAAGAGCCCCGATCTCGTCAATACGATGGCCGCGCTGCGCGACGCCGGCGCCCGCACGGTGGCCGCCGTCAACGTGCTGCCGTCGCCGCTGGCCGATGCGTGCGAACACGCGCTGCCGGTGGCCGCCGGCCCCGAATTGTCGGTGGCCGCCACCAAGAGCTATATCGCGATGCTGTCGCTGTCGGCGCAGATCGTCGCGCTCTGGCAGCGCGACGCGGCGCTGATGACGGGCCTGCGCGCGTTGCCCGACACGTTGGCCAAGGCCGGCGCGCTCGACTGGAGCGCCGCGGTGGACGAGTTGCGCGATGCCGAGCGCATGATCGTGATCGGCCGTGGCCTGGGCCTCGCGATCGCGCAGGAAGCCGCGCTCAAGCTCAAGGAAACCTCGGGCATCCAGGCCGAGGCGTTCTCGAGCGCCGAGGTGCGTCATGGCCCGATGGAGCTGATCGACCGCGACTATCCGCTGCTGGTGTTCGCCCCGCCCGGCCCCGAGCAGGCCGGCCTGCTGACGCTGGCCGCCGACATGCGCGCACGCGGCGCCCGCGTGCTGCTCGCCGCGCCGCACGGCACGCCCGATGCGACGCTGCCGCTCGAACGCGCGGCCCACGTGGCGCTCGATCCGGTGGCCGCGATTCTGTCCTTCTACGTGATGGCCGCGCAGCTTGCCGTGGCGCGCGGGCGCGATCCCGACGCGCCGCGCCATCTGAACAAAGTTACCGAAACGCATTGAACCGCGAGACGAACGATGAGACGTGCCGAGGAATCCCAGTTGAAAAAGCCATCCCCTGACCAGTTCGTGTTGTTGTCGCCGCTGACCGGGCCGGTCGTGCCGCTTGCCGATGTGCCGGACCCGGTGTTCTCGGGCGGCATGTTCGGCGACGGGATCGGCATCGATCCGCTCGACGGCCGGCTCGTCGCGCCGTGCGAGGGCATCGTCACGCATCTCGCGCGCACGGGACACGCGGTCACCATCACCACCGTCGAGGGCGCGGAAGTGCTGCTGCACATCGGCATCGACACGGTCGAGCTGAGTGGGCGCGGCTTCACGCCGAAGGTCGAGGCGGGCGCGCGCGTGCGGGCCGGCGACCTGCTGGTCGAGTTCGATCAGGATGTCGTGGCGC
The DNA here is from genome assembly GCF_054589155.1 of Burkholderia sp. 3C. Taxonomy (NCBI): domain Bacteria; kingdom Pseudomonadati; phylum Pseudomonadota; class Betaproteobacteria; order Burkholderiales; family Burkholderiaceae; genus Burkholderia; species Burkholderia sp. 3C. The sequence goes on from NZ_BAAILN010000017.1 coordinate 26,830, forward strand.
AGGCCGCGCCGAGCCTCGTCTCGGTGATCGCCGTGGCGAACTCCGAGGCGTTCGAGATCGTCGAGCGCGCGGGCCGCGGCGTGGTCAAGGCCGGCGAGACGCCGCTCCTGACCTTGCGCGCGAAGTCGACCGAAGTGGCGGCGGCCGCGCGCGACGTGGCCGATGCGATGGAGGCACGCCGCCAGATCACGCTCGCGCATGCGGGCGGCCTGCATGCACGGCCGGCGGCGCGGGCGCGCGAAGCGGCGCGCGGGCTCGATGCGCGCGTGCATGTGCATTTCGGCGAGCGCCGGGCCGCGATCGAAAGCGTGGTCGGCCTGCTTGCGCTCGGCGCGGGCGAGGGCGCGGTGATCGAACTGGTGGGCATTGGCTCGCAGGCGGCGCAGGCTGTCGACGCGATCGCCGAGGAACTGCTGCGCGCCGCGCACGGCGAGGTCGAGGCGCGCCCGGCGCGTCAGGCCTTTCCGGCGCCGAAGATGGCCGCGCGCGCGCCCGGCACGCCGCTCGATCCGAATACGCTGGCCGGCGTGTGCGCCGGGCCCGGTATCGCCGTCGGCCAACTGGTGCGCTGGGACGAAGCCGACCTGACGCCGCCCGAGCGGGCGAGCGGCACGCCGGCCGCCGAAAGCCGCCTGCTCGACAGCGCGCTGGCGGCCATCGACGCCGAACTCGAGCACACCGTGCGCAGCGCCTCGCAGCGCGGCGCGGTGGGCGAGGCGGGCATCTTTGCGGTGCATCGCGTGCTGCTGGAGGACCCGGCGCTGATCGACGCCGCCCGCGACCAGATCAGCCTCGGCAAGAGCGCGGGCTTCGCCTGGCGCGAAACGATCCGCGCGCAGATCGCCGTGCTCGGCGGTCTCGACGATCCGTTGCTGGCCGAACGCGCCACCGACCTGCGCGACATCGAGAAGCGCGTGCTGCGCGCGCTCGGCCTGACCGCCGGCACGGCCGCGCGCGAATTGCCCGACGAGGCCGTGCTGGCCGCCGAGGAATTCACGCCATCCGATCTGTCCTCGCTCGATCGCCAGCGCGTGACCGCGCTCGTGATGGCGCGCGGCGGCGCGACCTCGCACGCGGCGATCATCGCGCGCCAGCTCGGCATTCCCGCGCTGGTCGCCGTGGGCGACGCGCTGTTCGCGATTCCCGATCGCACCCAGGTGGTGGTCGACGCCACCGCCGGCCGCCTCGAATATGCGCCCACCGCGCTCGACGTCGAGCGCGCCCGCCTCGAACGCCAGCGCCTGGCCGGCGTGCGCGAGGTGAACCGCCGCCAGTCGGGCGAGGCCGCGAGCACGACCGATGCGCGTCATATCGAGGTGGCCGCCAACATCGCCACGCTCGACGACGCGAAAACGGCCGTCGAGAACGGTGCCGACGCGATCGGCCTGCTGCGCACCGAGCTGATGTTCATCCACCGCCAGACGGCTCCGACCACCGACGAGCATCGCGACAGCTACCAGTCGATCGTCGACGCGTTGCAGGGCCGCCCGGCGATCATCCGCACGCTCGACGTCGGCGCGGACAAGGAAGTCGATTACCTGACGCTGCCGCCCGAGCCGAACCCGGCGCTGGGCCTGCGCGGCATCCGGCTGGCCCAGGTGCGCCCCGATCTGCTCGATGACCAGTTGCGCGGCCTGCTCGCCGTGCAACCGCTCGGCGCGGTGCGGATCCTGCTGCCGATGGTGACCGACGCCGCCGAACTGGTGCGGATTCGCGAGCGCATCGACGGCTTCGCGCGCGCCATGGGCCGCACCGATCCGATCGAGGTGGGCGTGATGATCGAGGTGCCGTCGGCCGCGCTGCTGGCCGACCAGCTCGCGCAGCACGCGGATTTCCTGTCGATCGGCACCAATGACCTGACCCAGTACACGCTGGCGATGGACCGTTGCCAGGCCGATCTGGCCGCGCTCGCCGACGGCCTGCATCCGGCCGTGCTGCGGCTCGTCGATGCGACGGTGCGCGGCGCCGCGAAGCACGGCAAGTGGGTGGGCGTGTGCGGCGCGCTCGGCGGCGACCCGGCCGCGGTGCCGATCCTCGTCGGCCTCGGCGTGACCGAGCTGTCGGTCGATCCGGTCTCGGTGCCGGGCATCAAGGCGCGCGTGCGCGGCCTCGACTACGCGCTGTGCCGCCAGCGCGCCCAGGATCTGTTGTCGCTCGACTCCGCGCAGGCGGTACGGGCGGCCAGTCGCGAAATCTGGCCTCAGGATTGACGCTTGTCGAAGCCCGATTCGCGCCGTAGTTCCCTTCGCAATACATACATCAACAACGAAAGACGAGATGATTTGGAGGTCTGAATGGACGGGAACCCGTTTCTGAAAATACAGAGCCTGGGCCGGGCGCTGATGTTGCCGATCGCGGTGCTGCCCGTAGCGGGCATCCTGCTGCGGCTCGGGCAGTCGGACGTGCTCAACATCAAGATGATCGCCGACGCCGGCGGCACGGTGTTCGACAACCTGCCGCTGTTGTTCGCGATCGGTGTGGCGGTGGGCTTTGCGCGGGACAACAACGGCGTGGCGGCGCTCGCGGGCGCGATCGGTTACCTGATCGAAACCGCGATCATGAAGGACATCGACCCGAAGCTGAACATGGGCGTGCTGTCGGGCATCATCGCCGGCGTGGTGGCGGGGCTGCTCTACAACCGCTACAAGGACATCAAGCTGCCCGATTACCTCGCGTTCTTCGGGGGCAAGCGCTTCGTGCCGATTGTCACGGGGCTGGCCTGCGTGGTGCTCGGGATCGTGTTCGGCTATATCTGGGGGCCGATCCAGAACGTGATCGACGCCGCCGGCCACTGGCTGACCACGGCCGGCGCGATCGGCGCGTTCGTCTACGGCTTCCTGAACCGGCTGCTGCTGGTCACGGGCCTGCACCACATCATCAATTCGCTGGCCTGGTTCGTGTTCGGCAGCTTCACGCCGCCGGGCGGCGGCGCGGCGGTGACGGGCGACCTGCACCGCTTCTTCGCCGGCGATCCGACCGCGGGCGGCTTCATGGCGGGCTTCTTCCCGATCATGATGTTCGGCCTGCCGGCTGCCTGCCTGGCGATGTTCCATGAAGCCCCGAAGGAGCGCCGCGCGATGGTGGGCGGCCTGCTGTTCTCGATGGCGCTGACCTCGTTCCTGACGGGCGTGACCGAGCCGATCGAATTCAGCTTCATGTTCCTCGCGCCGGTGCTGTACGTGATCCACGCGCTGCTGACGGGCCTGTCGCTCGCGATCTGCCAGTTGCTCGGCGTGAAGCTCGGCTTCACGTTCTCGGCCGGTGCGATCGACTACGTGCTGAACTACGGGCTGTCGACGAAGGGCTGGATTGCGATTCCGCTCGGCGTGGCCTACGCGGTGGCGTACTACGGGCTGTTCCGCTTCTTCATCCGCAAGTTCAACATGGCGACGCCGGGCCGCGAGCCGGCCACGGCCGATGTGCCGGTGGTGGGCGTGCCGGCTGCGGCAGGCGGGGCAACGGGCGGTGTCGCACCGGCTGGCGCGGCGCTTGCGCCGAGCTCGGCGCCGCGTGCGGTGCGCTATATCGCGGCGCTTGGCGGGGCAGCCAATTTGTCGGTCGTCGATGCCTGCACGACGCGCCTGCGTCTGTCGGTGGTCGATCCCGAGCAGGTGTCGGAAGCCGGCCTGAAGTCGATCGGCGCGCGCGGCGTGCTCAAGCGTGGCGGCAGCAGCGTGCAGGTGATCATCGGGCCGGAAGCGGACCTGATCGCCGACGAGATCCGCACGGCGATCGCCAATGCAACGGGCGGCGGCGCGGCCGCGGCCGTTGCGCCGACGCCGGCCGTGGTGGCGGCGCCCGCAGCGGCGGCGCCGGCCAGCGATCCCGGCCCGCTCGACCCCG
>NZ_BAAILN010000018.1:0-1713 GCF_054589155.1 Burkholderia sp. 3C
AGGAAGTGGTCAAGACGCTGCTGGAAGGCATCGTGCTGGTGTTCCTCGTGATGTATCTGTTCCTGCAGAACCTGCGGGCCACGATCATCCCGACCATCGCCGTGCCGGTGGTGCTGCTCGGCACGTTCGCGATCATGAGCGCGGCCGGCTTCACGATCAACACGCTGTCGATGTTCGGCCTGGTGCTCGCGATCGGCCTGCTGGTGGACGATGCGATCGTGGTGGTGGAAAACGTCGAGCGCGTGATGTTCGAGGAAGGGCTGTCGCCGAAGGAAGCCACCAAGAAGGCGATGGGCCAGATCACCAGCGCGCTGGTGGGCGTCGCGCTGGTGCTGTCGGCGGTGTTCGTGCCGGTGGCGTTCTCGGGCGGCTCGGTGGGCGCGATCTATCGCCAGTTCTCGCTGACGATCGTGTCGGCGATGGTGCTGTCGGTGCTGGTGGCGTTGATCCTGACGCCGGCCCTGTGCGCGACGCTGCTCAAGCCGATCGAGAAGGGCCATCACGAAGAGAAGAAGGGTTTCTTCGGCTGGTTCAATCGCAACTTCGACAAGGGCCGCGAGAAGTACCACGTCGGCGTGCACCACGTGATCAAGCGCTCGGGCCGCTGGCTCGTGATCTATCTCGCGGTGATCGTCGGCGTGGGCTTCCTGTTCGTGCGCCTGCCGAAGTCGTTCCTGCCCGATGAAGATCAGGGCTACATGTTCATGATCGTGCAGACGCCGCCGGGCTCCACGCAGGAAACCACGGCTCGCACGCTGAAGGACATTACGGACTACATGGCGAACAGCGAGAAGAACGTCGTGGATTCGGTGTTCACGGTGAACGGCTTCAGCTTCGCCGGCCGTGGCCAGAATGCCGGCCTGGTGTTCGTCAAGCTCAAGCCGTTCGAAGAGCGTCTGGCCGACGACCGCAAGGTGCAGGCCCTGATCAAGCGGACCTTCGGGCACTACTCGGCCTACAAGGACGCGATGGTGATCCCGTTCAACCCGCCGTCGATTCCCGAACTGGGCACCGCAGCCGGCTTCGACTTCGAGCTGACCGACAACGCGGGCCTCGGCCACGACGCGTTGATGGCGGCGCGCAACCAGTTGCTCGGCATGGCCGCCAAGGACCCGACGCTGGCGCTGGTGCGTCCGAACGGCCTGAACGACACGCCGCAGTACAAGGTCGATATCGATCGCGAGAAGGCCGACGCGCTCGGCGTGACGCCGTCCTCGATCGACCAGACGTTCTCGATCGCGTGGGCCTCGCAGTACGTCAACAACTTCCTCGATACGGACGGTCGTATCAAGAAGGTGTACCTGCAGGGCGATTCGCCGTTCCGCGTGACGCCGGAAGACTTGAGCGTCTGGTACGTGCGCAACAGCTCGGGCGGGATGGTGCCGTTCAGCGCGTTCGCCACCGGCCACTGGACGTACGGTTCGCCGAAGCTCGAGCGCTACAACGGTATCTCGGCCGTGGAAATCCAGGGTCAGGCATCGACGGGCAACTCGACGGGGCAGGCGATGAATGCGATGTCCCGGATCGCGGCGCAGTTGCCGAACGGCATCGGCTATTCGTGGACGGGCCTGTCGCTGCAGGAAGTGCAGTCGGGTTCGCAGGCGCCGATTCTGTACGGCATCTCGATCCTGGTGGTGTTCCTGTGTCTGGCGGCGCTGTACGAAAGCTGGTCGATCCCGTTCTCGGTGATCATGGTGGTGCCGCTCGGCGTGA
>NZ_BAAILN010000019.1:0-30420 GCF_054589155.1 Burkholderia sp. 3C
GCGGCGCCCGAAGGTGAGCGTTTTCGGGAGCCGCGCCGTGGCCGGTGCCCGGCATCGAATCGTTGGGATTCCGCATCGATCGATGCGGTCAGGGGCTCAGTGCTCGCGCACCGGCGAGCGATGCTTGTACAGCACGTCCTGATCCACGCGGATCAGGTTCTGCCCCGCATCCACCACGAAATCCACGCCGTTGTAGGCGCTGCCCGTGAGCAGCAGGATGGCGTTCGCCACGTCGTCCGGGCCGGCGATGCGCGCGAGCGGCGTGGAGGCGCGGCTCGCGTGCGCGAAATCGGCCGCGGTCTGGTCGTCGCTCGGCAGCATCAGGCCCGGGAACACGGCATTCACGCGCAGCACCGGCGCGGCCGACATCGCCAGCATCTGCGTGAGGTTGCCGAGCGCGGCCTTCGCGACCGTGTAGCTGAAGTGGTCGCGGTGGAAGTTTTCCTTGATCTTCTGGTCGATCACGTTGATCACCACGCCCTGCTGGCCGAGCACCTTGGCGCGCGCGTAGAACGTGCGCGCGAGCAGGATCGGCGCGCGGCAGTTGATCGTCCACGCGCTGTCGAGCGCGGCCAGGTCGAAGCCGGGGAAGTGATCCTGCCAGAACACCGAGGCGTTGTTGACGAGCACGTCGAGCCGCCCGAAGCGCGTGTACACGGCATCGATCAGCGCGGCGCAGGCATTCGCGTCGGCAAGGTCGGCCTGCAACGCCACCGCCTCGCCGCCGGCCGCGCCGATTTCATCGGCGGCGTCGGCGGCCGCGTCGGCCGAGCGGTCGTAGTGGATCGCAACGCGGTAGCCGTGCGTGCCGAAGTGCCGGGCGAACGCGCGGCCGGCGCGGCGCGCCGCACCCGTCACGAGCACGACCGGGGTGTCCGGCCCATCCGGCGTGGGCGCTGGCGCGGCCATCACGTATTGGCGAGGTTGATCGCCGACGAATTCGACACGATCGAGAGGAATTCGCGACGCGTCGCCGGATCGGTGCGGAACGTGCCGAGCATCCGCGACGTGACCATCTCCACGCCGGGCTTGTGGATGCCGCGCGTGGAGATGCACTGGTGCGCCGCTTCGAGGATCACGCCGACGCCCTTGGGTTGCAGCACCTCGAACAGCGTGTCGGCGATCTGCACGGTCATCTTTTCCTGGATCTGCAGGCGCTTGGCGAACGCGTCGACCAGGCGCGCCAGCTTCGAGATGCCGACCACGCGGGAGTTCGGCAGATAGGCCACGTGCGCGCGGCCGATGATCGGCACCATGTGGTGCTCGCAGTAGCTCTCGAAGCGGATGTCCTTCAGCACGATCATCTCGTCGTAGCCTTCGACTTCGCTGAAGGTGCGCGCGAGGATGTCGCGCGGTTCGAGCTGGTAGCCCGCGAAGAATTCCTCGTAGGCGCGCGCCACGCGCGCCGGCGTATCGAGCAGGCCTTCGCGTGCGGGATCGTCGCCGGCCCAGCGCAGCAGGACGCGCACGGCATCTTCGGCTTCGGCGCGGCTCGGGCGCGTGACGGGTTCGGCGGCCGCGACGGCCACCGGCTCGGCTGCCGCCTTGCTGGCGGTCTTGCGTTTGGACATGCTGAAAGGCTCCGGTTGGCGCCGCTTGGCGCGGCTGACCGGGCATTGTTTCATGGATTCGATGCGTTCGCCGGCCGGCGCATCGGCCGCGAGCAGGCGAAATCGGACGCCGGGCCGCTCATTTCGGCCATTCGTCGAGCGCGTCGTTGAACAGCCCGGCCACCACGCCGCGCAGCCACGCGGCGCGCGCGTCGTTGTGATATTTGCGATGCCAGTGCTGGCGCAGATCGAAACGCGGCAGCGGCAGCGGCGGCTCCACCAGCGTGATCGACGCATGCTCGGCCGCATAGGCATAGCCGATCGCGTGCGGCACGGTGGCGATCAGGTCGGTGCGGCCGAGGATGAACGGCAGGCTCATGAAGTGCGGCGTTTCGAGCACCGCGCGCCGTTGCAGCCGCGCCTTCGCGAGGTATTGCTCCAGCACTTCCTGGCTGCGCCCCTCGGCGCGCACCACGGCGTGGCCGCACGCGAGGTACTGCTCGACCGTCAGCGGCATGCCGGCCAGCGGATGCTCGCGGCGCATCAGGCAGATGAACCGATGCGTGAACAGACGCTGCTGGAAGAAGTTGCTGCCGTCGAGATCGGGGAAATAGCCCACCGCCAGATCGACCGCGCCGGCCTCCAGCCCGCGCTCCACCTCCGCGTGCGGCAGCGACACCGAACGCAAGTTCGCATGCGGCGCGCGGCGCGCCAGCGCCTGCAGCAAGCGCGGCAGGAACACGATCTCGCCGACGTCGGACAGCGCGATCGAGAACGTGCCGGTAGTGGTGGCCGCATCGAAATCGTGCGGCGTGTCGAGGCCGCGGCGGATTTGCGCGAGCGCGTCGCGCGCGGCCGGCACCAGCGCCAGCGCGCGCGGCGTGGGCTCCATGCCGCGCGAGGTGCGCACGAACAGCGGATCGCCGAAGTGCTCGCGCAGCCGGCCGAGCGCGGCGCTCACGCGCGGCTGGCTCACGCCGAGCAGGTCGCCCGCACGGCTCACGTTGCGCGCGTCGTCGAGCGCGACGAGGTAGGGAATCAGGTTCAGATCGAGTTCGGGCACGGGGGCGCACTATCGGAAATCGATATGAAACATATCTCCAAAATGGGATTGCCGCATAGTCGGTGAAGCCCGAACATCCGATTCATTACTCGAATCAATGTTCAGGAGACGAACAATGCGTACCCAAGTCGCGATTGTCGGCGCCGGTCCCGCCGGGCTGCTGCTGTCCCATCTGCTTCGCCTGCAAGGCATCGACGCGGTGCTGATCGAAGCGCGCTCACGCGAATACTGCGAGAACCGGATTCGCGCCGGCGTGCTGGAGCAGGGCACCGTCGATACGCTGAACGAGGCGGGCCTCGGCGAGCGGATGCGCCGCCAGGGGCTGGTCCACCACGGCATCGAACTGCTGTTCTCGGGCGAGCGGCACCGCATCGACCTGTCGGCGCTGACGGGCGGCCGCGCGATCACCGTCTACAGCCAGCACGAGGTGGTGCGCGACCTGATCGCGGCCGGCGTCGAACACGGCCACGCGATGCATTTCGAGGTCAGCGACGTGGCGCTGCACGACGTGACGGGCGAGCGCCCGGCCGTGACGTTCACGCGCCAGGATGGCCGCGCCGAGCGCATCGATTGCGATTTCATCGCCGGTTGCGACGGCTTCCACGGCCTCGCGCGGCAAACCATCCCGGAAACGCTGCAACGCTGCTTCGAACGCGTGTATCCGTACGCGTGGCTCGGCATCCTGGCCGACGCCGCGCCGTCGCTCGACGAACTGGTGTACGCGCATCACGACAACGGCTTCGCGCTGTTCTCGATGCGCTCGCCGAGCGTGACGCGCCTGTATTTGCAATGCCGCCCCGACGAGGATCTGGCCGACTGGTCCGACGCGCGGATCTGGGACGAACTGCACACGCGCTTCGCGAACCGCAGCGGCTGGACGCCCACCGAGGGCACGATCACGCAGAAGAGCGTCACGCCGATGCGCAGCTTCGTGTGCGAGACGATGCGCCACGGCCGCCTGTTCCTGGCCGGCGACGCCGCGCACATCGTGCCGCCGACCGGCGCGAAGGGCATGAACCTGGCCGTGGCCGACGTACGCGCGCTGTCGCGGGCGCTGGCCGCCCACTACGCTGGCGACGACGCGCCGATCGACGCCTATTCGGCCACCTGCCTGGAGCGCGTCTGGCGCGCCGAGCATTTCTCGTACTTCATGACCAACATGCTGCATCCGTCGGCCGAGGACACGCCGTTCGTCAACCGCCTCAAGCTGGCCGAGCTCAAATACGTGACGCGCTCGCCCGCCGCCGCGCAGGCGCTGGCCGAAAACTACGTGGGTTTGCCGTTCGACGACGCCCGCGTCTCGGTAGCACCCCGCCTTGACAACGCATTGAGCGAGATTCTATGATCGCCGCATCGTTCGCTAATCGAATCTGAGTTCGAATAACGAACAAAACCGGATCGGGAGACGATCCGGTGCGGCGCGGCCCGAGCACAATCCGGCGCGCTGTCCGACCGTCGCATGCTGCGACGCGGATTCCCCCAGGATGAGCCATGGTCAACAAGATTTTCGAATCCCTCCAGTCGGCGGTTGCCGACATCCACGACGGCGCGACGGTCATGATCGGCGGCTTCGGCACGGCAGGCATGCCGTCCGAGCTGATCGACGCTTTGATCGAACACGGCGCGCGTGATCTCACGATCGTCAACAACAACGCCGGCAACGGCGAAACCGGCCTGGCCGCGCTGCTGAAGGCCAAGCGCGTGCGCAAGATCATCTGCTCGTTCCCGCGCCAGGCCGATTCGCAGGTGTTCGACGCGCTCTACCGCGCCGGCGAGATCGAGCTGGAACTGGTGCCGCAGGGCAACCTGGCCGAGCGCATTCGCGCGGCGGGCGCCGGCATCGGCGGCTTCTTCACGCGCACCGGCTACGGCACCAAGCTGGCCGAAGGCAAGGAAACGCGCGAGATCGACGGCAAGCACTATGTGTTCGAAACGCCGATCCACGCCGATTTCGCGCTGATCAAGGCGTTCAAGGGCGACCGCTGGGGCAACCTGGTCTATCGCAAGACGGCCCGCAACTTCGGGCCGGTGATGGCCAGCGCGGCCAAGACCAGCATCGTTCAGGTGTCGCAGGTCGTCGAGCTGGGCGGCCTCGATCCCGAACATATCGTGACGCCGGGCATTTTCGTGCAGCGCGTCGTCGAAGTGCCGCAAGCCGTGCATGCGGCCGAACTCGCCGCGCAAGCCGCCTGACCCCGGAGAACACCAAGATGAAACGACTGACCCGCGATGAAATGGCCCAGCGCGTCGCGCAGGATATTCCCGACGGCGCGTACGTGAACCTCGGCATCGGCGTGCCGACGCTGGTGGCGAACCACCTCGACGCCAACAAGGAAGTGTTCCTGCACAGCGAGAACGGCGTGCTCGGCATGGGCCCCGCGCCCGAGGCCGGCCATGAGGACGACGAACTGATCAATGCCGGCAAGCAGCACGTCACGCTGCTGACGGGCGGCGCGTATTTCCATCACGCCGATTCGTTCGCGATGATGCGCGGCGGCCATCTCGACTACTGCGTGCTCGGCGCGTTCCAGGTGTCGGCCAAGGGCGACCTGGCGAACTGGCACACCGGCGCGCCCGACGCGATTCCGGCCGTGGGCGGCGCGATGGATCTGGCGATCGGCGCGAAGCAGGTGTTCGTGATGATGGATCACCTGACCAAGCAGGGCGAAAGCAAGATCGCCGCCGAGTGCTCGTACCCCGTCACCGGGATCGGCTGCGTGACGCGCATCTACACCGATCTGGCCGTGCTCGACGTGACGCGCGATGGCCTGGCCGTGCGCGAGATCTTCACCGACCTGTCGTTCGACGAACTGCAGACGCTCACCGGCGTCCCGCTGATCGACGCGACCGAACGCGCGACCGCGTAAGCGCGCGCTACCTTCCTGCCGCGATGGCCGCCGCGCGAGGCATCCGCCGTTCCACGCGCGGCGCCCGCGCCGCCGGGCGCGCACACCGCCGCGCTTCGGTGGACAATACGCGCTCCCGGCCCCTCCCGATCTGCTGATCATTCCATGTTCGAAGACAGTGCCCGATTGACCGCCCTCATCGGCGGCGACGCCTCGCTCATCCGGATCTGGTCGCCCACCGCGACGCTGCAACGGATGCTCGACGTCGAGGCCGCGCTCACGCGCGCGCTGGCCGCCAATGGCGTGATTCCCGACTCGGCCGTTGCGCCGATCGTGGCCGCCTGCCGCGCCGAACGGCTCGACGCCGATGCGCTGGCGCGCGACGCCGCGCTCGGCGGCAACCTCGCGATTCCGCTCGTCAAGCAACTGACCGTCCGCGTGAAGGACGACGACGCCGACGCGGCCAAGTTCGTCCATTGGGGCGCGACGAGCCAGGACATCATCGATTCCGGCCTCATGCTGCAACTGCGCGACAGCTTCGACGCGATCGCGCCGCTGCTCGACCGCGTGTGCGCCGCGCTGGCCGAACTGGCGCGTGCGCATCGCGCCACGCCGATGATCGGCCGCACCTGGCTGCAACAGGCGCTGCCGATCACGCTCGGCCTGAAATTCGCGCAATGGCTTGACGCGCTCGGCCGCCATCGCCAGCGGCTCGACGCGCTGCGCCGCGACGTGCCGGTGCTGCAATTCGGCGGCGCGGCCGGCACGCTGGCGAGCCTGCGCGAGGCCGCGCCGCGCGTGGCCGCGTCGCTGGCCGACGAGCTGCAACTGACGCTGCCCGACGTGCCGTGGCACACCCAGCGCGATCGCATCGCCGAAACGGCCGCGTTCTTCGCGATGCTGATCGGCACGCTCGGCAAGATCGCGCGCGATATCTCGCTGCAGATGCAGACCGAAGTGGGCGAACTGGCCGAACCGGCCGCGGCCGGCAAGGGCGGTTCTTCCACCATGCCGCACAAGCGCAACCCGGTCGGCTGCGCCGCGGTGCTGACCGCCGCCGTGCGCGCGCCGGGCCTGCTGGCCACCGTGTTCGCCGGGATGGTGCAGGAGCACGAGCGCGCGCTCGGCGGCTGGCAAGCCGAATGGGACGCGCTGCCCGAACTCGCGCGCATGGCCGGCGGCGCGCTGGCCACGCTCGCGCCGATCGCCGAAGGGCTGAACGTGGACACCGCGCGGCTGGCCGCGAACCTCGGCGCCACGCGCGGCCTGGTGCTCGGCGAGGCCGTGATGCTGGCGCTCGGCGACAAGATCGGCCGGCTCGACGCGCATCACCTGGTCGAAGCCGCCTCGAAGGAAGCGGTGCGCTCGAACCGCACGCTGCACGAGGTGCTGGCCGCCGACCCGGCCGTCACCCATCATCTCGCACCCGAGGCGCTCGCGCGCCTGCTGGACCCTGCTCAATACGTCGGCGAGGCCGCGGCCTTCGTCGATGCCGTGCTCGCGCGCTACGCGAGCGGCCATTAAGGAGAACTCTCGATGCCTTTTGCGACCGTCAATGGTGTGAAGCTGCATTACCGGATCGACCGTGCCGCCAGCGCCGATGCGCCCTGGCTGGTGTTTTCGAATTCGCTCGGCGCCGATCTGTCGATGTGGGCCGCGCAGCGCGATGCGCTCGGCGCACACTTCAACCTGCTGCGCTACGACACGCGCGGCCACGGCCATTCCGAGACGCCGGCCGGCTCGTACACCGTCGAGCAACTGGCCGGCGACGTGATCGGCCTGCTCGATCACCTGAACATCGCGCGTGCGAACTTCTGCGGCATCTCGATGGGCGGCCTGACCGGCGCGGCCCTGGCCGCACGCTTCCCGCAACGCATCGTGCGTGCCGTGCTGGCCAACACGGGCGCCAAGATCGGCTCGTCCGAAGTGTGGGGGCCGCGTGCCGCGAAGGCGCGCGACGAAGGCATGGCCGCGCTGGTCGACGTCGTGCTGCAACGCTGGTTCAAGAAGGCATTCTTCGCCGCCGAGCCGCGCCTGATCGACGCCGTGCGCGACACGTTCGTGCATCACGACAGCCACGGCTACGCCGCGAACTGCGACGCGCTGAACGCCGCCGACCTGCGCGAGGAAGTGAAGGGCATCGCGCTGCCGGTGCTGGTGGTGACGGGCGCGCACGACACGTCCACGCCGCCCGATCTGGGCCGCGCGCTGGCCGCCGCGATTCCGGGCGCGAAGCATGTCGAATTCGACGCCGCGCACATCTCCAATATCGAATGCGCCGAGGGCTTCAATCGCGCGCTGATCGAATTCCTGACCGCCTGACGGAGCCGCAGATGGACGACAAGCAACGTTACGAAGGCGGCCTGAGCGTGCGCCGCGCCGTGCTCGGCGAGGCCCACGTGGATCGCTCGCTCGCGAACCGCAGCGAACTGACCACCGAGTTCCAGGACCTGATCACGCGCTATGCGTGGGGCGAGATCTGGACCCGCGAGGGCCTGCCGCGCCATACGCGCAGCCTGCTGACGATCTCGATGATGGTGGCGCTGAACCGCAGCGAGGAACTCGCGCTGCACCTGCGCGCGGCCAAGAACAACGGCGTGACGCGCGACGAGATCAAGGAAGTGCTGATGCAGACGGCGATCTATTGCGGCGTGCCGGCGGCGAATTCGGCGTTCCACCTGGCCGACAAGATCTTCAAGGACGAGGATGCGGCTGCTGCTGCTGCTGTTGCGGAGTAAGGCGTTGCGGCGTGCATGAAAAGGAAGGCGGTGCACGATGCGCCGCCTTCGCTGCTTTGATTCGACGACGGCCCTTGCGGCCGTCGTGTCGTTTACGGCGATGCCCCGCCGTCACTCCGCCGCGTCGTGCGTCTTCGCGAACTGCCGCAAATAGGCACGCAGCGCCGCTTCGATGCCGCGCCGGTCGGCGCAGGTGGCCGCACGCAGCGTGTGCTCGTCGCCGAACAGCGTGCGCGGCGCGATGTAGGTGCCCACCTCGCTGTGCTCGCGCATCACGCGGATGTGATGCGTGTTCGGATGATATTCGGCGAGCCAGTGCAGGCCTTCGATGCGGTCGCCGGCTTTCATGATGGTGTTCATCGGATCCCTCCCGCCCGGGCGGGTGCGCCCTCGACGCGCCAGCGTCCGGAGCGCTCAGGCTACGCCGCGCCGAAGCGGCCCGCAAGCGCGCATCGATGCGAAATGCGGGGCCGGGTCGGGCCGCCGCGCGCCGTCGTGCGAGGTGCGCGCTTTACAGTTCGAGCGTCGGGGCGGAGGTCGGGCGGCTGCAGCACAGCGTGACGAACGGAAGCGAGATGGGAAATGCGGCAGGGCGAACGTTCAGGTTTCCTGCGCTTTGCTGTCGTAGTCGAGCTGCGCATCCTCGATCCGGCCGCCGTGCCGGCCGGCCCACGAGATCAGCGCCACGAACGGTTCCCGCAAGGTGAGGCCGAGCGGCGTGATCGAATATTCCACGGCCACCGGCGACGATGCGATCACGCGCCGGTTGACGAGGCCGTTGCGTTCGAGCCGCCGCAACGCCTCGGTGAGCGCCTTGTGCGTGATCGGATCGAGCCGCCGCTTGATCGCGTTGAAGCGCGACGGTTCGGTGCACAGCACCGCCAGAATCAACACCGACCACTTGTTGGCGATCTGTTCGAGCACGATCCGCGTCGCGTTGATTTCGGCGAACGGATCGCTCGCTTTTGCATCCATGCCGGTATCCCTTCGTATATCTGCGCTATGGGTGGTGCGTAATTGACAGCAAATATACACCGTATATCTTGTCGGACACTCAACCCATTCGACGAGGTGGCAAGTGTTGAAACTCGAAGGCAAGACCGCGCTGGTGACGGGCGGCAACAGCGGTATCGGCCTGGCGATCGCGCGGAAGCTGGCCGAGGCCGGCGCGCAGGTGTTCATCGCGGGCCGCCGGCAGGCGCAACTCGATGAGGCATGCGAACAAATCGGCGGGCGTGTGGAAGCGGTACAGGCCGACGTCACGCGCGCCGAGGATCTGGCCCGGCTGTTCGGGGTGATCGAGGCGAAGGCGGGCGGCCTCGACATTCTGGTGACCTCGTCGGGCGTGGCCGGGCAGACGACGCTGGAGGCCACCACCGAGGCGCATTTCGATCAGGTGTTCGATCTGAACGTGCGCGGCCTGTTCTTCACGGTGCAGCGCGCCGTGCCGCTGATGCGCGAAGGCGGCAGCATCGTGCTGGTCGGCTCGATCGCGGGCTCGGTCGGCAATGCGGGCTTCGGCACCTATTCGGCCTCGAAGGCGGCGGTCAGGTCGTACGCGCGCACCTGGGCGAAGGAGCTGGCCGGGCGCGGCATTCGCGTGAACACGTTGAGCCCGGGCCCGATCGACACGCCGATGATGGCCAGCGCCGGCGAGGAGGTGACGCGCATGCTGGCCGGCATGATCCCGCTGGGCCGCATCGGCCGGCCCGACGAGGCGGCCGCCGCGGCGCTGTTCCTCGCCGGCGACGACAGCTCGTTTGTTTCGGGTGCCGAACTGGTGGTGGATGGCGGGATGATCGCTTAGGCGGGCTCAGTGGCGGGCGGGGTGATCCTTCGCGTACAGCAGCAGCGCGTCGTCCTGCGCCCGCGCGGCGTCGTTGCTGAACGGCCGGTTCGGCTTCATCGCGAAACTGAGCAGGATTCCGCAGGCCATCACGCCGATCGACAGGATGAACGTCAGATCCCAGTTGTGCAGGCGGTCGGCGATCAGCCCCGCGATCACCGGGCTGACGATCGCCGCGATGAAGCCGTTGCCGCTCATGATGCCGCTGGCCGTGCCCGCGCGGTCGTAGGCCACGTCCATCGGGATCGCCCACATCGGGCCGATGTTCATCTCGTTGAAGAACATCGCCGCGCCGAGGAAGATCAGCGAATACACCGGGTCGTGCAGCAGCACCACCGGCACCAGCGAGAGGCCGGTCAGCGCCATGCAGGTCGCCACCAGGTAACTGCGGGCGCGCTTCAGGTTGCCGGTGCGGCGCAGCAGCCGGTCGCTGACCATGCCGCCCGCCAGGTCGCCGATCACGCCCGCGATGAACACGCCCGACGTGAAGATCACCGCCTTCTTGATGTTCAGGTGGAACGTGTGCATGAAGTACAGCGGCATCCAGTCGAGCATCAGCCAGAGGATCCAGTTGTAGCAGAAGTAGACGGCCGAGATCGGCGCCATGCGCTTGTAGAGGCGCCACCAGGTGCCGGGCGGATCGACCGGATGCGTTTTCGGCGGCGGCAGGATGTCGAGTTCGGCGCGCGTGATGCGCGGATGGTCGGCCGGCTTCTCGGTGTAGGTCAGATGCCAGACCACCAGCCACACCGCGCTCAAGCCGCCCAGCAAGTAGAACGAAAAGCGCCAGTCGAAGGTGGTCATCAGCGCGAGCACCAGCATCGGGGCGATGGCGTTGCCCAGCCGCGCCGACGAATGCGTGATGCCCTGCGCCATGCCGCGCTTGTCGCGGGCGATCCACGAGGCCATCGCGCTGGTCGAGGCGGGGAACGTGGCGCCCTCGCCGAGGCCGAGCAGCAGGCGCGCCGCGATCAGCGAGACGAAGCCGCCGGCTATGCCGGTCAGCGCGGTGGCGACGGTCCAGATCGCCGCGCAGGCCAGCAGCGTGCGGCGCGCGCCGAAGCGGTCGCTGACCCAGCCGCCGATGAACTGGAAGATCACGTACGGATACGCGAACGCCGAGAACACGATGCCGAGTTCGGTGTTCGACAGCCCCAGTTGCGTCTTGAACTGGCCGGCCGCCGTGCTGATGTTCACGCGGTCCACGTAGGTGATGAAGTACATCAGGCACAGCATCACCAGGACGGTGGTGCTGGCCTTGAGCGTTACGCGCTTCATGTCGTCTCCTGATCGTTGCTTTTTTTCGTCGTGTGGCTATTTCGCGGGCGAGCCGAACGCCGCCACCGCGTCGCGAAAGCGCTGGCTGCCGTATACGTGCTCGACCAGATCGTCGTCGTCGAAGCGATGCTCGACCACCAGCCGCCGCAGGCTTTCCTTCACGGCGTGCTGCGTGACCGGCGACAGCGCGGCGAGCCGTTGCGCCAGGGCCGTTGCGGACGCATCGATGTGCTCCTTCGTCACCACCTCGTAGGCGTAGCCGCAATGCTTGGCTTCGGCCGCGTCGATGAAATCGGCCAGCAGCAGCATCTTCTTGACGCGCGGCACGCCGAATGCGGCCGCGAGGCGGGCCAGGTTGCGCGTGGCGAGCGTGTTCGACAGCGTCTTCGCGATCGGCGCGCCGAAGCGCGATCCTTCGGTGCAGACGCGGAAGTCGCAGGCCGTGGCGATCGCGAGGCCGCCGCCCACGGCCCAGCCGTCCACGACCGCCACCGTGGGCGCCTCGATGCGCTCGATCGCGTCGATCACGCGCTCGACCTGCGCCTCGTAGGCCACGCCCTGCCGGCCGTCGTGGAAATCGCGGAAGTAATCGATGTCGGTGCCCGACACGAACGATTTGCCGCCCGCGCCGCGCAACAGCACGCAGCGCACGCTGCGGTCCTCGCGCACCTGCCCGATCAGGTCGAGCAGCGTGGCGTACATCGGCATCGACATCGCGTTGTGGCGTTGCGGCCGATCGATCACGATCGTGGCCAGCGCCGGTTCGGGCCGTTCGAGCCGGACGAGTTCGCTCATTGTTCGGCTCCGGCGCGCGCCTGGCGCAGGGCAGCCAGTTCGGCGCGCAATTCTTCGTTGTGCTCACCGAGCAGCGGGGGATGGCGTCGCACGCGCTGCGGCGTGCCGAGCAGCTTGACGGGGAAGCCGATGTTCTTGACCTTGCCCTCGTTCGGGTGATCGATTTCCATGCACATGCCGCGGTGCTGCGCGTGCTCGCTGCCGAATGCTTCGGGGTACGACAGGATCGGGCCGGCCGGGATGCCCGCATCGAGCATGGTGGCGATCCAGACCTCGCAATCGCGCGTGCCGAACGAGGTTTCCAGCGATTCGATCAGCGCCTCGCGGTGCTTCAGGCGCAGCGACACCGTTTCGAACTGCGGATGCTCGAACAGGTCGGGGCGGTCGAGCAGTTCGCATAAGCGCGCCCACAGCTTCTGGTTCGTCGCGCCCATCACGAAGTAACCGTCGCGCGCCTTGACCGCCTGATACGGCGCGCTCATCTTGTTGCTGGTGCCGAGCGGTTGCGGCTCGACGCCGGTTCCCCAGTAGTCCGACATATCCCAGATCGAGAACGCCATCGCCGCATCGAACAGCGACGCGTCGATATGCTGGCCCTCGCCCGACTTCTGCGCGCCGATGTAGGCCGACAGCACGCCATACACCGCGAACAGCGCGCAGCCGATATCGGCCACCGGCACGCCGGCCTTGACCGGCTTGCCGCCCTTGTAGCCCGTCACGCTCATCACGCCCGACATCGCCTGCGCCATCAGGTCGAAGCCCGGCCGCGCCGACCACGGGCCGCTCTGCCCGAACCCGGAAATGCTCGCGTAGACGATCTTCGGATTGATCGCGCGGATGGTGTCGTAATCGATGCGCAGCCGCTGCACCACGCCCGGCCGGTAGTTCTCGACGATCACGTCGGCGCTTTTGGCCAGTTCGTAGAAGAATTCGCGGCCTTCGTCCGTCTTCAAATCGAGCGCCACCGAGCGCTTGTTCCGGTTCATGTTCAGGAACCCCATGCTGTCCGGGCCTTTCATCTTGAAGCCCATCGCGCCGCGCGTCTGGTCGCCTTCGAGCGGCTCCACCTTGATCACGTCGGCGCCGAGGTCGGCCAGCATCATGCAGGCGAACGGCCCGGCCATGACCTGGCTGACGTCGAGCACGCGAATGCCGTCGAGGGGAAGGGCGGGGGATTGCGTCATGAGTGTCTCCGTGCGGGTGTCTCGGGGCCGCGCGGCGGGGGGATTGCCGGCGGTCGTGCTGTCCGGAGACTGTCGCGCACGGGGATGGCAGCGGCAAGCCTGTAACGGTCATGGCTGGTTTCGCGGATCGCGAAGGCTGCGCGAGGGCGGCAAGAGGGTGGCGCGCGCTGCGCTGCGGGTTTACGCCGCTGCGTTGCCCACCAGCGCCTGCACGATGTTGGCGAGCGTTTGCGCCTGCGCGTGGCCTTCGACGAACGACAGCACGTAGCTGCGCTGCGGCCAGTCGCCTTCGAGTTCGGCCGTGACGATCTCGGGCTCGGGATGGAAGCTTCGCAGTACGGAAGGCGGCATCAGGCCCACGCCGAGGCCGTGGCGCACCACGGCCAGCATCGAATCGAAGCCCGTGACCGAGTAATCGTTGTCGAAGCGCCGGCCGCTGCTGCGGAACGCGCGCTGCACCGCCGTGAGCACCGCCGAGCCCTTGCCGAGGCTGACGATCGGCACGTCGAACAGGGCGTCGAGCGGCACCGGCGTGGTGGCGAACGTGAAATGCGAGCGGTGGTAAACGAGCACGAGGCGATCCTCGCGATAGCGGATCGGCGGCAGATCGAGAAAGCCGCTCTTCCTTTCATAGATGCCGATGTCGATCACGCGGTCGCGCAGCATCTGCTGAACGATCTTGCTGTTCTCCTCGACGATCTTCAACGAGATGCCCGGGTAGGCGCGCTGGATCGCGGCGATATCGGCCGCCAGGAATTCGATTACCACCGCCTTCGGCGCACCGATGATGATGCGGCCGTTGAGGCCGCCGACCAGCGTGCGCGCGTCGCCGGCCAGGCGCTCGACGAGGTTGTCGATCTGCTGCAGGTAGCCCACCAGCTTGTGGCCGGTTTCGGTCAGCTCCACGCCGTGCGCGACGCGCCGGAACAGGCGCGCGTCGAGCTGCGTTTCGAGATCCGTCACGCGCCGCGAGGCCGCCGCCACCGCCAGCCCGAGCCGGTTGGCGGCGCGCGAGATGCTGCCTTCTTCGACCATCGCGACGATCAGGCGGACGGTGGTGGTATCGACTTTCATCGGCGGGAGGGCCGGGGCCGCGGCCTCGCAGGGGGAGGACGGCCATACTAACCCGGCGCGCGGGGGGCGCCTGCTCGCGGCCGCCCGGAACGGACAGGATGCCGAACGATCGGGCGGCGCGTGTCCGGAGCGTGCCCCGTTCAGGCCGCGACGAGCTTCGCCACGAGCGGGTAGAGCGAGGCCACCAGCAACACGGCCATCGTCACGTTGAACATCCGCAGGCGGCGCGGGTTCGACAGAAAGCCGCGCATGCCCTGGCCGAACGCGGCCCACACGCTGATGCACGGAAAGCCCACCAAGATGAACACCACCGCCATGCCGATCGCGCTCGCGCCGTAGCCGTGCGAGAGCTGAACGGTGGTGGCGGCCGTCAGCACCATCATCCAGGCCTTCGGGTTGACGAGCTGGAACAGCGCGGCCTCGACGAACGTCATCGGGCGCGACTTGCCGTTGTTGGCGTTCACTTCGCCCGACGTGCCGATGCGCCAGGCCAGATACAGCAGGTAGGCGATGCTCGCGACCTCCAGCACCGTGTAGAGCACCGGCAACCGCGCGAACGCTTCGCCGAGGCCGAAGCCCACCGCCACCATCATGAGCGCGACGCCGGTGCTGATGCCGACCATGTGCGGCAGCGTGCGGCGGAAGCCGAAATTGACGCCCGATGCGAGCAGCATGGTGTTGTTCGGGCCGGGCGTGATCGACGTGACGAGGGCGAACAGCATGCCGGCGGGAAGGGCGCTCAGGGTCAGGAAATTCATGGTGGTGCCTCTTGAGACTGTTGCGGGAATCGAGTCGGTGAGGAGGCAGTGTAGCGACAGTTGTCTGTACGGTACCGGTACAGTTTGGCGGGAAGGAGCCGGTACGAGGTGGGTGAGGGACAAGGGATGGATTCGCAGTTTCTGTTGGCTGTCAGAAAAGTTGTTCTTAATTTTTGACCTGCGGCGGAATTTTGTAGCCACTCAAGCAGTGAGTCGGTTGTCGATGTAATCGGAATCCCGCCAGGCTCGACAGACCGCGGCTGGAGGTTGGTAGCGATGCGCAGTGTGCGGACGCTTTTCGTTGTAGAGCTGACGCCATTGCTCTATCAGCACTTTGGCCTCCGCCCGGTTGCGAAACCATTCCCGGTTCAGTAACTCGTCGCGAAGTTTGCCGTTGAAGCCTTCGACAAATCCGTTCTGCCAAGGGCTGCCAGGTGCGATGAACGCGGGGCCGACGCTTGCGTCGCGCAGCCACCGCATGACGCGAGCAGCGGTAAATTCCGCGCCGTAGTACATGCAGAATGTCAGCCGTGAGGGGTAACAGGCATCTTTGGGACCGTCCGTTCACCATCCGCCGGCGGAAACCGAAATGGCCGACTTGCCGGAAGGTACGCAGCCCCTGAACCTGGTTGCAATCGATGTTGCCCGCTATTCGACCGCAGTGTTGGTCGAGTCGCCAGGGGGTAAGCGAATATCGCTGCCGCAGCGACGCCGGCGCGGGCGGCGCCTCGGAACGTTCAGCTTCAAGGCCTTCATTCGAGCTCTTCGAGTCGACGAGCTTCGGGCACGTCCATGCCGTCGAATTTGTTTCGCCAGCGATGAGCGTCTGCTCCGTGATGTTGTGCCGCTTGCACAGATCGTTCACCGGTTCCTCGTGACGCTCGGATTCCCGCAGGACGCGAATGATCTGTACGTCGGTGTAGCGATTCTTCATCGAGTTCTCATTGGTCGATCGGATAAGAAAACTCACTTGCCGTTTGGCTACACGATTCGTCTCAGGTCAGTTTAATTGTCAGATTTATGAGTCGACTCACTATGTCGCAAAATTTGCGCCAGTGAGATTTCTCGTGACGCAGTTCGACGCTTATTTCGCGACACTTGGTGGGGGGAGTAGCTTTGTGCGCGAGTCCAGATGAGGTGTGAGTCCGTTTCCGTGTGCGAGCTTTCGAGATAGGGGTATACGCCGCAGCTCAAAAGTGTTGACACAGGAAATTGAGCGCATGACGATGCGACTTATACGTATAAGTCTCGATCAGGATGATCGCCTCGAATGTTGGCGTGCCCCTGAAAGATGATGAGTTGTGTCCTCGTCTCTCGAAGTCAAAGGATGTCGGAAATGGCAAATAATCTGTCTCGCGATACCTTCGGTGCAAATGCCGTTGGTGTGGTTGCTGAATTGCCCAATACAGGGAATTCGGATTCTGTAGTTAATGGTCATGGCTCGGCTTTGAAGCTGCGTCGCGAATTAAGCGTTCTCGATTTGATTATCTACGGCATGGTGTACATGCTGCCCATTGCGCCATTCGCCTTGTACGGCATCATCGCGAATGTCAGCGGTGGGATGGTGCCGCTTGTGTATCTCGTCAGCGTGGTAGCGATGATGTTCACGGCGCGCAGCTATCAGGTGTTGAGCAAAGAGTTTCCGGTCGCTGGCTCTGCATACACCTATGCGCAAAACGGCATCGGTGATTTGGCCGGGTTTCTCGCCGGGTGGTTGGTGTTTCTCGACTACATCATTGCGCCGGGTCTGCTGGCAGTCGTCAGCGCAGTGGCGATGAATAGCCTGGTCCCCGAGATTCCCCGCTCGATATGGATTCTCGGTTTCGTCGGGCTCGGGACCGTGTTGAACTTGGTCGGCGTGTCGGTTACGGCGAAGGTCAACCAAGCGTTCCTGGTCGTCATGCTGGTCGTGCTCGCAGCATTCGTCGGTGCGGGGCTGATCGCCCTGTACAGCGGGAAAGGCCACGGCGGGCTGACGCTCGGCTCGCTGTTCAATATCCATGCATTCACATGGGCGGGGCTTGGCACGGGGATTCTGATCGGCTCGACGAACTTCCTCGGCTTCGATGCCATCACCACGCTCGGCGAGGAAGTGAAGAGCGAGCAGCGCCACATGTCGAGCTTCGCTGGCATGGCGACGCTGATTATCATCGCGGTGCTGTTCGTCTTGCAGAGCTGGATTGCCGCTGATTTGGCACCGGGCGCCAAGGTGTTGTCTCCGGACAGCGCGTTCTACGATATTTCGGCGTATGCCAGCGGGCACTGGTTGTTCGCGATGACCTCAATTAGCACCGCGGTCGCCTTTGGGGTGCCGTGCACGATCGTCTGCCAGATGGCCATTGCGCGGATTATCTTCGCGATGGGCCGCGACCGCCAGTTGCCCAAGGTGTTTTCGCGTCTTTCGCGCAAGTCGCGTCAACCTTATGTCGCGAACTTGTTCGTGGCGGTGGTGTCGCTCGTGATCGCGCTGGCGTTCCAGGATCGGCTTGACGATCTGGCGCTGTTCCAGAACTTCGGTGCATTTTCCGCGTTCATCTTGGTCAACCTGTCGGTGATCGGCTACTTCCGAATCAAGAAGAAATCGAAAGACGTGTGGAATCACGTGATCCTCCCGACCATCGGCTTCGTCGTGATTATCGCTTTGATGGTCGCCATGCGGGCGGCTACGCTGAAGATGGGACTGATCTGGCTGGCCCTGGGCCTCGCTTATTACTTCGTGGTCCGATACGTCTTCGGGCGTAGCGTGGAACTGAAAATCTGATCGTCTCCAACACATTCGGTCAATTTAGCCCCGGCACCTGTCCGTCGAAAGACGAACCGGTGCCGGATCGCTTTGGGTTTTGCAATCTGGAGAATCTCGACGCCGATGAGTACATGCGTAATGAGTCCGCCGCCTCGCAGCGCCGTGTGGGCGCGCATTTCGACGCGTGCCGGTTTTTTTTCGTTTGGCTTCATGCTGTCTAGCTGGGCGCCACTCGCCCCCCTTGCCAAAGCGCGGATGGGGCTGCACGACAGTGAATTCGGGCTTGCCTTGCTATGGTTTGGTGTTGGAAGCCTGATCGCTATGCCTATCGGAAGCGCCGCGGCAAGCCGCTTCGGATGTCGAAGCATCATTCTGTTGTCCGGCCCGCTCGTATGTGCATGTCTCTTCGCGCTGGTATGGACCAACGATGTGCGGGTGTTGTCGGCCAGCCTGTTCCTTTTCGGCGGTGGTATCGGCATGACCGAGTCGGCTATGAACCTGCAGGCAGCCGTCGTGCAGCGCATGCACGAGGAATCGCTGATGTCCGGCTTCCACGCCTGGTTCAGCATTGGCGCCATCGTAGGCTCGGCCGGCGTCAGTACGCTGCTCTCACTGAATTTTCCAGGGCTTCAGGCGGTTGCGTGCGTGGTCGGCACGATGGTTCTGCTATGGCTGTTCGCCGGACGGCATTTCATTAGAAAAACCGGCGCCGGAGCCAAGTTTCGTCTAGGCGTGCCGACTCCGCACGTAGTATGGGTGGGTGTCTTATGTCTCGTGGCGTTCCTGGCCGAAGGTGCTGTCCTCGACTGGAGCGGCGTGTTCCTGACCACGCAGAAGGCGTTCAGTCAGGCGCATGCGGGATATGGTTACGCGGTGTTCGCCGCGACGATGGCTCTCGGCCGACTTAGCGGTGACCGAATCGCGCACGCTGTTGGCGGCGCCAGGGTCTTACTGGTGGGCTCGATCGTTGCGGCGGCAGGCCTTGCCGCGTTGGTGTCGCTGAGCCAGTGGATGGTCCTGCTGCTGTTGTTTGCGGTGATTGGCTTGGGGATCGCCAACATCGTTCCGTTGCTGTTTCTGCAGATGTCGAGGCAGCGGCGCATGCCGGCCGAGCTGGCGATGCCGGTCGTTGCGACCATGGGCTATGCCGAGATGCTTGCCGGACCGGCGATGCTGGGAGGTGTTGCAGAAGCATTCGGCTTGCCGACGTCGTTCCTGATTGTCGCAGGCTTGTTGCTGGTGGTGGCGGCATCCGCGCGGATCGTCTTATCGGATGTGAATTCCTGACCGGAATGTGCCGCGCATCACCCATGAAAAAGGCACCCTCTTGCGGGTGCCTTTTTCATCGAGCGGGGCGCGCGGCCGCCGTTAGACGGGGACCTTGCCGAAGCGGCGCACGCGAATGTCCGCCTGCTCCTTGTGGCCGGCGAAGCCTTCCATAGCACAGAGGCGTGAGCAATATTCGCCGACGAGCGCCGACGCTTCGTCGGTCAGCACTCGCTGATACGTGCAAGTCTTGATGAACTTGCCGACCCAGAGCCCGCCGGTGTATCGCGCGGACTTCATGGTCGGCAGTGTATGGTTGGTCCCGATGACCTTGTCGCCATACGAGACGTTGGTACGATCGCCGAGGAACAACGCGCCGTAGTTCGTCATGTGCTGCAGGAAATACAGCGGATCGCGCGTCATCACCTGAACGTGTTCCGATGCGATACGGTCGGCTTCCTCGACCATCTCGTCGAGCGTGTCACAGAGCACGATTTCGCCATAGTCGCGCCATGCCACCGAAGCCACCGGAGCGGTAGACAGAATAGCGAGCTGACGCTCGATCTCCGCCGGCAGATCTTCGGCCAGTTGCTTCGAGTTCGTCAGGAACACGGTCGGCGAATTCACGCCGTGTTCGGCCTGTCCCAGCAGGTCGGCCGCAACGATTTCGACGTCGGACGAATCGTCGGCGATCACGAGGGTCTCGGTCGGGCCGGCGATGAGATCAATGCCGATCTTGCCAAACAACTGTCGCTTGGCTTCCGCGACATAGGCATTGCCGGGGCCTACGATCATGTCGACCGGATGAAACTGCTCGGTGCCGAGCGCCAGTGCCGCGATGGCCTGGACGCCGCCGGCGCAGTAGATCTCATCGGCGCCGGCGAGGTGCATGGCGGTCACGATTGCGGGATGCGGCTTGCCGGCGAAGGGCGGAGCGACAGCCACCACGCGCTTGACGCCCGCGACTTTCGCAGTAAGCACGCTCATGTGTGCCGATGCAAGCAGCGGGTATTGGCCGCCCGGGATGTAGCAGCCAACGGAATTCACCGGGATGTTCTTGTGGCCGAGGACCACACCGGGCAGGGTTTCTACCTCGACATCCTTCAGCGCAGAACGCTGGACCTCGGCGAAGCGGCGAACCTGAGCTTGCGCGAAGCGGATGTCCTCGATTTCACGCGCGGACAGCGTAGCGACACAGGCCTGAATCTCTTCATCGCTCAGACGAAAGGATGCCGGGGCCCAGCTGTCGAATTGTTTGGAATACTTACGAACGGCGGTATCGCCGTCTGCAGCGACTTCCGCAATGATGGTTTCCACCGTCGCGCGAACCTGGTTCGCGATCTCCGCCTGCACTTCCACAGGCTTGCTTTTCTTCAGATACCGAATCACCCAACACCTCCGAGAACACGTAGATCCGTCCAATGCAGACACGGAGTGCGCATCGGGCGGAAAGCCTTTTCCGATTCGTCGAATCGGACGGCTGATTGTCGGTGGCAGGTTTGTCGGGAGCAATTTCGCAAACTGGCTCGAATGGGCGCGATGTGGCGCACGTCGCCTGTTCGATGCGACGCAGTTCTGAGCGACCGTCTTCAGCGAAATGTGGCGCACGGCTACCTCATTTCGTATCGAGATCGCCAATGAAAGGCTTGTGGAGCTGTGCCGCGGAGGTGCAGGCCTCACCGATTCGATGTGCGAGATAGATGCAGAGCGGCGCACCCAGTGCGTCGATCCACGTCATTCGTTCTTTTCAACATCTAAAGGTACTCACTTGGCTTGACACCCACGAATTGTTCTTTCAGCATACGCAACTTATACGTATAAGTTATCTCATTAAAGGAGTCGGATCATGGCGCGTGTACTGCATCTCTACGGCGGCTGGCCGGGACACTTTCCGTACGAAGTCGCCGCTTGGACGCGCGAGTTGCTCGACGAGCTGGACTGGGAAGTCGAAGCGTCGACGGACATCTTCACGCTCGACCGCGATCTCACCGCATTCGATCTCATCGTGATTGGCTGGAACAACGCGGTCACGACCGAAACGCTGACGCAATCGCAGGAGAACCGTCTCCTCGAGGCAATCGAAGGCGGAACGGGCCTGGCTGCCTGGCATGGCGCTGGCGCTGCGTTCCGCGCCAGCCTGCGCTACCACATGGTGCTGGGCGGCTCGTTCGTCGAACATCCGGCGGGCGAGGGCTATCCCCATCCGTATCAGGTGAATCTTATTGACCGCGAGCATCCCGTTACACAAGGTGTTCAGGACTTCGAAGTGCGATCCGAGCAGTATTACATGCAGGTTGATCCGAACAACCACATGCTCGCCGAGACCACGTTCGACGGTAAGCCGTTTCCGTGGCTGGCCGGCAACAAGAGCCCTGTCGCGTGGGTCAAGCAGTGGGGCGATGGGCGCGTCTTCTATCACTCGATTGGCCACGACACCGGCAACCTCGCGGACCCCAATGTCCGCCGCCTGACGAAGCAGGGGCTGCAATGGGCCGTGCGGGCCTGATCGTTGTCAGCTCCATCACCGAGCGCGCTCTCGGCAGTGCCTCGGTCTCGCCCGTTGGGCGGCTCGTGGCTTTAAATTTTCATTACTTTGCGGAACGATCATGGCAAAGCTTACTGGTAGTCAAATCGTCGCTCAGACGCTAAAGAACTATGGCGTTGAATACGTGGCCGGCATTCCCGGTCACGGCATCTGGACGCTCACGGATGCCTTCCTCGAGAAGGATTCCGAAATTCGATTCATTCAGGTGTTCCATGAACAGAGCGCGGTTCACCTTGCCGACGGTTTCTATCGCGTGTCGGGCAAGCCTATGGCGGCTGTCACTTCGATTGGTGCGGGGGCAAGCAACACGGTGATCGGCATGGCCACGGCCTACACCGACTCCACGAGCGTGATGCTCATCACCGGCGGGCCGCCCACGCACATGCGCGGTCACGGCCTCCTTCAGGAACTGGAGCGTTTCGTCGACAACGATTTTCCGAAGATCGCCGAAGCCGTGTCGAAGCGCCATTGGGTGGCTCAGCGCGTCGAGGAACTGCCGTTTATCATGCACCGCGCGTTCAGCTCGATGATGACCGGCCGTCCCGGCCCCGTGCACATCGAGATTCCGATGGACACGCAGGCCGAAGCGGCTGAAGTGACGCTGCACAAGCTTGAGGAACGCACGCCGGTTGGCAAGGTGTTCCCCGACCCGGCCGCGATTGCGAAAGCGGCAGATGTGCTGCGCAGCGCTCAACGCCCGGTAATGGTGATTGGCGGTGGCGTGATTACCGGCGAAGCGGCGGCTGAGGTTCGCGCGCTCGCCGAAGCCTGGAAGATCCCCGTCGTCACGACGTGGAACGGGAAGAGCGGTTTCCCCGAAGATCACGAACTGTTTTCCGGCAGCGTCGGGCAGACCGGCACGATGGCAGGGAACAAGGTGGCGTCGAGCGCAGACGTCATTCTCGCCGTGGGCTGCCGTTTTACCGACTGGTCGTCGTCGAGCTATGCGAAGGGCGTGACGTTCTCGATCCCGCCGGGCAAGCTGATTCACATCGATATCGACCCGCACGAGATCGGCAAGAACTATCCGGTGACGGTCGGCATCGTCGCCGATGCGAAGCACGCGCTTGCTCATATCGTCGACGCACTGAAGCAAGACACCGTCGAGCGCGAAGACTATCTCGGCCAGGTGGCGTCCTACAAGGCGGAATGGGAAGCGAAGCTGGCCACGCGCCGCGACTCCGACCGCTTCCCGTTCACGTCGCAACGTCCGCTCGGCGCGCTGCGCAAGATCTTCCCGCGCGACACGATCGTGGTGGTCGGCTCGGGCAATACGCAGGGTGCGGTCAAGCAGACGTTCCCCGTCTACGAACCGCGTACCCACCTGACGTCGGGCGGTTTCTCGTCGATGGGTTGGGCGGTGCCGGCCGCGATTGGCGCCAAGCTGGCGAAGCCGGATAGCCCGGTCGTGTGTCTGCTCGGCGACGGGGACTTCCTGATGACCTCGCAGGAAATCGCGATCTGCGTGACCAACAATCTGCCGGTGATCTTCATCATCCAGAACAACGCGGGTTACATGTCGATCCGCGGCGGCCAGCGCAAGCAGACCAGCCGCCACATCGGGACCGAGTTCAACTACCCGGACGGCCGCCCGTATTCGCCCGACTTCGAAGCAATCGGCAAGGCGTTTGGTCTCAAGTCGTGGCGCGTGGACAGCAACGATGCGCTCGAGCCGATTCTGAAGGAAGCGCTCGAATGCAACGAACCGTGCCTGATCGAAATCCCGACCGACCGCGACGCGGCCGGCCCGTGGGTGCCGGGTTGGTGGGATTTCCCGATCCCGGGCTACATCACGGACGAGCGTCAGGATGAGTACATGCAATTCCGGCAATCGGAACAACATCTGTAAGGCTGCGACAGTATGAGCGATGCAACTCTCGTTCATCGCCCGCTGGTCGACTCGAGGGACTTCGCGCCGGTGTTTCGGCGCGAAGTTCGCACGGTCGAACCTCGGGACGATGGAACAGTGACCTGCGATGTGGCGATCGTCGGATCCGGCATGGGCGGCTCCACCTTCGCACACAGTCTTGTGGGGCAAGGGCACGACGTGCTCGTTATCGAGCGCGGGGATTTTCTGCCGCGCGAGATCGATAACTGGAGCGCCGATTCCGTCTTTCGTGATGGTCGATATCGGAACGCGGAATCGTGGCTCGACGAGGCCGGTACGGCCTTTTCGCCGGGTGTGTTCTATTACGTCGGTGGAAATACGAAGGTGTACGGCGCGATGCTGCCGCGCTTTCGCGAAGCCGATTTCCACGAAATTGAACACGCCGAGGGCGTTTCGCCGGCCTGGCCGATTACCTACGCCGAGATGGAGCCTTACTACGCTGCGGCAGAGCGGCTCTATCGCGTGCATGGTGAGGCGGACATCGACCCGACGGAGCCGTGGCGTTCCGGCCGCTATCCGTTTCCGGCCATCGCACACGATCCGGCGCTGCACCGGCTCGAGGCCGCGATGTGCGCGCAGGGGCTCAGGCCGTTCGCGATGCCCGCTGCGCTGGACCATGGCGCCGGTCGTCCCTGTGTACTTTGCTCAACCTGCGACGGTTACCCGTGCCTTGTCGACGCCAAGGGGGATGCCGAGTTTTCCTCGCTGCGGCCGGCCGTTGAATCGGGGGGGACGCGTTTGATGGTGCGCACGAAGATCGAGCGGCTCGTCATGTCCGCGGATGGCACGCGAGTGGAAGAGGCGCAGGGCACGCGTGATGGCGTTCCCGTCCGAATCCTCGCGAAGAAGTTCGTGCTTGCCTGCGGTGCAGTCAATAGCGCTGCGCTGCTGCTGCGCTCTGCCGACCGCCATCATCCTGAAGGTGTTGGCAACAGCTCCGGGCTGCTCGGTCGCAACTACATGGTGCATAACAGCACGTTCACGATCGCGATGGACCCGCGGCGGATCAATCCTGTCCGATTTCAGAAGACGATCGCCGTGAACGATTGGTACCTGCGCTCGGATGCGAATCCGTTTCCGCTCGGTAATATCCAGATGCTCGGCAAGATCCGTGAGCCGATGGTGACGGGTATGTATCCGTGGCTGCCAAAAGCGATCTCGCGCTACATAACGGATCACAGCGTCGATCTCTACCTGACGAGCGAGGATCTCCCGGACCGCGAAAATCGCGTGCGCTACGACAGCGAGCAAGGCGCGATACGCGTGCGCTGGCAGCCCAACAACCTGAAAGCGCATCGCGAACTGGTGCGCCGAACGGTCGCCATGATGCGCAAATCGGGTTATCCGGTGGTACTGACCAAGCGCATGGGCATTGCCACCAACTCGCACCAATGCGGCACTGCCGTGATGGGACGCGACGCGGGTTCAAGCGTGGTTGATACCGGATGTCGTCTGCACGATGTCGAGAATGCCTGGCTGGTCGACAGCGCGTGGTTCCCATCGTCGGCCGCAGTCAATCCTGCATTGACGATTGCGGCCAATGCGATACGCGTGGCGAAGCAATTTGTGTGAGCCGGGCGGCCGACGGGGATGTTCTCTCGTTGGCCGCGGTGATGCCGAGAGATGTGATCAGGATTCGGTGGACAACAGGCCTAGCGCGGCGGCATGTAGCGCCGGATTGGCTGCTGCGAGGACGTCGCCGGGAGAGGATTCGCCGAGGGCGCGCCCTTGCCAGTCGGTGATGCTTCCTCCGACAGCTTCGATGATTGGCACGATCGGCAGAAAATCGTGCGGAGCCAGCCCCGCTTCGACGACGAGATCGCAGTTGCCGGATGCCAGTGCCGCGTAGTTGAAGCAGTCTCCGCCATAGCGATGGGTGCCGACGGCATCGCGCAAGCGATGAAATGCACGGCGATGCGGTTCGCTGAGCTTGTCGGGCGTGGTCGTCGCCATACTGGCGTGAGCGAGGGAGGAGGAGCCGAACGGTGCAGGGGCGGCGCGGGCGGTCCAGGACAGCATTCGCTTGCGCAGCATCGGCAGTTCGATGGCGCCTAGCCAGGGTTTGCCGTGATTCAGTACGCCGACGAGCGTGCCCCAGAGAGGACTGCCGGTGATAAAGGCACGTGTTCCGTCGAGCGGGTCGATGACCCAGCAGATGCGCTTTGACTTGTCGCCGTCGGAATGATTCGATAGCCCGTATTCTTCACCGCGGATGGCGTCGTCGGGGTGTCGCGTCCGCACGATCTCGCGCAGGGTCAGTTCGATCTCGCGATCGAGCTCGGTGACCGGCGACGTGTCCGCCTTGCGCGTGAAGCGGGTACGCCGCTCGATTTTCTGCAAGCAAGTCAAGCGCGCGGCCGTACACATCTGTTCGATGGTGTCTCGATAGCGGGTTTCGTCGTCAGGCTGCATGGCCGATGGTTTCGGGCAGTTGTCGGTTCATTGAGAAGTATTTCATGGCAACGACTGCGCCTCAATTTCGCAATGGGCCTTCGGGTGACGCACATGAACGCAGTGCGATTTGCCCGAGTGCCGTTTCAACGTTCTGTCCGAAGATCCAATCGACGGACGGATTCAGGAGGAATGCTGATGGATCGCCCACGGGATCTTTCTAATCTGGCCGCCAACTTGGCTTTGCTGGTGTCGTCCTACGATTCGGTTGCCGACTTCTGCCGGCGGCTCAACATCAACCGGCAGCAATTCAACAAGTACCTGGCGGCGCATCATGTGCCGTCACAGAAGGTTTTGCTGAAAATCGCGAAGTTTTTTATGATGGAGCCGTCCGATCTGTTTCGGAGTCCGTTGGAATTTCGCAGTTTCTACGAAGGCCTCGACTACGAGCTGCCGATCGACCTCAGGTCTTCGCCGGGCTTGGCCCGGTTCCTGCCGCTGATCGAGTCGTCCACGGCCTCGCTGCAGGATTTTCTCGGCGTCTACTATCGCTATCACCTTTCGTCGATCTACAAGGGGAGAGTGCTGCGTTCCGTGACGTGCTTGTACCAGCACGATTCGATGGTCGAGTACGTGACTGTCGAACGTTTTCCGCTGCTCGGGCAGTCAAACCAGGTCGGCTATTCGTTCACATACCGCGGTTACTGCTTTCTTCTGGGCGACCGGATCTTCATGGTGGACTTCGAGGGTCGTCAGAAGAACGAGATGACGTTTTCCGTACTGACGCCGCAGCATCGCAGGCCGATCCGATTCCTTTACGGCCTGCTGACAGGCGTGGCGTCGTCCTCGTTCCGGCAACCCTTCTCGACGCGCCTGGTATTCGGGTTTGCCGAACGCGGCACGATTCGCAGGCATCATTTGCGCCAGGCGACGGTCATTCTGCCGGGCGATGTCTCGATGCCGATGGAAGTGACGGACTATTTGAGCGGCGAGCACGGCCACGTCATTTGGGGCGGCGAGGGCTGAGCGTCTTCTCGCCGTCCGGCCCGATCAGAACTTGTGGCGCATCCCGACGATGGCGAGCACCTGCGAGGCCGCGCCCGAGTCGACGTCGTACGAACCGATGACGGCTTGTGCCGGGCCTGCGCCATTGTTGCCAGACGCGTGCTGATAGCCGACGGTCGCGTAGAGGTCTGTCCGCTTGCTCAGCAGGTAGTCGACACCCGCGTTGACCTGATGGTAGCGAGCCGTTGCGTTGCCGTTGGAGCGCGTGTAGTTGTATCCGCCGACCACCTGGAACGATTGTGTCGCCATCCAGCTCGCGAACACAGAGCCATTGTCGAACCGCTGCGAACCCGAGAACGTCGATGCTGCGTCGGGTGCGTAGCTGACGTGCGAGTAGGCGGTGCCCACGGTCACGGCGCCAAATGCGTATTGAGCGGCAGCCCGCGCAATGTCGATCGAACGCGCCGTCTCGAATGCGCGGTTGACCGCGCTGTTGAAGAAGCTGTCCGCACTCGAGGCGCCGCGTGCCGAACTGCTCGGGTTGCCATTGTCGACATGAAGGTAGCCGGCAGCCAGGTTCAGCGGCCCTTGAGCGTATCCAAGCGCGGCCGACCAGGTTTGCCCGGAACCGACCGAGCCGGCGACACCACCGAACGCGTACATGAGGGACGCGGACAGGCCCGACAGGCTGGGGCTGGTCCATTTGACGGCATTGTTGAACCACGCGCTGTCGTCGTAGTTGTCGATGTCGCCCGGTGTCGCGAACGTGCCGCTGAACTGGTCGGCCGTGATTGGCTGGACGAAGTCGGTGACTGGATCGAATTGGCGCCCGAACGTGAGCGTGCCCCAGGTTGCGCTGCTCAGGCCGACCATCGCGGTTCGGCCGAACAGGCGCCCGTTCTGAAGCGCCTGGCCGGTGCCGGTGTCGAAACCGTTCTCGAGCTGGAACACGGCACGCATGCCACCACCGAGGTCCTCATTGCCTTTGATGCCCCACGTGTTGGGCGAGAGATTCGAGGTCGACACCCGCCATTGCGAGGCTTGGCCACCGCTATTGTGAAGATAGGCGATGCCGGCATCGAGCGTGCCGTACAGGGTGACGGAGCTTTGTGCGTGAGCATGCTGCTGGAAGTGCACAACGGCTATCAGCGCCGCGAGCGCCATGACGTGTTGCTTCATTGACTCCACCTGTCAATATGACTTGATTGTTGGTTTTCGTTGCGCCGGACTGATACATGGCGAGCGCAGTATCGAATCGCCATTTTTGGCGAGCAATTTCGCAGGTGGAGGGAAAGTGGCGCAGTCGGACGCACGCGTGTGCAGCAGAATGCACGGCGTGATTGTGTGCCAGCGCTTGCACGGTGCAAGCGATAGCGTGGGGGGCTTGCGAGATGTGGCGAGCGCGGCTGGCTGTGGTGTGCGTTGACCTGCCGATGCCGGTGTCAGCTTCGGCGGGGAGAGCGGCTACCTGTCGCGATTGCGGCGGTACTGGTGCGTACGACGCACTCGGTGGGGAAAATCGTGCGCTCGATGGTGGCTTTTCCGGGCGGCGCCGCCAGCAGCGCATCAAGGATACGCGCTGCCTCTCTTCCCTTGTCGATGAGCGGTTGCCGGATCGTCGTCAGGCCGGCTGCGGCTGCTTCGGGAATATCGTCGAAACCGATCACGGACAGGGCAGCGGGGACCGCAATGCCGTTTGCCTTCGCCGCTTTCAGGATCGCCAACGCCATGATGTCCGATGTGGTTGCGATGGCGGTCAGCCCCGGCGTGGCCAGCAATTGTTCCGCAGCCCAGGCCGACGATGCCTCGTCGAACCCGCCCGCTTCCACGATCGGAACGTCGTTAAATCCGAGCCCGGCCGCTTCGAGCACGGAGAGATAGCCCTTGAGGCGCGCCGATACCACGCGCTCCGTCGAGCGGGACAGGCGCCGTGCGGTGACGCTGCCGCGTATGCCGTCAGGCCGAAGGCGATCCGCGGCGATGCCGATGCGGCGGTGGCCCAGATCAATCAGGTGCTGCATTTGCGTCGCACCGGCCGAGAAGTCGTCAATGCCGACAAACGGCAGGCCATCGATGACAGGCGCATCGACGATGACGAGCGGTATGCCCTGTTGGATGGCGACGTCGATGCCGGGGTATTGATCCGGCAGGCTATGCACGATCAAGCCGTCGACGAATCCTCGAACAGCCAGGCTCATGCCGCGAGCTGGATCGTCCGTTTCGGATTTCTGGAGGGGAAACAACGATAGCGCAACGTTCGATTGTTCGTTGATTTCGGCGATTCCGCGCAGCAACGCAACTGTGGATGGATCAGTGAACGCATAAGGCAGTTCGTCCATGATCATCAAGCCAATCGCGCCGACGCGCCCGGAGCGAAGGCTGCGACCGCGGACGTTCGGCCCTGGGTAGCCAAGCGCCTTGGCGACGCTCAGGATATGTTCGCGCTGGGCATCGGAGATCTCGGAGGGCTTGTTATACGCGTACGAGACGGCTGGCTGGGAAACCCCCGCAGCCAGCGCGACGTCCTTCATCGAAACTTTTCGATTCATCTATGGGTTTTAGTTGCAGCGGTGCACGCATTGGGAAATTATATAGCCGAGCCAATTTACATGAAAAACGGACATGCCTAGGAAGAAATATCGTCCACATCTCTCGGCGATCCTGTCGTCCGGGCTTGACCAAGGTCACGGCCGTGAAGGGGGGCTGGGCGGCCGGGACGGCCGACCGTAGCGGCGCAGTCGTGCGTGACGTGACGGCACTCCGAGCACATCGATGTTGGCAACCGCATCGAGATTCGACTGGTCGACCAAGGTTTCTTGCCGGGATACGCGGACTCGTGATGCAGTGCCGCTGATGCGAAGAGATTTGCGGCCAGGATTTTCCTAGCAAGGCAGAATCAGAAATGAACCGCGAACAAGATCTCCATCATGTGGCAGCCAACCTGAGTTACTTGGCCGCCACATTTGATTCGGTTTCCGAATTTTGTCGGAAGCTCGACATCAATCGTCGGCAGTTCAACAAATACGTAGCGGGGCAGCACTTGCCCGCGCAAAAGGTCATTCAGAAGGTTGCCCGCTTTTTTTTGTTGGAGCCGTTTGACCTCCTCCCGACCAGCCGAGCGCCTAGACTTGGAGGTTTCCGGCCTCAAGGTGTGCGAGCCGGAACTCGCACGGCGTCAGATCGCCTAGCGAACTGTGCGGTCTGAATTCGTTGTAATCCTGCCGCCAGTGCTCGATCTTTTCCCGCGCATCGTCCAGTGACAAGAACCCATGCACGTTCAAACATTCGTTCCGCAAGCTGCCGTTGAACGATTCGATGAACGGATTATCCGTGGGTTTGCCAGGGCGCGATTTCAAATGGTTCATCGTAGCGACGACATCGGCTGCCTTCAAGGCGTAATCGACCGTGATCGCCACGCTCTCCCGACTAAAATTATCGACCACAGTTAAG
>NZ_BAAILN010000020.1:0-19457 GCF_054589155.1 Burkholderia sp. 3C
GCGGGCAGCCCAGGCTGCCCGCGCCGGCGGTCATTTCAGCGAATCGGATTCAGCGAACCGGCGCCGAGACGCGGCCGTCCGGGCCGTACAGGCCCGCGCGCGGCGGTTGCGCGCGCAGCACCTGCAGGGTGCGCTCGTTGTAATCCATGCGGATGCGGATCAGCATGCCGTTGTTCAGATTGGCGTGACGTACGCGCTCGGTGGCGTCGCGCAGCAGGCGCCAGCGGCTCGCGACGCTCGGGTCGCGCTCCGAGGCGGCGTCGATGCCGGCGCGGCCGGCCGGATAGCCGAGGGCCACGAGCTGGGTATCGCGCAGCTTTTCCAGCGTGGCGAGGCGTTCGACCAACTCGGTCTTGCGCTCGATGATGCCGGGCAGCGCTTCGGCCGGCGACGCCGCCGTCAACGCCTGTTGCTCGTAGGCGAGCAGCGACGCGAAAGCCTCGACCGTCGCGTGTTCGTCGTTGATCGTCGCCAACAGTGCTTCTTTCATTGCGTCTCGCTCAAAACGCCGACGTGCGGACCATCCGCGCGCCGATTGCCGTCGCCCACCGCCGGCCGGTCAGCCGAGCTGGGGCGGCGTGCGCAACAGTTCGCTCGCCGTCTGCAGGATGCCGTCGGCGATCTTGCCGGTGTCGATCGACAGCGAACCGTTGCTGATCGCGTCGCGGATCGACTGGACTTTCGCGGTGTCGATGTCGGACGAGCCGGACGCCGCGAGGGATTGCAGGTTGGTCGACAGGGACGACAGGTTCACGTTGGCGTCGCTGCTGGCGGAGGCCGTGTCGGTCGCGGCGGGCGCGGCCGGAGCGGCGGCGCTGGCCTGCGTGCGCGACGAAGCGGCGTCGGTGGACGCCGGGCGGACATTGGAGGCGGAGGAGGAATCGATTTTCACGATGGGCTTTCCTGAACGATTTGAGCGAGATAACGGCATCGCAGGGCCGAACTTTAGCGCTCGATCCTCAGTAAAGGCTTTCAGAAACAAAACTTTGCAATCTTTCCGGCTGCCTCGGCCGAGCCGCCATCATAAAGGAATCTCGACCGTCCCCGAGTCCTTCACCACCCCCATCACGATCTGCCCCTCGGCCATCCGCACCCGCACCTGCTGACCTGGCCCCGCATTGTTCAGCACACTGCCTTCCGACGAAATCGAAAACCCATGACCCGCCACCACCACGCGCACGGTCTGGCCGATGCTGACCGCCGAGGCGCTGCGCAGCATGTCCTGGCGCAGCGGCAGCCCGAGTGCCACGCGCATCAGGGCGGTGCCGCCGACTGCCTGTGACGGATCGGTGACGATCGCCAGCGGCAGCATGGTCAGGTCGCCGTCGCGCGGCGTCAGGTCGGCCGCCGTCAGCACGTCGCCGGGCGCCAGCGCGCGGGCGGCCACGTAATAGGTGCCCTGCACCGTGATCTTCGATTGCAGGAACAGCGTCCACGGTTTCGCACCGGCGCAGCGCACGCCGACCGTGGTGCGGCCCCACAGACGCGCGCCGGGCGGCAGAAACGGTTCGAGCGTCGTGCAGGCCGCCAGCCCGCGCGGGAACGCCGGCGAGACGGTGACGGTCGCCTTGCCGGGCAGGCCGGCGGTCTGCTGGCGCAGGAACGCGAGCGCGGCCTGGCGGATCGCCTCCGGGTCCTGCTGGCCGTCGGCGACCGGCGCTGCGGCTTGCTGCGCGGCCCCGGTTTCGGCGGGTGCCGCGGGTGAGACCGGCACGGCGGACGGGTGCGCCGACACGCGCAGGATGCCCGGCCGGGCATAACGCATCGCGTTCGTGGCGGGCGGCGCGTCCTGCGCGACCACCGGGGCGACCTGCTGCGCGCGGGCGGCGGCCGACGGGGCCGGCACGGCGGGCGCGCGATAGACGGCGGGCTGGTAACCGGATTTGACCGAGGTCGGCGCAGGCGTGGGTGCGGTAGGTGCCGCCGGGGCGGTTTGCAGCGCGGAGGCCGCCGCCGCGCGACGGGCGGCCGCGATGCCGGCGGCATAACCGGCCGCGTAACCGGCCTGAGCGTTCGGCGCGGCCGATTGAGTGGCCGATTGCGCGGCGGCCGGGCTCGCCTGCGGCATGGCGGCGCGGTTGTCGGGATACAACGGCGGCTCGGCCATCGGCGCCGTGGCGGCTGCGCGCATCGCGGCGTTGCCGCCCGTCACCACGCCGGTCGCGGCGTTCGGATCGCCGCTCAATACGATGTCGTGCGACGGCGCGCCGCCCGAGGCGGCGCTGCCGCCGCCGTAAGCGTTGCGCAAGTCGGCCGAACTGTAGGCGTTCAGGCTCGACGGGCCGCGCGGCGTCGGGTTGGCGATGCCGTGCGCGGTGGCGTTCGACAGCGCCGCTTCGGCCGATTCGCCGCGGCCCGGGATCACGATCATCCCGTCGCTGCCGGCCGTCTGGGCCAGCGCGGCGGCCGGCAGCAACACGGCCAGGCCGAGCGCGGCCGCCATGCGGCGTGCGGCGCGTACGCCGAATCCGCGCACACGGCCAGATGCTGTCGCCATCGCCGCCTCCTGAAAACCGTTGGTACGGATCGCATTCTAGGGAGACGGTCCATCCGACAAACGATGAATAGAGGGGGGCTTTGCCGGTTATTCGTCCGATTGCCGCTTGCGTCTCGCGCCTACGATGCATGTCATCGAAAAGCGTCTCTGTGCCTGCCGCGTCCTGCGCGTCGTGGCGACGGGACGCCGCCCCGCTTCCGATGGAGGAATGCCCGATGCTGGACAAACTCGATTCCGAATTCGCGTTCAATCGCCAGGCGCTCGACGTGCGCGCGTACCGGCAGGAACTGCTGTCGTCGAACATCGCCAATGCCGACACGCCGGGCTATCAGGCCCGCGACGTCAATTTCGGCGCGGCGCTGGGCCGCGCGCTGTCGCACCAGAGCGGCCAGGCCGGCGCTGACAACGCGTCGCGGCTGCCGATGACGCAACCGGCCGGCGTGACGAGCGGCATGACGCTGGTGTCCACCGAGGCCGGCCACATGAGCGGCAAGACCACCCTGAGCGCCACCGGCGGCCCGAGCGACGACTACGGCCGCGTGTCGTACCGCATCCCGCGCCAGCCGTCGCTGGACGGCAACACGGTGGATCTCGACGCGGAACGCGTGCAGTTCGCCGACAACACCATTCATTACCAGGCCGGGATGACGGCGGTCACCGGCCAGATCAAGGCGATGCTCGCTGCGATCCAGTCGGGCAGCTAACCCGCCGCCCGCCGCCCGTCACCCAAGCCGCACACGAGGAACTCCCATGCCTTCGCTGATGAATATCTTCGACGTCGCCGGTTCGGCGATGTCCGCCGAATCCCAGCGCCTGAACGTGACCGCATCGAACCTGGCGAACGCGGACAGCGTGACCGGCCCGGACGGCAAGCCGTACCGCGCCAAGCAGGTGGTGTTCGAGACCCAGCCGATCGGCGGCGCGCGCACCGGCTCGGGGCAGGGCGTGGGCGGCGTGCAGGTCAAGCAGGTGATCGACGATCCGACGCCGATGAAGACCAGCTACGACCCGTCGAACCCGACGGCCGACGCGAACGGCTACGTGACGCTGCCGAACGTCGACCCGGTGCAGGAAATGGTGAACATGATCTCGGCCTCGCGCTCGTACCAGGCCAACGTCGAGACGCTGAACACCGCCAAGCAATTGATGTTGAAGACTTTAACGATCGGCACCTGAAGGCCGACGCTCTCCGCGTAATCCCGTAACTGACATAGCGATCCGCGAGCGCATTCGCGAAAGGCAACCCGGACATGAGTACCCCCATCAGCGGCAGCGGCACGACCGTCACGAACACGCCGACCGACACCATGAACGCCAACTCGACGGGCACGTCGGCGGCGGATCTGCAACAGACGTTCCTGACGCTGCTGGTCACCCAGTTGCAGAACCAGGACCCGACGAGCCCGGTCGACAGCTCGCAGATGACCTCGCAGCTCGCGCAGATCAACACGGTGAGCGGCATCGCCCAGCTCAATTCGTCGCTGACCTCGCTGTCGTCGCAGATCACGGCCGGTCAGTCGACCCAGGCCGCCCTGCTGGTCGGCTCGAACGTGCTCGCCCCGGGCAGCACGCTGAACGTGTCCGGCGGCGCCACCACGGCGTTCGGCGTGCAACTGACGACCGCGGCCTCGAACCTGACCATCACGGTCAAGGATTCGACCGGCAAGGTGGTCAACACCGTCAACGAAGGCGCGCAGTCGGCCGGCACGGTGCCGCTGACCTGGACGCCGACCGATTCGACCGGAGCGCCGCTGGCCGATGGCGCCTACACGATCAGCGCGACGTACACGGATTCGACCGGCGCCACCGCCAACGCCACCACCATGACGGTGGCCCAGGTGCAGGGCGTGGTTCGCCAGGCCGACGGTTCGGCAGGCCTGGCGCTGTCGAACGGCTCGACCGTCGGCCTGTCCGACATCGGCGCGATCTTCCCGTCGGCGTCGTCCTCGGCTTCGAGCGGTTCGGGTTCCGGCTCCAGCGGCTCGGATTCGTCGAAAGACTCGAACGCTTCTTCCTAATCGATTGATCCGGCCACAGGCCGACGGAGACCAACATGGGTTACCAACAGGGTTTGAGCGGTTTGCAAGGTGCGTCGAACGATCTCGACGTGATCGGCAACAACATCGCCAATGCGAACACGGTCGGCTTCAAGGCCGCCACGGCGCAGTTTTCGGATTTGTACGCGAACTCGGTGTCGACCGCGGTTGCGAACGGCATCGGTATCGGCACGCAGCTCGCGGCGGTCGCGCAGGTGTTCCAGCAGGGCTCGCTGACGAGCACGCAGAATCCGCTCGACATGGCGATCTCGGGCAACGGCTTCTTCCAGGTCAGCAGCAACGGCACCACCACCTACACGCGTGACGGCGAGTTCCACGCCGACGCGAACGGCAACATCGTCAACTCGGCCGGCGCGAACCTGATGGGCTACGGCGTGAACGCCGACGGCACCATCAACACCGCCTCGCTGAAGCCGCTGTCGGCGCCGCAGGGCAACATCTCCCCGCAGGCGTCCACCGCGATCACGGGCCAGTTCAACCTGAGCCAGACCGACACGACGCAAACCACCACGCCGTTCAACTACACCGATTCGACCAGCTACACGCTGCGCCAGCCGGTGCAAACGTACGATTCGCTCGGCAACCAGCAGAACGTCAACCTGTACTTCGTGAAGTCGACCACCACGGGCACCTGGGAGGTGTACGCGGGCGCCGACAACACCACGCCGACCGACATCGGTTCGATGACGTTCGACAGCTCGGGCAAGCTGGTCAGCTCGACCAGCGCCGCCACCGGCGCGGCCACGACCTCGCTCGGCAAGTTCTCGCTGAGCGTGCCGAACAGCACGGGCGCAGTGACGCCGCAGGCGATCTCGCTGGACCTGTCGACCTCGACGCAGTTCTCGACCAGCAAGAGCGCCTCGTCGAACCTGGTGGCCGACGGCTTCCCGACCGGCTCGCTGACCTCGTACTCGGTCGGCACGGACGGCACCGTCAGCGGCATCTACTCGAACGGCAAGACGATGACGCTGGGCCAGGTGGTGGTGGTCAACTTCAACAACCCGAACGGGCTGACCAGCGTCGGCGGCAACCAGTACATCCAGACGACCGCCTCGGGCGTGCCGCAGATCGGCGTGGCGGGCACCACCAACCACGGCTCGCTGAAGGGCGGCACGACGGAAGCGTCGACCACCGACCTGACCGGCGAACTGGTGAACCTGATCACGGCGCAACGCGATTACCAGGCGAACGCGCAGACGATCAAGACCCAGCAGACCGTCGATCAGACGCTGATCAATCTGTAACGCGCGGCGCGCGATTTCCTGACGGACGACCATGGACCGACTGATTTATACAGCGATGACGGGCGCGGGCCAGGCCCTCGACCAGCAGTCCACGATCGCGAACAACCTCGCGAACACGTCGACGACGGGCTTTCGCGCGCAACTCGCGACCTACCGGGCCGTGCCGATGAATTTCGGCGAGGCCAGCAACCCGGATACCACCCGCACCTTCGTGCTCAGCTCGACGCCGGGCGCCGACTACTCGGCCGGCCCCATCACGCGCACCGGCAATCCGCTGGACGTGGCGGTGGAAGGCCCGGGCTGGCTGTCGGTGCTGGCCAAGGACGGCAGCGAGGCCTACACGCGCGCCGGCAACCTGCACGTGGACGAGAACGGCCAGCTGGTGAACGCCTCGAACCTGCCGGTGCTCGGCCAGGGCGGCCCGATCGCCGTGCCGCCGAACGCCAAGGTGACGATCGGCGTGGACGGCACGGTGTCGGTGCTGGCCGCCGGCGACCCGCCGCAGGCCGTGGCGATGGTCGATCAGCTCAAGCTGGTCAACCCGGACCCGAACACCATGACGCGCGGCGACGACGGCCTGTTCCGCACCAGCGACGGCAATCCGGCCGATCCCGACCCGACCGTGCAGGTGGCGGCGGAATCGCTCGAAGGCAGCAACGTCAATCCGGTCAGCGCGATGGTGTCGATGCTCGACAACGCGCGGGCCTTCCAGTTGCAGACGAACCTGATCAAGAGCGCCGACCAGAACGAACAGTCGGCCAACCAGATCCTCACTTTCAGCTGAACGCGGCGTCTCCAGGAGAATCACAGTGAACCGCTCTCTTTACATCGCCGCGACCGGCATGAATGCGCAGCAGGCGCAGATGGACGTGATCTCGAACAACCTCGCGAACGTGAGCACCAACGGCTTCAAGGGCTCGCGCGCAGTGTTCGAGGATCTGCTGTATCAAACCGTGCGTCAGCCCGGTGCGAACTCGACCCAGCAGACCGAACTGCCGTCGGGCCTGCAGCTCGGCACCGGCGTGCAGCAGGTCGCCACCGAGCGCCTCTACACGCAGGGCAACCTGCAGCAAACCGGCAACTCGCGCGACGTCGCGATCAACGGCCAGGGCTTCTTCCAGGTCCTGATGCCGGACGGCACCAACGCCTACACGCGCGACGGCTCGTTCCACACCAACGCGCAGGGCCAGCTCGTCACGTCGAGCGGCTATCAGGTGCTGCCGGGCATCACGGTGCCGCAGACGGCCACCTCGATCACGATCGGCTCGGACGGCGTGGTCACGGTCACGCAGCCGGGCAACGCCACCTCGACGCAGATCGGCGCGATGCAGGTCGCAACCTTCATCAACCCGGAAGGCCTGCAGGCGCTCGGCCAGAACCTGTTCGCCGAAACCTCGTCGTCGGGCGTGCCGAACGTCACGACGCCGGGCCTGAACGGCGCCGGTTCGCTGAACCAGGGCTATGTGGAATCCTCGAACGTGAACGTGGTGCAGGAACTGGTCAACATGATCCAGACCCAACGCGCCTACGAGATCAACAGCAAGGCCGTGACGACGTCCGACCAGATGCTGCAGACCGTCACGCAGATGAAGAGTTAACGAGCACGGCAGGTTGTCATGAAGCAGGTTCGCCCTTTCCGTTTTGCCGCACTCGCCGTCCTGGCCGTGTGTACCGGCTGTGCGCAGATTCCGCACCCGCCGCTCACGCAACAGCCGATGACGGCGGTGCCGCCCGTGCCGCCGCAGATGCAGGCCCCCGGCTCGATCTTCAACCCGGGTTACGCGGGCCGGCCGCTGTTCGAGGATCAGCGGCCGCGCAACGTGGGCGACATCCTGACCATCATGATTGCCGAGAACGTAAACGCCACCAAGTCGTCGGGCGCCAACGCCAACCGCGGCGGCAGCACCGACTTCAACGTGCCGACCGCCGGCTTCATGGGCGGCCTGTTCAACAAGGCGAACCTGTCGGCCACCGGCAGCAACAAGTTCACCGCGACGGGCGGCGCGACCGCCGCCAACACGTTCAGCGGCACGATCACCGTGACCGTCACCAACGTGCTGCCGAACGGCAACCTGATGGTCAGCGGCGAGAAGCAGATGCTGATCAACCAGGGCAACGAATACGTGCGCTTCTCGGGCGTGGTCAATCCCACCTCGATTTCGGGTGCCAACTCGGTGTTCTCGACCCAGGTGGCCGACGCGCGCATCGAATACTCGGCGAAGGGCTACATCAACGAAGCCGAAACGATGGGCTGGCTGCAGCGTTTCTTCCTCAACGTCGCGCCGTGGTGACCCCGATGCCCCGCCGTTCCAACCTCCGTTTTTCATCCCAGCCGCGCGCCCCGCGCCTGGCGCGCCTGCCTTATCTGGCCTGGCTCGCGCTGGTGGCGCTGGCCTGCGCGATGCTGCTGCTGCCGGCTCGGCCGGCGCATGCCGAACGCCTCAAGGATCTGGTGCAGATCCAGGGCGTGCGCGACAACCCGCTGATCGGCTATGGCCTGGTGGTGGGCCTCGACGGCACGGGCGACCAGACCACCCAGACGCCGTTCACCACGCAGACGCTCGCGAACATGCTCGCGAACCTCGGCATCTCGATCAACAACGGCACCTCGACGGGCGGCGCGGCCTCGCTGTCGAACCTCCAGCTCAAGAACGTCGCGGCCGTGATGGTGACCGGCACGCTGCCGCCGTTCGCGCGGCCGGGCGAGGCGATCGACGTGACCGTATCGTCGCTCGGCAACGCCAAGAGCCTGCGCGGCGGCACGCTGCTGCTGACGCCGCTGAA
Source organism: Burkholderia sp. 3C (assembly GCF_054589155.1). NCBI lineage: Bacteria > Pseudomonadati > Pseudomonadota > Betaproteobacteria > Burkholderiales > Burkholderiaceae > Burkholderia > Burkholderia sp. 3C. The sequence goes on from NZ_BAAILN010000020.1 coordinate 8,583, forward strand.
GGGCGCAGACGGCCAGGTGTACGCGCTGGCGCAGGGCAACATGGCGGTGGGCGGCGCGGGCGCGAGCGCCAACGGCAGCCGCGTGCAGGTCAACCAGCTCGCGGCCGGCCGCATCGCCAGCGGCGCGATCGTCGAGCGCTCGGTGCCGAACGCGCTGGCGCAGATGAACGGCATGCTGCAACTGCAACTGAACGACATGGATTACGGCACCGCCGAGCGCATCGTCACGGCGGTCAATTCGAGCTTCGGCCCCGGCATCGCCACCGCGCTCGACGGCCGCACGATTCAACTGACCGCGCCGTCCGATCCGGCGCAGCAGGTGGCCTTCATGGCCCGCCTGCAGAGCCTCGAGGTCAGCCCCGATCGCGCGGCCGCCAAGGTCATCCTCAACGCGCGCACCGGCTCGATCGTGATGAACCAGATGGTCACGCTGCAAAGCTGCGCGGTCGCGCACGGCAATCTGTCGGTGGTGGTCAACACGCAACCGGTGGTGTCGCAGCCGGGCGCGTTCTCGAATGGACAAACCGTGGTGGCGCAGCAGTCGCAGATCCAGCTCAAGCAGGATAACGGCGCGCTGCGCATGGTGACCGCCGGCGCGAATCTCGCCGACGTGGTCAAGGCGCTGAACTCGCTCGGCGCGACACCGGCCGACCTGATGTCGATCCTGCAGGCCATGAAGGCCGCCGGCTCGCTGCGGGCCGACCTGGAGATCATCTGATGGCCAATCTTCCGAATGCCAATTCCGCCGACCTGACCCAGCGCTTCGCGCTCGACCTGCAGGGCTTCGACGCGATGCGCCAGCAGGCGAACGCGTCGCCCGGCACCGGGCTCAAGCAGGTCGCCACCCAGTTCGACGCGATGTTCGCGCAGATGATGCTCAAGAGCATGCGCGATGCCACGCCGCAGGACGGCGTGTTCGACTCGAACACCTCGAAGCTCTACACCTCGATGCTCGACCAGCAGCTCTCGCAGCAGATGGCCAAGCACGGCATCGGCGTGGCCGACGCGCTGATGAAGCAACTGATGCGCAACGAGAACCTCGGCGGCGCGCAGGGCGGTGCGGCCGGCGGCGCGGCGGGCGCGGGCGGCATGAGCGCCGCGATGAACGCGATGGGCGACGACGAGGGCGGCCTCGCGGGCAGCAATGCGCTGGCGCAGGCGCTGGCCAGCGCGCGCGCCAACAACCATTTCGGCGGCAACGGCTATTCGGCCGAGAGCGCGCTGACGCCGCCCGTCAAGGGCAACGGCGCGTCGCCGGATCAGGACCATTTCGTCGGCAAGGTGGCCGATGCGGCGCAGGCGGCCAGCGCCGCCACCGGCATTCCGGCGCGCTTCATCGTCGGCCAGGCCGCGCTCGAATCGGGCTGGGGCAAGCGCGAGATTCGCGGCCGCGACGGCCAGTCGAGCTACAACGTGTTCGGCATCAAGGCGACCAAGAACTGGACCGGGCGCACCGTGTCGGCCGTCACGACCGAATACGTGAACGGCCAGCCGCATCGCGTGGTGGCGCAGTTCCGTGCCTACGATTCGTACCAGCACGCGATGACCGACTACGCCACGATGCTGAAGAGCAACCCGCGTTACGCCGGGGTGCTGAACACGGCGAGCACGCCGGAAGGCTTTGCGAACGGCATGCAGCGCGCCGGTTATGCGACCGACCCGCATTACGCCAAAAAATTGATCTCGATATTGCGTCAAATCGTGTAAAGCGCGCAACGTGCTGGCGCTTTATGTCGCGGCACGCAACGTGAATGCACAATTGACCGAGGGTTAACCCTTAATTTATTGGTAATTCGGCAACATTTTCTACGCGTTTTCAGGTATATCTCCTGTTGAATTTACTTTTAGCCAAAGAATTACGAACGATTTCGATCTACACTCTGCGCTGACGCTGCGGGCCGTTCGAGGTCCGCGTCGAGCAAGCCGCGGCCGTGCATGCCGCCGGCACTCCGTGCGACCGGGCAAGCCGGCGCCAGGCAGAAGATGACATCCGGCAAGCCAACACCATGAACACCGAAGCACAGACCGCCACGTCGGAGGACGACGATTCCCTTCCCGATTACGGACGTCGCAACCCGCTCGAAATTGGCGTGCAGTTGCGCAATCTGCTGAATCGCGGGGATTTCCTCACGGTCCGCTATGCGGGCGGGCAGCTCGTCACGCGCATTCTCGCCGTCGATGTGCGCGGCGGCGCGTTCACGTTCGACTGGGGCGCGCTCGAAGCGCAGAACGCCCAGTTGCTGGCCGCCAAGCGCGGCGCGTTCGAGGCGCTGCCCGACGGCGTGCGTGTGGAGTTCTCGATCGGCACGCCCACCCAGGTCGATTACGAGGGCCGCCCGGCGTTTCTCGCGGCGTTCCCGGAAGTGCTGTATTTCGTGCAGCGCCGCGAGTATTTCCGCGTCGATGCGCCGATGCTCGACCCGTACATCGCGCGCGGCACGCTGCCCGACGGCGATTCGTTCACGTTCGAGATCGACAACATCTCGCTCGGCGGCATCGGCCTGCGCACCACCGACGAACGCGCGGCCGCGCTCGATCCGGGCGTGACGCTGCCGGACGTCGAACTGAGCCTGGCCACGCACGGCAAGCTGTCGCTCGATCTGCAACTGGTGTCGATGCGCAGCATCGACGTGCCGAACGGGGTGCGCCGCTATCAGGCGGGCTTCCGTTTCGCGTCGCTGCCGGGCGCTGCCGAGAACACGCTGCAACGTCTGATCACGCAACTCGAAGTCAAGCGCCGCCAGCTCGCCCGGGGCTGACGCACGCCGCTTTCCGGCCCGAGGGCCGCCGCCGAAATTCGCGCGCGCGGCCTCAATTTCCGCCGGCTGCGGCCGTTATACCGGGTGTCCCTTTCCCGGAGGCCGTGCGCGGCCGGCATTCATGTCCAACAATCTCCTGAACATTGGACTCAGCGGCCTCAACGCTGCCCAATGGGGTATCAACGTCACCGGCCAGAACATCAGCAACCAGGCGACCGCCGGCTATTCGGTCGAGCGCCCCGTGTATGCCGAAACCGATGGCCAGTACACGTCGAGCGGCTATCTGCCGAGCGGCGTGTCGACCGTCACGGTGCAGCGCCAGTACAGCCAGTACCTGTCGGCTCAACTGAACGCGGCGAACACCACCGGCAGCGCGCTGAGTTCGTATTCGTCGCTGGTCGCCACGCTGAACAACTACGTCGGCAGCCCGACGGGCGGCGTGGGCGCGGCCATCTCCAGCTATTTCACCGGTCTGCAGAACGTCGCCAACGGTGCGGCGAGCGCAGCGACGCGCGCCACCGCGTTCAGCGCCGGGCAGACGCTCGCGGCCCAGTTGTCCTCCGCCGGCGCGCAATTCGACGCGCTGCGCACCCAGGTCAACTCGCAACTGCAGAACTCGGCCACCCAGGTCAACGCACTGACCTCGCAAATCGCCCTGCTGAACCAGCAGATCGCGGTGGCGGGCTCGTCGGGCCAGCCCCCGAACCAGTTGCTCGACACGCGCGACCAGGCGGTCGCCAGCCTGTCGCAACTGGTGGGCGCGACGGTCACCACGCAAAGCGACGGCAGCTACACGGTGACGATCGGCAACGGTCAGCCGCTGGTGCTCGGCAACACCAGCTACCAGATGACCACGGTGCCGTCGGCATCGGACCCGAGCGAGCTGTCGCTGGCCGTGCAGAGCAGTTCGACGACCACCGGCGGCACGCCGCAGGTGCTGGCCGACAGCACGGTGACGGGCGGCTCGATCGGCGGCGCGCTACAGTTCCGCAGCCAGACGCTCGACCCGGCCGAAGCGCAGCTCGGCGCGATCGCCGTCAGCTTCGCCGCGCAGACCAACGCGCAGAACGCGCTCGGCATCGACGCGAACGGCAAGCCGGGCGGCAACCTGTTCACGGTGCCCGCGCCCACCACCATCACGAACCTGAACAACACCGGCACCGGCGTGCTGTCGGCCAGCTTCGACAACGCCCAGCAGCCGCCGAACAGCGATTACACGCTGTCGTACGACGGCACTACCTACACGCTCAAGAACAAGACCTCGGGCGACGTGGTGGGCACGGCCACTTCGCTGCCGGCCACGCTCGGCGGCCTGAAGCTGTCGGCCACCGGCACCATGAACGCCGGCGATTCGTTCACCATCGAGCCGACCCGCGGCGCGCTGAACGGCTTCGCCGTGGCGGCCACCGACGGCTCGGCGATCGCCGCCGCCGCCCCGGTGACGGCCAGCGCCAGCGCCAGCAACACCGGCAGCGGCAAGATCACCCAGGGCACGGTCACGGCGGGCTATCAGATGCCGTCGTCCACCACCACGCTGACCTACAACTCGGCGTCGAAATCGCTGACGGGCTTCCCGGCAGGCACCACGGTAACCATCGGCACCACGCCGCCCACCACGGTGACGATCGCCGACGGCACGACGCAAGTGCCGTACGACCCGACCCAGGGCGCGACGCTGACCATCACCAGCACGGTTCAGCCGCCGCCGGCCGGCGTCATGAACAACGTGTCGGTCACGCTGTCGGACACGCCGTCCAACGGCGACACGTTCACGATCGCCCCGGGCGGCGCCTCGAACGACGGCCGCAACGCGCAGTTGCTGTCGTCGCTGGCCACCTCGAAGGCCTTCGACGGCGGCACCACCACGCTGACCACTGCCTACAGCAGCTACGTCAACAACGTCGGCAACACCGCGGCGCGTCTGAGTGCGGCCAGCTCCGCGCAGACCGGCGTGGTCAGCCAGATCACCACCCAACAGCAATCCGTGTCGGGCGTGAACCAGAACGAGGAAGCGGCGAACCTGGTGCAGTACCAGCAGATGTACCAGGCCAACGCCAAGGTCATCCAGACCGCCCAGACCCTGTTCACCACGCTGCTCGGCATCTTCAACTGACGGAATCGATCATCATGCGCATCGCGACTTCGCAGTTCTATACGCAGAACATCGAGTTGATGAACAACCAGGAATCCCAGATCTCCACCCTGTATCAGCAGGTGGCGAGCGGGAACCTGCTGTTGACGGCGGCCGACAATCCGCTGGGGGCCGCGCAGGCCGTGCAGCTGTCGGCTTCGTCGGCCACGCTGTCGCAATACTCGACCAACCAGTCGACCGCGCTCAATGCGCTGCAACTGGAAGATTCGACGCTGAGCAGCGTGACCAGCACGCTGAACGCGATCGTGCCGAAACTCAGCAACGCGATCAACGGCACGCTGTCGGACAGCGACCGCGCCGCGCTCGCGGCGCAACTGCAAGGCCAGCGCGACACGCTGCTGAACCTGGCGAACACCACCGACGGCGCCGGCAACTACATCTTCGCGGGCTTCCAGAGCACGGCGCAGCCGTTCACCAATTCGTCGGCGGGCGGCGTGAGCTTCTCGGGCGACACCGGCCAGCGCAACGTGCAGATCTCCGACACGCAGAGCGTGTCGCAGGGCGACAGCGGCGTGAACGTGTTCCTGTCGGTGCAGGCGGTCGGCAGCGTGGCGGTGCCTGCCGGCGGCGCGGGCAACACCGGCTCGGGCACGGTCGGCACGGTCACGGCCGGCAAGCCGGGCGACCCCACCAACAACGACAACTTCACGATCACGTTCGGCGGCACGTCGGCGGCGCCCACCTACACGGTGACCGACAACTCCACCACGCCGCCGAGCACCGGCACGGCGCAGACGTACACGGCCGGCACCGCGATCACGGTCGGCAGTCAGAGCCTCGTGATTTCGGGCAAGCCGGCGCCTGGCGACACGTTCTCGCTGACGCCCGCCCCGCAGGCCGGCACGGACCTGTTCGGCGCGCTCGATTCGGTGATCGCCGCGCTCAAGCAGCCCGCCGGCAGCGACGCCACGGCCAACGCCACGCTGCAGAACTCGATCTCCACCGGCATGGCGAAGATCCAGAACGCGTTGACCAACATCACCACCGTGCAGGCGTCGGTGGGTGGCCGCGAATCCGAGGTGAAGGCGATGCAGACCGTCACCGCCAACAGCTCGACGATCACCACCAACGCGCTGTCGGACTTGTCGCAAGCCGACATGCCGACCGCCATCTCGCAGTTGCTGCAGGTGCAGAACGCGCTGACGGCCGCGCAGAAGGCGTTCTCGTCGGTGGCGAACCTCTCGCTGTTCCAGTATCTGAACTGATCGACGACACGCGGGCGGCCCGGGCAACGTTGCCGGCGCCGCTCGCGGTGCTTGTCGGGCTTCTCCGCGTTTCCCGCTGCTCCTCCGCTGTTCCCCGCTGTTTCCCCTTCGCAGTCTCCCCGGCTTGTCAGGCCCGTTTCCGCTTCGTACACTCGCGCCTGATCCGCATCCGGCGTGCCGTGCCTGGCCGCCGTCCCCCATGTCGCGATGACGACACGAAACCGACAACCGAGAGGAGAGCCGCCGATGGCCGATTCCTATTTCCCGCGCTGGCGCGTCGCGGCGCGCGGCGCCGATGGCGTGGTGGCGCCCGACGAGCGGCTGGCCTGGCCGCAGATGGTCGCGATGGGCGTGCAGCACGTGGTGGCGATGTTCGGTTCGACCGTGCTCGCGCCGCTGCTGATGGGTTTCGATCCGAACCTCTGCATCTTCATGTCGGGCATCGGCACGCTGCTGTTCTTCGTGGTGGTGGGCGGCCGGGTGCCGAGCTACCTCGGTTCGAGCTTCTCGTTCATCGGCCTGGTGATCGCCGTGACCGGCTACGGCGGCAGCGGCATGAATGCCAACATCCCCGTCGCGCTGGGCGGCATCATCGCCTGCGGGGTGGCCTACGGCGTGATCGGGCTGGTGGTGTCGGCGATCGGCACGCGCTGGATCGAGGCGCTGATGCCGCCTGTCGTGACCGGCGCGATCGTCGCCGTGATCGGCCTGAACCTCGCGCCGATCGCCGTGAAGGGCGTGAGCGGCAGCACGTTCGACAGCGTCATGGCGCTCGTTACGGTGTTGTGCGTGGGCGGCGTGGCGGTGTTCGCGCGCGGCATGATGCAGCGCCTGCTTATCCTGATCGGGCTCTTGATCGCCTATGTGATCTACGCGATCGTCACCAACGGCATGGGCCTCGGCAAGCCGATCGATTTCGCGGTGGTGGCGCATGCCGATTGGTTCGGTATCCCGAGCTTCACCGCGCCGGTGTTCGAGCCGCGCGCGATGCTGCTGCTGGTGCCGGTGGCGGTGATTTTGGTGGCCGAGAACCTCGGCCACCTGAAGGCCGTCAGCGCGATGACGGGCCACAACCTCGATCGCTACGTGGGCCGCGCCTTCCTCGGCGACGCGCTTGCCACGGTGGTGTCGGGCAGCGCCGGCGGCACCGGCGTGACCACCTACGCCGAGAACATCGGCGTGATGGCCGTCACGCGCATCTATTCGACGCTGGTGTTCGCGGTGGCCGCGCTGATCGCGATCGGGCTGGGCTTCTCGCCGAAGTTCGGCGCGCTGATCCGCACGATTCCGGGGCCGGTGCTGGGCGGCGTGTCGATCGTCGTGTTCGGGCTGATCGCGGTGACGGGCGCGCGGATCTGGGTCGTGAACCGCGTGGATTTCTCCGACAACCGCAACCTGATCGTGGCGGCCGTCACGCTGGTGCTGGGCGCGGGCGACTTCTCGCTGAAGCTCGGCAGCTTCGCGCTCGGCGGCATCGGCACCGCCACGTTCGGCGCGATCATCCTGTACGCGCTGCTGCGGCGCGAGAAGGAGCCGGGGCCGGTGGTCTGAGCGGGTGCTCAGGATTGCTTCGTTTCGGTTTCCTCAATGGCGTGACGCCTGCGCGTCGAGCCACGCGCAGAACTTCGCGACCACCGGCGGCGCGTCGCGCGCCGCGATCCACCAGTAGCTGCGGGTGGCGATGCGCGGGCCGTCGAGCGGCGTGACGAGCCGGCCGCCGGCCAGTTCGTCGTCGATCAGCGGCAGCGGGCCGAGCGCCACGCCCAGGCCGTCCACCGCGGCCTGCAACGCCAGATAGAAGTGGTCGAACGATTGCTTCTTGCGCCCGCGCATCGGCGTGTCGGCGGCGGCGAACCAGTCGCGCCACGCGCTCGGCCGCGTATCCGAATGCAGCAGCACGTGACGCGCCAGATCGTCGGGCTGCGCGATCGGCATGCGTGCGAGCAGCGCGGGCGTGCAGACCGGCAACAGCGTTTCGTCGAGAAAGTGCCCCACCGCGCGGTTCGGCCAGCGGCCGGGGCCGGTGCGGATCGCCACGTCGTACTGGCCTTCCAGCGTGTCGAGCGGCGCGTTCGAGGTGGACAGCTTCAGTTCCACGTTCGGCATGTCGCGCTGGAAGCGCGAGAGGCGCGGCAGCAGCCACTTCATCGCCAGCGTGGGCAGCGCGTTGATGCGCAGCACGTGGGCGGGCGAGGTGTCGCGCATCTTCTCGGTGGCGAGCGCGATGCGATCGAACGCGTCGGAGACGGACGCCAGGTAGCGGCGGCCGTCCTCGGTCAGGCGCACGCGCTTGCCGTGGCGGTGGAACACCGGCCGGCCGAGCCAGGTTTCGAGCGCGGCGACCTGCCGGCTGATCGCACCGTGAGTCACATGGAGTTCGTCGCCGGCGGCGCTGAAGCTTTCATGGCGGGCAGCGGCTTCGAAGGCCCGAAGCGCCGGGAACGGGGGCAGTTGGCGTGTCATGCTTGTGAGTGTAGATCACAAGGCGCGGGCCGAGAAATCGTTTTGCCGAGGCCGCCGACCGGCGTAATCTCGCCGCATCGATTGCCATCATTCAGGATTCCCCATGTCTTCACCCGTCACGCACGATGCCCCGCCGCGCGCGGTCGGCATCGCCGAACTGTTTTTCGGTTTTCTCGGCCTCGGGCTGGTGTCGTTCGGCGGCGCGCTGCCGTTCGTGCGGCGCGCCGTGGTGGACGAGCGCCGCTGGCTCACGCCCGAGGAGTTCACCGACCTGCTCGGGCTGTGCCAGTTCCTGCCGGGCGGCAACGTGATCAACATGTCGGTGGCGATCGGCATGCGCTTTCGCGGCGTGCCGGGCGCGCTGGCCGGGTTGCTCGGGCTGATCGCGGGGCCGACGCTGGTGGTGGTGGGGCTCGGCGTGATCTACGCGAAGACACAGGGCGACCCGCGCGTGCAGCACTTGTTCGGCGGCCTGGCCGCGGCGGCGGCGGGACTGCTGGTGGCGATGGCGATCAAGGTCGCCAAGCCGCTGCGCCATGTGCCGGCCGCGGCCGGCGTGGCGCTGCTGGCGTTCGTGGCGATCGCGCTGGTGCGGCTGCCGTTGCTGACCACCATGCTGGTGCTGACGCCTGTCAGCATCTGGCTCGCCTCGCGCGGGCACATGCAGGTCAAGGCCGGCGCGGCCGGCAAGCAGGGAGGTGCGCGATGAGCGACACGCTGGGCGCATTGGCCGCCATCTTCTCGCAGCTTTCGCTGCTCGCGTTCGGCGGCGGCAACACGATTCTTCCCGAAATGCAGCGGCAGGTGGTGGAGGTGCATCACTGGATGCCGGCCTCCGAATTCACGGCGCTGTTCGCGTTGGCGCAGGCCGCGCCGGGGCCGAACATGATGATCGTGTCGCTGGTGGGCTGGCACGTGGCGGGCTGGTCGGGGCTGCTGGTGGCGTCGCTGGCGAAGTTCGGGCCGTCGTCGGTGGTGACGATGCTGGTGCTGCACGCCTGGGAGCGCTTTCGCGACCGGCCGTGGCGGCGCTACGTGCAGCAGGGCATGATGCCCGTCACGGCCGGGCTGGTGGCGGCCAGCGCGCTGCTGATCTCGCAGGCCTCGAACGGCACCGCGCTGCAATGGGGGATCACGGCCGCCTGCGCGGCGCTGGCCTGGCGCACGCGGGTGCATCCGTTGTGGCTGTTGGGTGGGGGTGCGTTGATCGGGTTGGCGAGCGCGTGGTTTTGAGGGCGGGGCGGTGGCGCGTGGCGTTCGATGCGCGGCGCGATGCACGCAGTACGATGTGAGCAGTGCGTAACGATGCATCGCTTGCCCGCCGCCCCCTTTCTCACCGTTCGAGGCCCCGATGAAGATCCATCCCGCGATTCCGGTTCTGCGCAGTTTCTCCGAGGCCAAGGCCCGCGAGTTCTATGTCGACTTCCTCGGCTTCGCGGTGTTGTGGGAACACCGCTTCGAGCCGGGCCTGCCGCTTTACATGGCGCTCAAGCGCGGCGATCTCGAACTTCACGTGAGCGAGCATCACGGCGACGCCACGCCCGGCTCGACGGTGTTCGTGCCGATGGAGGGCATCGACGCTTTGCATGCCGAACTGATCGCGAAACGCTATGGCTTCGCGCGGCCCGGCATTGAGGCGCAGGCGTGGGGGCGCGAACTGACGGTGGCGGACCCGTTCGGCAACCGCCTGCGCTTCACCGAACTGAACGGAAACCGCGCCGCATGACCATCCGCACAATCGAAGAAGCTGTTGCGAAATTAGTGTTTTGGCCTGTTGATTTTCCGACGCGGTGTTAACTTTCTGTCTTGTTTGGCCGGACAGGAAGCCATGCCTAACCAGCGGGTGGACGTACGCAGAAAGCCCAAGGCGCTTGCGCAAGCGGATCGTTTCATCACGCCTCTTTTCCATGAGCGATCAGCTTCCAGATCACGTCCGTCGTATAGCGGCGCTTTCCCAATACGCTGTCGAGTAGCGCCAGTGGACGAGGTTCGTAAATATCGAGCAACGGAAAGACATCGCCTCGATTGAAGTTCCGCGTCGTATCGGCCTGAAGCCCCGGACGAATCTGGGCACACCACACGCCACCCTCCGGGCAGCGTGCCCCGGCTCTTGCCGTCGTGCCGATCGGCAGGCGTGCGCGCGTCGATGTCGGTGCATCCGCCGACGATGTCTTCGAAACAGCAGTGGACAGCGGCAAACCCGTTGCCGGATCGAGGTGCTTTGCCTTCGCAAGCTGGTCGAGCAGTTCTTCCGACGGCTTGGGCGGCGGCACCGCAGCGTCCTGCTCTTTCTGCC
>NZ_BAAILN010000021.1:0-9040 GCF_054589155.1 Burkholderia sp. 3C
GCCGGGACAGCCGGGACAGCCGGGACAGCCGGGACAGCCGGGACAGCCGGGACAGCCGGGACAGCCGGGACAGCCGGGACAGCCGGGACAGCCGAGACAGCCGAGACAGCCGAGACAGCCGGGGCCAATCCGAGTTAATCAGGACCACTCAGCGCCAACCCAGCTCCCCATTTCCGCTCCACCGCCATCACGCGTAGAATCCAGCCGTTGCCAGGAGCGGAAGCCGGTGAGAATCCGGCGCGGTCGCGCCACTGTGAGCGGCACCCCGTGTGCCCGAGCCAGACCTGCCTTGGCGATTCACCCCCTGATTCCGTTGACTGCCTTCGTTGGCCAGTCGGGGCGCGTCATCCCTGGAGAACCGTTCATGTCCGAAGTCACCCTGAAGCCGGTCGCCGCACCGGCGCCCATCCCCGTCCGCGAGCTGATGCCGTGGATCGTGTTCGGCGGACTGCTGATGCTGCTCGCGCTCTATTTCGTCGGCGCGGAAGAAGGCGCGACCTCGATCGTGCCGGGCATGTACGTGCACGAGTTCGTGCACGACGCCCGCCATCTGCTCGGCTTCCCCTGCCACTGACGGGGGCTTTCATGGTCGGAAAACTGTTGGTACGCGGGATGCTCGCCGGCATCGCCGCGGGGCTGCTCACGTTCGGTTTCGCCCGCATCGCCGGCGAGCCGCAAGTCGATCAGGCGATCTCGTTCGAGGAAAAGATCGACGCCGCCAAGGGCGAGGCGCCCGAACCCGAACTCGTCAGCCGTCCTGTGCAAGCGGGGCTCGGCCTCGGCACCGGCGTGGTGGTGTACGGCGCGGCGCTCGGCGGGCTGTTCGCGCTGACGTTCGCGTTTTCGTACGGGCGGATCGGCAGCACGCGCCCGCGCACGCTGTCGGCCTGCCTCGCGCTGGCCGCGTTCGTCTCGCTCGTGATCGTGCCGAACCTCAAGTACCCGGCGAATCCGCCGTCGGTGGGCGACCCCGACACGATCGGCTATCGCACCGGGCTGTTCTTCCTGATGATCGCGATCTCGATCGCCGCCGCCGTGTTCTCGCTGAACCTGCGGCGCGCGTTCGCGGCGCGCATGGGGCAGTGGAACGCGTCGATCGTCGCGGGGCTGATCTATCTCGCGATCGTGGCGGCCGTGCAATATGCGCTGCCCACCATCAACGAGGTGCCGGCCGCGTTCCCGGCCGTGGTGCTGTGGAAGTTCCGCGTGGCCGCGATCGGCATGCAGGCGATCCTGTGGACCACGCTCGGCCTGCTGTTCGGGGCGCTGGTGGAGCGCAGCGGCCTCGTGAGCGCGCCGCGCCAAGGCCGCGCGCCGGCCTCGACGTGACCCCGACGTGACCCCGACGTAACCCGCCGGCATACGCGGCTTCGGCCGCCGCCCGCCACCCGGCGGGCGCGCTACCGGCACGGCCACTTCGCTGGCCGTTCGCCTTTATACTGGCCCGTCCCTCATTGCCTCGCCGTGCCGGCTTGCCCGCGCGGCCCCTCCGCCGTGAAAATTCGCGCTGCCTTCGTTGCCGAACTGGTCGTCAATTTCGTGCTGCCTTGGGTCGTCTACCGGCTTGCGCTGCCGGTCTGGGGCGACTCGGGTGCGCTGTACGCGTCGGCCGTGCCGCCGCTCGCGTGGGGCATCGTCGAATTCGCGCGCACGCGCCGCGTGGATGCGCTGTCGGCCATCGCGTTGCTCGGCATCGCCTTGTCGATCGCGCTGATGGCGATGGGCGGCAGCCCGCGCCTGCTGCTGGTGCGCGAATCGTTCGTGTCCGGCACGATCGGCGTGGTGTTCCTGGTGTCGCTTGCGTTCCGGCGGCCGATCACCTACTACCTGACGCGCGCCACCATGGCGCGCCAGGGCGAGCACGGCGTGCCGCGCTTCGAGGCGCTGTGGGACGAGAGCGCCTCGGTGCGCACCGCGTTGCGGCTGATCACGCTGGCGTGGGGGCTGGGCCTGACCATCGAATGCGCGCTGCGCAGCTGGTGCGCGTGGGTCTGGCCGATCGAGCGCACACTGGTCGTCACGCCGATCCTCAGCTACATCACGTTCGGCGGCCTGATGGCGTGGACGTTCTGGTATCGCAAGCGCATGCGCGGCCGGGTGCGGATGGGCGAGGCGACGCTGTAAGGGGGCCTTCGGTATCGATGGCCTGTTTCAAGCATCAACGGGCAGAGGCTGCATCCCACACGGCCATGACCTGCCCGATCGCCATTTCCATGACGGTGTGACGAACCCCGTCGCGTGCCAGCGTGGAAAGCCCCAGCAGGAACGCATCGAACACCGTGGCCAGCGCCCGCGCATCGGTATCGGCACGCAGTTCGCCGCTGTCGATGCCGCGCTGGACACAGGTCGTGATGCCGGTTCGCGTTCGCGTGCGCGAACGTGTCAACGGCTCGGTCACGGCCGCATGTTCCTCGGACGGCGCGCTCATGACCCCCAGCCCGACCATGCAGCCTTTCGGGTGCCCGCGTTCACACTGCATCTTCGCCGAGTTGCGCAACGCCGTTTCGATGGCATCGCGCGGCGCCAGGTGCGTATCCCACAGACATTCCGTGACCTGCGCGTGGGTGGACAGGTAGCGTTGCACGCACTCCTGGAACAACGCTTCCTTGGAACCGAAGGCCGCATAGAAGCTCGGCGCTGAAATGCCGTTGGCCATACCCGCCTTCAACTGGGTCAGCGACGTCGATTCATAGCCGTTCTGCCAGAAGATGGCCATCGCTTGCTCGACCGCCTTGTCCCGGTCGAAGGTTCGTGGGCGTCCCATTGTCGCCATGCCGAACTCCAGAAAGTAGGGATGACTAAAATACTAAACGATACATAAGTCATTGACAAGTTTGCTGCCGGGCAAGTAATGTATCGATCAATACATATCTAGATGCGTTGCCTGTCACAGGGGCAAGGTGGATTTCCGCCTCGGATGCCGGCATCGGCTCGCATCCAGGGGGAATCTTTCGCCTAAATATGTACCGATCGTTATATATCGAAGCCGACAGATCAGGTTCGAGGCCCCGAAACCCTCCTTCACCGACAACGAACTCCATGACAACACTGTCTTCAACCGTGGCCAAGGACAACCGCTTGCCACTGGCAGCGCTCCTGGCGCTGGCCATGACCGGCTTCATCTGCATCATCACCGAGACCCTCCCGGCCGGGCTGTTGCCGCAGATGGCGGCGGACCTCGGCATTTCGACCTCGCTGGCGGGGCAGATGGTTACGGCCTATGCGCTGGGCTCGTTGTTGGCCGCCATTCCGCTGACCATCGCCACCCAGGGTTGGCGGCGACGCAACGTGCTGCTGCTGACCATCGCGGGTTTCCTCGTCTTCAATTCGATCACGGCGGTGTCGTCGAATTACGGGTTGACGCTGGCGGCCAGGTTCTTCGCCGGCGTGTCGGCGGGGCTGGCCTGGAGCCTGTTGGCCGGGTATGCCCGCCGCATGGTGCCGGTTCATCAGCAGGGCAAGGCATTGGCGGTGGCGATGGTCGGCACGCCGATCGCGCTGTCGCTCGGCGTGCCCTTGGGTACCTGGCTGGGCACCGTGATCGGTTGGCGCAGTGCCTTTGCCGTCATGTCGGCGCTGACCCTGGTGTTGATCGGGTGGGTGCTCGCCAAGGTGCCGGATTATCCGGGTCAAGCCAGCCACGAGCGTTTGCCGTTACGACGGGTGTTCACAACGCCGGGCGTGCGCCCGGTGCTCGGCGTGGTGATCGCCTGGATGCTGGCGCACAACATTCTCTACACCTACATCGCGCCGTTCGTGGCGCAGGCGGGCCTGGCCGCGAATGTGGACGTGGTGCTGCTGACCTTCGGCGCGGCCGCGCTGCTTGCCATCGGGATCGCGGGGCGTCTGGTCGATCACCATCTGCGCGTCGCGGTGTTGGCCAGCCTGGCGATCTTCGCCGCGGTGTCGCTGCTGTTCGTCTGGCTGGCGCGCGTGCCGGTGGCGATCTATGTGGGCGTGGCGGTGTGGGGGCTGACGTTCGGCGGTGCGGCGACGCTGTTGCAAACCGCGTTGGCCGATACCGCCGGCGACGGCGCAGACGTGGCGCTGTCGATGAACGTCGTGGCCTGGAACGGCGCCATCGCGGGTGGCGGACTGGTGGGCGGCGTGCTGCTGGATACGTGGGGTGCGTCGTCGTTTCCGCCCGCGTTGGTGGTGCTGCTGGCGATCGGATTCGTCATCGCGGCAGCGGCGCGAACGCATGGCTTCAAGGCCGGATCGCGTCATGTGCGCGGCGTCGGACACTGAGGCATCCAGGCCATGACCGATCACCTTGCGAAAGCGGGCGCGGCCCCGTAATACCCGTCGAAAAAATTCCCCTTGTCGGCCGATGGCCGATCCCGAAGCTCATCCCCCTCGTTTAGTTGGAGAACCCTGCCGTGTTAAAGAAACTGCTTTCAACGCTTGCCGTCTCGGCTGCTGCATTGCTCGCCGCGCCGACGTTCGCCGCCGACGAATTTCCCGTTCCGTCGGGTTTTTCCAGCGATTACCAGACGGTCGATGGCGTTCGCCTGCATTACGTCAAAGGCGGCAGCGGGCCGCTGGTGTATCTGGTGCATGGCTTCGGCCAGTCATGGTACGAGTGGCATCAATTGATGCCGGTGCTGGCGAAGAACCACACCGTCGTGGCGGTCGATCTGCCGGGCCTCGGACAATCGGCGGTTCCCGCGTCGTATCGCGCGATCGACGTGGCGCCGTTGCTGTATCGACTGGCGGAGACATTCAGCGGCGGCCAGCAGTTCGATCTGGTGGCGCACGACATCGGCATCTGGAACACCTACCCCATGCTGGTCAAGCATCAGGACACGATTCGGCGCGCCGTCTACATGGAAGCGCCCATTCCGGACGACAGCATCTATGGCTTCCCCGCCTTTACGTCCAAGGGCGAATCGCTGGTCTGGCATTTCAGCTTCTTCGATGCGGACAACCAGCTTGCGGAAACGCTGATCACCGGCAAGGAGCGGGTCTTTTTCGAGCACTTCATCAAGGTGCATGCCGCCAATACGGCGGTTTTCACGCCGCAGCTTCTCGATCTCTATGGCAAGTCATACGCGAAGCCGCAGAGCCTGCATGCCGCGTTCGAGTATTACCGTGTGTTGATCCAGGGGGTGCTCGACAACAAGCAGCTTTCGCGGGAAAAGATCAGGACTCCGATGTTGGCGATCGGCGGTGGCGGCAACGGCGGCCTGGGCGAATACGAGCAGCAGGTCGTCAGCCGCTACGCCGATCACGTCACCGGCAAGGTGCTTCCCGGCTGCGGCCATTGGTTGCCGGAAGAATGCGCCGATTCGTTGAACGAGGCCGTCACGACGTTCCTGGCCGCACCTTGATCGGGTGAGGTGGTTGTTTTCCATTCGGGCCGACAGACGCATCGCGTAGCCGCCGCATCACGAATACGAAACTGAAAATCGACATTCGCTCGGCAGCCGAGCGCTGCCTGAGCCTCAACCCCACGGCAAGCTTTCTTTCACATGACGATTGCCATTGGTACTACCCCGCGTTGACCGATCTTGCGTTGCAACACTAAAGTGTTCAAATTGGGAACTGAAGTTCGGTATGCGAATTTTCAGCGCAGCCCAGCCGATCAACGTGACAGAGGCGGCGCAGTCCGCCCCACCGCCGCAGGAGACCCGAGATGAGTCGTAGCCCCGTCGTGAACGTGCAGACGTTCATCAACGAACAGCCGTTCGGCGCCTTCCAGTGGCTGATCTTCCTGATGTGCTTCGTGATCGTGCTGCTCGACGGCTTCGACACGGCCGCGATCGGCTTCATCGCGCCGTCGCTGCTGTCCGAATGGCACCTGACCAAGCCCGATCTCGCGCCGGTATTGAGCGCCGCGCTGTTCGGCCTGGCCTGTGGCGCGCTCGCCTCGGGGCCGCTGTCCGACCGCCTCGGCCGCCGCGTGCTGTTGACCGGCTCGGTGCTGCTGTTCGGCGTGGCCTGCCTCGGCTCGGCGTTTTCGTCCAGCATCGGCGAGCTGACCACGCTGCGCTTCATTACCGGCGTGGGCCTGGGCGCGGCGATGCCGAACGCGGTCACGATGATGGGCGAGTTCTGCCCCGACCGCCGCCGCGCCACCGTGATCAACCTGATGTTCTGCGGCTTCCCGCTCGGTGCGGCGCTCGGCGGCTTCCTGGCGGCCTGGATCATTCCGCAGTTCGGCTGGCGCAGCGTGCTGATGCTCGGCGGCATCGCGCCGCTGGTGCTCAGCGTGGCGCTGATGACCAAGATGCCGGAATCGGTGCGCTTCATGGTGGCCACGCGCAAGCCGGTCGAGCGGATTCGCGCGACGCTGGCGCGCGTGTCGGCGGCGGCGCTGGAAGCCGGCGGCTTCGTGCTGACCGAAACCGCCCCGCAAACGCCGGGCAAGGGCGCGGCCGTGGTGCTGTCGCGCCAGTACATCGTCGGCTCGGTGATGCTCTGGATCGCCTATTTCATGGGCCTCGTGATCTTCTACGCGTCGATCAACTGGATGCCGATCCTGCTCAAGGATGCCGGCCTCGCGCCGAAAACCGCCACGCTGATCTCCGCGCTGTTCCCGCTGGGCGGCGTGGGCGCGGTGTTGAGCGGCGTGCTGATGGATCGCTTCAACGCCAATCGCGTGGTGGCGGTGTGCTATGCGCTGACGGCCGTCAGCGTCTATTTCATCGGGCAGGCGGCGGGCAACGTGGGCGCGCTGGTGGTGATCGTGTTCCTGGCCGGCGTGCTGATGAACACGGCGCAATCGTCGCTGCCGGCGCTGGCCGCCGCGTTCTATCCCACCGCGGGGCGCGGCACGGGCGTGGCCTGGATGCTCGGCATCGGCCGCTTCGGCGGCATCGCCGGCTCGTTCCTGGTCGCCAACCTGACGGCGCGCCACGTCAGCTTCGCCAACGTGTTCGCCACCGTCGCCGTGGCCGGCCTGGTGTCGTGCGTCGCGCTGCTGGTCAAGCAGAGCGTGCGCCCGCAGCAAGCCGTGCCGGGCGGCGAGAAGATCGAATCGCTCGGGCATTGAGCGTTCGGGCGGCATCCGCCGCCGCGTTGCCCGACTGCCGCTTTACCGCTGTTTCACCGCTGAAGCCCGCCTCGCGCCCGCGATGCGATCAGTTGTAGCCGAGGATCGCGCTGGTGGCGACTTCGGGGTGATCGCCCGCATGGCCGGCCAGCGCCGAGGTGGGGTGTTGCAGCACGGCGCGATATGGCGTGACGGCTTGAGCCGGCGTGCGTTCGATGGTGGACGGGGCGGCGATGGCGGCGGCTTGGGTGGTGGCGTTCATGATGGTTCAGTCGAAATGGAAAGCAAGTCGATCGGAATCCTGAGGATCAGGCGCTGGGCGTGGCTTGCCGCACGGTGTGCAGCCGCCTGCCGCCGGCGGGGCGCTGCCCGCCCGGCGCGGCATGCGGGTCGTGGCCGCCGTGGGCTTCGTCGGCGTCGCGAATGCGTGCTCGCGTGCGCCGCGTGATCATCACCACCGCGAGCACCACCGGGCCGATCAGCAGGCCTTCGGCGAGTTCGGGGTCGATCGGCAGGTTCATCACGTGCAGCGCCTTGAAGGCCGTGGCCGCCAGCGACAGCACGTAATACGAAATGGCCGCCACCGAGAGCCCTTCCACCGCATGTTGCAGATGCAACTGGTTGCGCGAGGTGCGTTCCATGCCTTCGAGCAGGCGTGTGACGTCGCGTTCCTGCGCGAGATTCACGCGTGTGCGCAGCAGGTCCACGGCGCGCGCGATGCGGGCGGCGATCTGCTCGTGGCGCGACCACACGCTGCGGCAGGTTTCCATGGCCGGCGCGAAGCGGCGTTCCATGAATTCGGAGATGGTCGGCACGCCTTCGATGCGCTCCTCGCGCAGTTCGTGAATGCGCGCCAGCACCAGCTTTTCGTAGGCGCGCGATGCGCTGAAGCGCCCGCTGACTTCGGCCAGATGCTCGACGCGCGCGGCGAGGTGGGTCAGCTTCATCAGCAGATCGGCGTCGTCGCCGGCCGCGAGCCGGCCGTCCATGCTGCCGACCAGCGCCTGCAGCGACGCGTGGATGCCGTCGAGTTCGCGGCCCAGCGCGCGAGCGGCCGGGAACGCGAGCAGCGCCATCATGCGGTAGGTCTCGATCTCGTAGAGCCGTTGCAGCAGCCGGCCGCCTTGCTCCTCGCGGAAATCGTCGTCGATCACCAGGAAGCGCATGAAGCCGTCGTCGCGCACCGTCCAGTCGCAGAACACGCTGCCGCTGCCGAGCACGTTGCTGCCGGTCAGCACCGGGCCGTCGATCCAGTCGCGCATCGAGGCGCGCGCGGCCTGCGCCGCGTCGCCCGACAGCAGTTCGAGCCGCGCGGCGACGAAGCGCACGCCGTTCAGTTGGGCGAACCAGCTATCGGGAATGCGGCGCGTGGCGAGGTCGTCGAAATACTGGGTGTCGTCGCGCGGGGCGAGAAACGTGAAGGTGGAGAACTCGGTGTGCCGTTCCCATTTCAGTTGCCAGCCGAGCGCGCTGTCGGCGGCGTGATGGGTCGCGCCGTCGGGCGGCGCGGGCAGGCCGGCCGCCGTGCAGAGCGTGTGGAGCAGGGTTTCGTGCAGGGCCGGATCTGCGTCGCTGTAGACGGCGAAGTGCGTCAGCGTGACGGCCCTCGTCACGCGCAGGAATGGCCGGGCATGCAGTTCGGCGGCGAGCGCCGCGCGGAGCGGATGATCCATGGTCGTGGCGAATGAGTCGAAGGTTCGGAAACCGAAAGTTCGGCAAGGTGCGCACGGCGGCGTGGCTGCGCCGGTTAGTCAGGATCACGAACCGGCTGGCGGGGCCGCCTGCGTGTTCCGACTATGCCGGAGCGAATATCTTCGACAAAGCGAATATTGCTGATTCGAGCTATGAGGTTTGCTGATGGAAGATGTGTGGGCCATGCGATTGCATGAAGTGTCGCAGTGGCGCAGTCATTTGCGAATCGGCGGGAGAAGCTTGGCGGGCGGGCCACGGCGCGGGAGCGCACCGTGGTGTCGGGAGAGGGGCGGGAGGGAAAGCGCCGCATGCGGCGCAGGCAATGGAGACGCGCCGCGCGCTCAGGCCTGCGAC
>NZ_BAAILN010000022.1:0-9201 GCF_054589155.1 Burkholderia sp. 3C
AACGCGCCCGGGGGCGCTTTTTTTATTGGTGCCGCCGCTTCGATGCCGCGACCGCGCCTCGCGGCGGTCAGGCGTGGGCCGTGCCCGGCGCCGTCAGCATCACCCCGGCCTGCTCCAGCGCCGCGCGGATTCGCTGCGCGAACGCCAGCGCATGTGGGCCGTCGCCGTGCAGGCAGACGGTTTGCGCATTGAGCGGCACCCATTCTCCCGTTACCGCCTGAACCTGCCGGCCACGCACCATTTCCAGCGTGCGCGCCAGCATCTGCGCTTCGTCGTGCACCAGCGCGCCCGGCTGGCTGCGCGGCACCAGCGAGCCATCGGCACGATAGCCGCGATCGGCGAACACTTCCTCCACCGCCGTCAGCCCCGCTTGCCGGGCCGCCGCCACGAAGCCGCTGTTGGCCAGCCCGAACACGGCCAGCGACGGATCGAAATCGCGGATCGCGGCCACCACCGCTTCGGCGATCTGCGGATCGCGCGCGGCCTGGTTGTAGAGCGCGCCGTGCGGCTTCACGTGGGCGAGGCGGCCGCCTTCGGCGCGTGTGATCGCAGCCAGGGCGCCCAATTGATAGAGGACGCCGGCGTAGATCTCGCTCGGCGGCAGGTCCATCTCCTTGCGACCGAAGTTTTCCGGGTCGAGAAAGCTCGGATGCGCGCCGATCGCAACGTGGCGCTCGACGGCCCAGCGCACGCAATCGCGCATCGCCGGGGCGCCGCCCGCGTGCCAGCCGCAGGCGATGTTGGCGGAGGTGACGAGATCGAGCAGCGCCTCGTCGGCGCCGCAGCCCTCGCCGAGATCGGCGTTCAGATCGATATGCATGATGGTCTCGTCGTCAAAAGGGGGAGGCCGGTTCAGGCGGCCCGGGTGTAGGCCCGGTCGACGGTCGCGGCCGCCTGAAGCTGGCGCTGGTGCGCTTCCTCGCGCAGTTCGATCGCCACGTCGATCTGGCGCAAATAGGCGCGCTCGGCCACCAGCGCGTCGCGGGCCGCCTCGGCGGTGGCCGGCACGAAGCGGATCGGCAGGTTCAGCCGCGCCTGCGCGAGCTTCCAGAGGTCGGCGCGGATCACCGTGCCGACCTGCGGATAGCCGCCGGTGGTTTGTGCGTCGTGCATCAGCACGATCGGCTGGCCGTTCGGCGGCACCTGGATCGTGCCCGGCAGCACCGCGTGCGACAGCAGTTCCTCGCGCGATTCGCGCGCGAGCGCCGCGCCGGCCAGACGATAGCCCATCCGGTTGCTGTTTGCCGTGACCTGCCACTCCTCGTCCCAGAACGCCTGCTGCGCGGCGGTGGCGAAATCGCCGTATTGCGGGCCGGGCAGCACGCGCACCGGCAGCGCGCGGGGCGCATGCGGGTGGGCACGGTGGGCGCGGCGCGCCGCCTCGCCAAACGCGGGCAGCGCCAGCGAGGCGCACCAGGCCGGCGCCTTGACGCCGAATTCGCGGGCCTCGGCCGCCAGGCAGGCGGGCAGGTTCGCGCCGAGCGGGCCGACCGGCAGGCGATCGCCGTCGCGCAGCCGCCGCCCGCCGAGGCCGCCGAAGTGCGAGGCCAGATCGGTGCTGCGCGAGCCGAGCACCGGCAGCACGTCGATGCCGCCCGCCACGCACAGATAGCCGCGCATGCCATGCTGGGCGGCCGGCAGCGTGAGCGTTTCGCCGGCCGCGACCGGCAGGCTCCACCACGAATGCACGGCGCGCTCGCCGAGCGTCGCGCCGAATTCGGTGCCGGTGAGCGCGACCCGGGTGGCGCGCGGAAAGCGGAACGCGGCCGGGCCGAACGTGATTTCGATGGCGGCGGCGTCGGGCCGGTTGCCCACCAGCCGGTTGCCGACTTCGAGCGCCAGCGTGTCGAGCGCGCCGCCGAGCGCAACGCCGAGATGGCGGAAGCCGCGGCGGCCGGCGTCCTGCACCGTGGAGAGCGGGCCGGCGCGCAGGACTTCGATGCCGGCGGAGGCGGAGCGAGCGGTCATGCGCCGTGCACCTCCGACACGCGGAACCGCACGCGGTCGCCCGGCTGCAGCAGCGTGGGCGGGGTGCGTGCAGGGTCGAACAACGCCAGCGCGGTGCGGCCGATCAACTGCCAGCCGCCGGGCGCCGAGGCCGGATAGATGCCGGTTTGCGTGCCGCCGATGCCGACCGAGCCGGCCGGCACCTCGATGCGCGGCACGGTGCGGCGCGGTGTGTGCAGCGCGGCGTCCAGCCCGCCCAGGTAGGCGAAGCCGGGCTGGAAGCCGAGGAAGAACACCACGTAGTCGCCGGCGGCGTGGCGCTCGGCCACTTCGCGCGGCGCGAGGCCGGTGTGGGCGGCCACCGCCGCTAGATCGGGGCCGGCCTCGCCGCCGTAGATCACCGGAATCTCCACCTCGCGGCCCGGCGCGGCGGCCGGGTCGGCCTCGCGCCAGGCGGCGTCGATGCGCGGCGTCAGCGCGGCGGCCGAGGTTTCGACCGGGTCGAACACGATCGTCAGGTTGTTCATGCCGGGCACCACGTCGACCACGTGCGGCCACGCGCGCGCGGCGGCGGCCACCGCCCAGACGCGCCGCTGGCAGTCGAGCGTGGCGGGCGGCGGCGCCTCGCAGCAGACGGCGGTATCGCCAAGCGGATAGAGACGGGGAGCGGTCATGGAAGGCTCGCGGGCATCGGTTCGGGGCGATGATACATCATCGACAAATTGTCGATAATTTATCGATAAGAATTTTGCAAAGCGACCGGGCCGCCCGCCGATCTGGCGTACACTGCGGCAGTTTTTCGTCCTCCATGGTTCCCGACGTGACCGACCTCACCCAGCGCCATCCGACCCAGATCGTCTCGGCCGAGCATCTCGTCTCGAACGAAAGCGTCGAGCTGTCCGAGCTCGAATACGGGCTGATCATGGCGGGCAATGCGTTCAACCGCTGGATGGTGCGCTGCATGGCGGCCGCCGGCGCGAAGGACATGACCGCCATCGAAGTCTCGCTGCTGCATCACGTGGGCCATCGCGACCGCGCGAAGAAGCTGGCCGACATCTGCTTCGTGCTGAATATCGAGGATACGCACGTCGCCACCTACGCGCTGAAGAAGCTCGCCGCGCGCGGCTACGTGGTGGGCGAGAAATCGGGCAAGGAAGTGCTGTTCTCGGTGACGCCCGAGGGGCGAGCACTGTGCGAGCGCTACCGCGAGGTGCGCGAGCGCTGCCTGATCGACACGCTGCGCGACAGCGGCCTGACCAACGCCCAGATCGGCGAGGCCGCGCAGTTGCTGCGCAGCGCGTCGGGGCTGTACGACACGGCGGCGCGGGCCGCCGCGTCGCTATGAGGCGGGCTATGAAGCGGCTAATAAGCGCAGCGAAGAAAGCGGCGGATCAGCCGGTCGAGCCCGACCGGTACGCATAGCATTCGGTGACGATCCAGTCGAGCGGGCGATCGTGCGATTCGCGCGGCAGCGCGTCGAGCGCCGACACCTCGTAAGCCACGCCGATCGTGACCGGCAACGCGTCGTTCGGCCAGGCGGCCAGCGTGCGATCGTAATAGCCGCCGCCGTAGCCGAGCCGAAAGCCCCGCTTGTCGAAGCCGACGCACGGGATCAGCAACAGGTCGGGCACCACGAGCGCGCCGTCGGCCGGTTCGGGGATGCGGTGATGGCCGGTGCGCATCGGCGCGTCGGGTGTCCAGGTGCGAAACGAGAGCGGTGTGTAGGGCTGCGCGATGACCGGCAGCGCGGCACGTCGACGCGTGTCGTCCGACAGCCATTCGGCGATCGCGTCGCGCGCGTCGAACTCGCCCGGCAGCGGCCAGTAGAAGCCCACCGTCAGCAGCGGATGTTTGCCGAGCAGATCGAGGATGCGGTGCGCGAGCGCGTCGTTCGCAGCCTTGTCGAGATTCGCTTCGCGACGCAACGCAGAGAGCGTTTCGCGCAACGTTTGCTTGCGATTTGCGACAGGGGGGCGTGCTATGCTTTCGCTCACTTCGTGCTCCAGTCAAATCGATGTCCATCAGCCTCGTCCGAGTATATCGCGCGACCGCCATCACGCTGTCGGCGGTGGTGTTGGCCGCAGGGGCGGCTGCTTGCGCCGCCCAGCCCGTCGACGACGTTTCGTCGAACGACGACCAGATCTTCATCCAGTTGCGCGAAGCCGCGCGTGCGAACAATCCCGCGCGCGCCGCGCAGCTTGCCGCGATGATTCCGAATTATCCGGCGCCCACCTATCTCGACTATTTCCAGATCAAGCCGCAGTTGTTCGACACGTCGGGCCACGCGCGCCTCGATGCGCCCGACGCGCCGGTACTGAGCTTCCTGCAGCGCAACGACGGCCAGGCGATCGCCGACCGCATGCGCAACGATTACCTGCTCGTGCTCGGCGCGCGCCACGATTGGCGCAACTTCGACGAGCAGTACAAGCGCTTCGTGCTCGACGACGACACCCAGGTCAAGTGCTACTCGCTCGAATCGCGCGCCTCGCGCGGCGAGAACGTGGCCGACATGGCGCGGCACCTGCTGGTCGATCCGAAGTACTACGGCGATGCCTGCGTCGACCTGATTTCGGCGCTCGCGCTCAATCACCAGTTCTCGTCGGACGACGTCTGGGCGCAGGCGCGGCTCGCCTACGAACAGAACTACGTGAACGTGGCCGGCAAGATCGCCGACGCGCTCGGCCCGCGCCCGGCCGCTCTCGACCAGGCCGCCAGCGCGCCGCCGCTGTTCCTGGCGCGCGGTGTGGGCAGCGACGCCACCTCGCGCCAACTCGCCTTGATCGCGATCACGCGCATGGCGCGCAACGATCCCGACGCGGCCGCCGGCATGATGGGCACGCTCGGCCAGTTCTCGAAGTCGGAGCAGGCGATCGCCTGGGGCGAGATCGGCCTGCAGGCGGCGGTCAAGCGCTCGCCGATGGCGGTGCAGTATTACAAGCAGTCGGCCGGTGCGCCGCTGTCGGTGCAGGGCTACGAATGGCGCGTGCGCGCCGCGCTGCTGGCCGGCGACTGGCCGATGGTGCGCTGGGCGGTCGAGCAGATGCCCGACGAGCTGCGCGCGCAACCGTCGTGGCTGTACTGGCACGGCCGCGCGCTGAAGCAGGCCGGTGATGCGGCCGGCGCCAGGCGCGATTTCGATCAGGTGGCGGGCCGCTTCGATTTCTACGGCCAGTTGTCGGCCGAGGAACTGGGCCAGCAGACCGTGATCCCGCCGCGCACCACCGTGAGCGACGCCGAGGTCGATGCGATGAGCCAGGTGCCGGGCTTCGGGCTGGCGCGCCGCTTCTACGCGCTGAACCTGCGCCTCGAAGGCAACCGCGAATGGAACTGGCCGCTGCGCGGCATGACGGATCGCCAACTGCTGGCCGCCGCCGAGTATGCGAAGCGCATCGACATGCTCGATCGCACCGTCAACACGGCCGACCGCACCACGGCGATGCACGATTTCACGCTGCGCTACCCGTCGCCGTACCGGCCGATCGTCGAGCGCTACGCGCAGACCAACGGCCTCGACATCGAATGGGCCTACGGGCTGATTCGCCAGGAATCGCGCTTCATCACCAATGCGAAATCGTCGGTGGGCGCGGGTGGCCTCATGCAGTTGATGCCGGCCACGGCGCAACTGGTGGCGAAGAAGCTCGGCATGGGCGGCATCACGCGCACGCAGATGCACGACATCGACACCAACATCCAGCTCGGCACCTGGTATCTGTCGGACATCTATCAGAAGTTCGACAACTCGGCCGTGCTGGCCACGGCCGGCTACAACGCCGGCCCGGGCCGGCCGCGCCAATGGCGGCAGGCGCTCACGCAGCCGGTCGAGGGCGCGATCTTCGCGGAAACCATCCCGTTCAACGAAACGCGCGATTACGTGAAGAACGTGCTGTCGAACACCACCTATTACGCAGCGCTGTTCGAGGGCAAGCCCGAATCGCTGAAGGCGCGGCTCGGCTTCGTCGCGCCCTGAACGCGGCATCGCGCTCGATGGCGGCTCGAGCGCCAAGTGAGGCGCGCGGCCGCGCTTGGGTCGCACGGCTCACGGTTTGATGGCCTCGATGGCGCGCGTTTTCGACATCTGACGGAGGCTCGCTCATGGATCGTCCCATCGTCGCGCTCGTCGGCGGCACCGGCTTCATCGGCGCGCGGCTCGTCGCCGCGCTGTTGCGCGACGGCTGCACGGTGCGGATCGCGGCGCGACGCCGCGAGCACGCACGGCATCTCGCGATGCTGGCCGTGGAGATCGTCGAAGTCGGCGGTTTCGACGCCGGCTCGCTCGCGCGCTTCGTGGCCGGCGCGGACGCGGCCGTCAATCTGGTCGGCACGCTGCACGGCGGCCATGGTCATCCCTACGGTGAAGGTTTTCGCGCGGCGCACGTCGCGCTGCCCGGTGCGTTGGCCGCCGCCTGCGTCGAGACGGGCGTGCCGCGGCTGGTGCACGTCAGCGCGCTCGGCGCCGATTCGGGCGGCCCGAGCATGTACCTGCGCTCGAAGGGCGACGGCGAGGTCGCGCTGCATGCGGCGGCCGACGCCTCCGGCGGGGCGCTGGCGGTCACGGTGCTGCGGCCGTCGGTGGTGTTCGGCCCCGGCGATGCGTTCCTGACCACCTTCGCGCGCCTGCAGCGGTGGTTGCCGGTGCTGCCGCTCGCGATGCCCGACGCGCAGTTCCAGCCGGTCTACGTCGGCGACGTCGCGCAGGCGCTGCGCATGGCGTGCAGCCTGCGCGAGGCGCGTGGCGCCACCTATGAACTGGGCGGCCCGCGCGTCTACACGCTCGAACAACTGGTGCGCTATTGCGGCGCGCTGACCGGGCGCGCGGCACGGATCGTGCGGCTGCCCGATGCGCTCGCGCGCGTGCAGGCGGCCGTGTTCGAGCGCCTGCCCGGCGAGCCGCTGATCACGCGCGACAACCTGGCCTCGATGCGCGTGCCGAACGTGATGCACGGGCCGCTCGCGCCCGAACTCGGCATCCGGCCGGCCAGCATCGAGGGCGTCGCGCCCGGGTATCTCGGCGCGGGCGTCGGCGGCACGCGGCACGACGCCTGGCGCTCACGCCGTTAATGGTGGAGGCTGCCGCCGAGCCGAGCCGAGCCGAGCCGAGCCGAGCCGAGCCGAGCCGAGCCGAGCCGGCCGGACCGCGTCGGCCTGCCCGGCAGCACGCAGCACGCAGTGCGCTGCGCGTGTTCGCCGCACCGCCCGGCGCCTTCCCCTGAATCCTGAACGAATCGCACGAGGCAAGCATGCAACTGATCATTGGTGACAAGAACTACTCGTCCTGGTCGATGCGGCCGTGGGTGCTGATGCGCCATTTCGGGATCGCCTTCGACGAAACGCTGATTGAACTGCGTACGCCCGCGACCGATGCGCAGATCCGCGCGGTGTCGCCGTCGGGCAAGGTGCCGTGCCTGATCGACGACGCCGGCCACGCGATCTGGGATTCGCTCGCGATCGCCGAGACGCTCGCCGAACGCCATCCGGCGCAGGCGTTGTGGCCGGCCGATCCGGCGGCCCGCGCGCGGGCGCGCTGCGTGTCGGCCGAGATGCATTCGGGCTTCATGGCGATGCGCAGCGAAATGCCGCTCGACATCCGCGCCGCGCTGCCGGGCCGCAAGCTGTCGCCGGCCGCGCTGGCCGACGTGGCGCGCGTCGATGCGCTGTGGCGCGACTGTCTGGCCGCGTCGGGCGGCCCGTTTCTGTTCGGTGCATTCACGATTGCCGACGCGATGTACGCGCCGGTCGTGCTGCGCTTCGTGACCTATGCGCCGCCGCTGTCCGAAATCGCGGCCGGCTATGTCGAACGGATGCTGGCCGATCCGGCGGTGGCCGCCTGGGCCGACGACGCGCGCCGCGAGACGCGCGTGTTCGACTGACGATGCAACGCACGCGCGGCGGCCGTCGGCGGCTGTCCGGGCGTCATGGAGGAGCAGGATGAAGATTTATGCGGTGGGCGGCGCGATCCGCGACGAACTGCTCGGCATGCCGGTGCAGGATCGCGACTACGTGGTGGTGGGCGCGACGCCCGAGCAACTGGCGGCGCAGGGCTACCGGCCGGTCGGCAAGGATTTCCCGGTGTTCCTGCATCCGCGCACGCACGAGGAATACGCGCTGGCGCGCACCGAGCGCAAGACGGCGGCCGGCTATCACGGCTTCCAGTTCCATTTCGCACCCGATGTGACGCTGGAGGAGGATCTCGGCCGGCGCGACCTGACGGTCAACGCGATGGCGCGCGAGGTCAGCCCGGACGGCACGCTGACCGGCCCGGTCGTCGATCCGTTCGACGGCCGCGCCGATCTGGCCGCCAAGCTGTTCCGCCATGTCGGGCCGGCGTTCGTCGAGGACCCGGTGCGAATCCTGCGCGTCGCGCGCTTCGCGGCCCGCTTCGCCGATTTCACCGTCGCGCCCGATACCGTCGCCTTGATGCGCGCGATGGTGGCGGCCGGCGAGGTCGATGCGCTGGTGCCCGAGCGGGTGTGGCAGGAAGTGGCGCGCGGGCTGATGGAGGCGAAGCCGTCGCGGATGTTCGCGGTGCTGCGCGAATGCGGCGCGCTCGAACGCATTCTGCCCGAGGTGGACGCGCTGTTCGGCGTGCCGCAGCGCGCCGACTATCACCCCGAGGTCGATACCGGCGTGCACGTGATGATGGTGGTCGATTACGCGGCCAAGCACGGCTATTCGCTGCCGGTGCGCTTCGCCGCGCTGACGCACGATCTCGGCAAGGCCACCACGCCGGAGCATGTGCTGCCGCGCCATATCGGACACGAAGGGCGCAGCGTCGATCTGCTCAGGCCGCTGTGCGACCGGCTGCGCGTGCCGAACGAGTGCCGCGATCTGGCGCTGCTGGTGGCGCGCGAGCACGGCAATCTGCATCAGGTGATGGGGATGGGCGCCGCGGCGCTGGTGCGCCTGCTCGAACGCGCCGACGCGCTGCGCAAGCCGGCGCGCTTCGCCGAGATGCTGCAGGCCTGCGAATCGGATGCGCGCGGCCGGCTCGGGCTGGAGGCGCAGCCGTATCCGCAGGCCGAACGGCTGCGGCGCGCGCTGGTGGCGGCGCGGGCCGTGGATGCCGGACAGGTGGCGGCCGGCATGAAGGGCAACCCGGAAGGGATCAAGGACGCGGTGCACCGTGCGCGGGTGGCGGCGGTGGCGGGGGAACTGGCGATCGGCGAGGAGGCGTGAGGCCGAGGCCGGGCCGGGCAGCGCCCGGCTGTCGCCCAACCTGCGGCCCAAAACAAAACCGGCGCGGGCAGCCCAGGCTGC
>NZ_BAAILN010000023.1:0-47409 GCF_054589155.1 Burkholderia sp. 3C
ATGCCGATCGTTGCAAACGCAACGATCGGCCCAACCCGATTCAGTTCAAACGCTGAAGCGGTTCAGCGTATAAGCGCGATAAGCGGCCACGAACGCATCGAACGATCCGCCGTCCTTGCCTTCCAGCTCGGCCTGCTCGGCCAGTGACTTGTCGGCCAGTGCTCGCGCCGCGGCGGCCGCTTCGCCATCGAGCGGCCGCGCACGGAAGTACTCGGCATGCGCCGCGCTTTGCCGGCGCGCGAAATCGAGGAACGATTCGCCGCGCTCGCGCATCTCGCGCAACACACGCGCCGACGGCGTCTGCTCGGGATCGTCGAGCTTCACGCGCTGCGCGGCCACGGCACGCACGTGTGCATCGTCGCCGCGGATC
This sequence comes from Burkholderia sp. 3C, assembly GCF_054589155.1. Lineage (NCBI taxonomy): Bacteria > Pseudomonadati > Pseudomonadota > Betaproteobacteria > Burkholderiales > Burkholderiaceae > Burkholderia > Burkholderia sp. 3C. Next base: position 371 of record NZ_BAAILN010000023.1, read on the forward strand.
TCGTCGAGCACGCGCGCCGCGATCTCGATCTTCGCGAACTCGTCCTCGGCCCAGTCGCGCATCGTCACGGCCGCACCGTCGCGCACCAGTTCGAGCCCCGGCTTGCGCCCTTCCATCGTCACACGGCCGAAGTTCGCATTGGCTTCACGATAGGCATCGCATTCGAGCGGCGCGCTGTCGTCGAGCGCGCACACCAGCAGGTAGGCATCCATGAAGCGCGCGGTATCGATGGCGATGCCGGTCGGCTCGAACGGATCGATATCGAGGCAGCGCACCTCGATGTACTGCACGCCGCGCGACGCGAGCGCATGCAGCGGCCGCTCGCCCGAATAGGTGACGCGCTTCGGACGGATCGTCGAGTAGAACTCGTTCTCGATCTGCAGCACGTTGGTGTTGAGCTGGATCCACTCGCCGTCGCGATGCGTGCCGATCGCCTCATAGGCCGGATACGGCTCGCTGACGGCCTTGGACAACGCATCGAGATAGCCGTCGAGCGAGTTGTAATCGGCCACCAGTGCCGACTGCGCCGTGGTGTTCGAATAGCCGAGATCGCTCATCCGCAGGCTTGTAGCGTACGGGCGATACAGCGTGGTCGCGTCGAACGCCTCGAGCGCGCTCTCGCGCCCGCGCAGGAACGCCTTGTCGAGCGCCGGAGACGCGCCGAACAGGTACATCAGCAGCCAACTGGTGCGGCGGAAATTGCGGATCTGCGCGAGATAGCGCGCCGATTGGTAATCGACCGGCGCGGCGGCCGACTGCGCATGCTCGCGCAAACGCAGCCAGATATCCTCGTGCAGCGAGTAGTTGTAGTGAATGCCCGCGATGCACTGCATCGTGCGGCCGTAGCGATACGCGAGGCCGCGGCGGTAGATGGTCTTCAGGCGGCCGATGTTCGAGCTGCCGTATTCGGCGATCGGAATTTGATCGTCGGCCGGCAGCGTGCCGGGCATCGATTCGTTCCAGAGCATCTCGTCGCCGAGCGCGGCGTACGCCTCGCGATGCAGCGTGTCGAGGCTCGCCAGCGTGATCGCCACATCGGGTTCGGCCGGCGTGATCAGCTCGATCAGCGCCTCGGAATAATCGGTCGTGAGCGCGGGATGCGTGAGCGCGGAACCGAGCGCGCGCGGATGCGGCGTCATCGCGATCATGCCGTCGCGCGTCACGCGCAGGCTTTCCTTTTCAATACCGCGCAGGCCGTCAACCAGACGTTCGCGCGTCGGCCCGGAAGCCAGCACGGCGAGACGTTGCTGCAGCAAGTCGGTGTGGCTGGAAGTCATCTTGTTCGACATGGATGCTCGGAAGCAGGCATGGCGGTTTGCTGCCACGCGCACCGCCCGCCGGGATTGACGGTAGCGGGCACTTTAACATCTCGCCGACACGCCCGCTTGAGCCCACCCCGATTCCCGGCACAGCCAAGCCTGGCTTGCCTTCCAGCGCCCTCAGCCGCCGCGCGCGCCGCCCGCCCGGTCGGCAATTTCGTTCCAGAGATGCATGGCCGCATAGGCACGCCACGGGCGCCATGCGTCGCTGCGCCGCCGCTGGCTCGACGGCCGGTCGAGCGACGGATCGCGCGCGACGATCGACTGCATCAGCACGAGATCGGTGGCGGGCCACGCATCCGGGTCGCGCCAGGCGCGCATCGCGATGTATTCGACCGTCCACGGGCCGATGCCGGGCAGCGCGAGCAGCGCCGCACGGCGTTGCGTCAAATCGGCCGTGCCGGCGGCGAGGTCGATCGGCGCCTCGCCGGCAGACACCGCGTGCGCCGTGCCCTGCAGCGCGGCGATCCGCTTGCCGGGCATGCCGATCCGGTCGAGATCGCAGGCGGCCAGCGCGGCCGGCTCGGGAAAGCGCCAGCCGACAGCCGGATGCGGCGGTGCGGCAAGCGGCTCGCCGGCGCGCTGCACCAATCGTCCGATGATCGTGGTCGCGGCCTTCACGCTGACCTGCTGGCCGACGATCGCGCGCACGACAAGCTCGAACGCGGACCACGCGCCCGGCACGCGCAAGCCTGGCGCTGCCGCGACCAGCGGCGCGAACCACGCGTCGCGCGCCAGATGCGCGCCGATCTCGGCCGGGTCGGCCCGCACGTCGAAGACGGTGGCCAAGCGGCCCGCGAGCGCGTCGTCCGCGCGCAACGCAGCGGTGCCCTCGATCGTCGCAACAAGGCAGCGGCGCGTGGGATGACGGCGCACGCTCAACACGCCGCTCGCGCCGCGATAGTCGATCGCACGCAGATACGCGCCGTCGGCGACGGTCTCGACGCCGGGAATCGCGCGCCCGGCCAGGAAACGCAACAGGCGCGGCCAGTCGTACGGCGGCCGGAACGGCAACGCGATCTCGACGCGCGCGGCATCGCCCGCGCCCACGCCTGCAACGCTGGGCCCGCCTATGGCGAGCAGCGCGGAGGCGGAGGCGGATGCAGCCGCGGCGCGACGCGTCATGCGGCGTCGTCGAGCGACAGCGCGGCCGGCTCGCCGGACGCCTGCCGTGCCTCGGCCGCGAGCAGCGCCGCCTTGCGCGCGGTGCCCCAGCGATAGCCGGTCAGCGCACCGTCCTTGTGGATCACGCGGTGGCACGGGATCGCGAGCGCCACCGGGTTCGACGCACAGGCGCTCGCCACGGCCCGCACCGCACGCGGCGAACCGACCGCCTCGGCGATCTGCGTATAGCTGCGCGTCTGGCCATACGGAATCTGCTGCAGGGCTTCCCAGACGCGCTGCTGGAACGCCGTCGCGCTGATGTCGAGCGGCAACGTCATGCGCTCCTGCGTGCCGTGCAGGTAGGCATCGATCTCGCTCAGGAACGGCGCCAGACGCTCCGGCGCGGCAACGCATTCGGCGTTCGCGAAACTCGTGCGCAGATCGTCGACGAGCGGCGCTATCGCGTCGCCAAACGCAATCCGGCAGATGCCGCGCGAGGTGGCCGCCACCAGCACCTGGCCGAGCGACGTGGGCGCGGTGGCGTACTCGATGCGCAGCCCCGCGCCCTTGCGCCGGAACACCGACGGCGCCATGCCGAGCTCGCGCGGCACCGCCTCGTACACACGCGACGACGACTGATACCCGGCATCGACCGCCGCGCGCGTGACCGGCGCGCCGCTTTCGAGCGCATCGCGCAGTGCAGCGCCACGGCGCGCCGCCTGATATTGACGCGGCGTCACGCCCACTACACGCTTGAACAGGCGCTGCAAATGAAACGGGCTCACATGCACGGCCGCGCTCAACTCGGCCAGCGTCGCGCGATCGCTCGCGTCGAGCACGGCGCAGGCGCGCTGCACGATCTCCACTTCGCGCGGCGCGCGTTCGGGCTGACAGCGCTTGCAGGGTCGGAAGCCCGCTTCGCGCGCCGCTGCCGGCGCGTCGAAAAACGCCACATTCTCGCGACGCGGCATGCGCGACGCGCAGCTCGGACGGCAGAACACGCCGGTCGTGCGGACTGCGTAGAAAAACACGCCGTCGGCCCCGGCATCACGCGCGACGAGGGCGGCCCAGCGGGATTCGTCGGTCGGGTACTTGGAAGACATGATCGCCTCGCGAAAACAGTGAGAACGGTATGCACTCTACGTGGCACGCCCTGCGCTGCCTGCCGGAATCTTGCGCTGTCATTCGGCAGAACTAACGGGGTGCGAACGGATGCAGCGCCGCCCCACACCGCACGTCAATTAAGCGAGAACTACACCCAAATTCGCAGCCCTTTGCCGCAGCGCGCGAAACAGCCGAAACGCTGCGACACATTGACTCCGTAACGATATTTTGCAATCGAATTATTGCGACGCACCATCGGCCTGTGTATAGTTGGAACTGTCTCCTCCATGTCTCCTCCTGATATGGATTAAGCCCGCTCCACTAGAGCGGGCTTTTTTTCGTCCATCGTTCGGGCACACCGTTGTTCATCGCTGCGGGCATTTTGCGCGCATCGCGTCATGTCCGTCGAGCTGGCCGAATGGCCGACTCGATGCGCCGCGCGTGATCGACTAGACTCGATCGCTCCATGCCTGAAACAGGAGACGCGCCTCATGAAACCCGTGATTCTCGGCATCGACCACGTCGTGCTGCGCGTCGTCGACATGCCGTCGATGCTGCGCTTTTACTGCGACGTGCTGGGTTGCCATCTCGAGAAGGAACAGCCCGATCTCGGGCTCGTGCAATTGCGTGCCGGCAGCACGCTGATCGACCTGCTGAGGCAGAACGCACCGATCGACCGCGCGGACAGCGGCATGCCGGGCGCGGGCCGCAACATGGATCACCTGTGCCTGCGCGTCGAGCCGTTCGATGCCGACGCACTGCGCGCTCACCTCACGTCGCACGGCGCCGCGCCCGACGAGCCGGCCGAACGCTATGGCGCGGACGGCTACGGGCCGTCGATCTATCTGTCCGACCCCGAGGGAAATCGCGTGGAATTGAAGGGACCGCCGCGCGCGGTGTAGCGAGGAAGGAAAAGCGTTACTCGCCGGCGCGCGGCTTCAGCACGGTCCATTCGACCGCGACCGGATCGTGTGACGCGCTCGACAGCCAGGCCGAGCCATCCTGAATCGTGCATTGCAGCCGCATCGTCCGTTCGGCCATCGTGCCGAGCGCTTCGGCGGCACCGTCGGCCAACGTCAGCACGCGCACGTTGCGCAGGCGTTCCACCTTGCTGCGCACGCCCTGCCACCAGATATCCGAGGTGCGGCCGCCGTAGGCGATCACATCCACCTGGGCCGAACGGCCGCTGGCCTTCGAGATGCGCCGTTCATCCGGCTGGCCGACGTCGATCCAGGCCTCGATCGCGCCCGTCAGGTCCTTTTGCCAGATGTCCGGCTCGTCCGTGTCGGACAGGCCCTTGGCGAACTCGAGGCGCTCGCGCGCCAGCAGCGCGAACGCGACGATACGCACCATCATGCGTTCGTCCGTCTCGGAGGGATGACGGGCCACCGTCAGCGTGTGGTCGGCGTAATAGTGCCGGTCCATGTCCGCAATTTGCAGTTCAGCCTTGTAGATCGTCGATTTGAGCGCCATCCGGTGTCGTGCCGCGTGCGGGCGAAAGGTTCGGTCGGGGCGTGATGATACCGAATGCGCGCGGCGTGCGCCCGAAATCGCGGTGAAGGCTATGGACGGTGGCACGCCATACGAGAAAATCCACGACGCGCCGCTCGTGCGCTGCCTAGAATAAAAAGCAGGGCGCTACGCTGCCCGTCAGCCGCACGGAGGCAATCGTGGTCGAGCAAGTGATCCTGGGCATTTTTCTCGTGCTGCCGCTGGTGATCGTCGCGGCATTGTTCTCCGACGAGCTGTGGCAGGAACATCGCCGGCGGCATCCGCGCGCGCTGCACGCGGTGCATATCGACTGGCGGCATCCGTGGAAGCATTGGCGGCGCGAGCATTGAGGCGTTCGGGCTGCGATCGCGCCCCGCTTCAATGGTTGCTGTTCATCCGCTGCTCATCCATGCGTTGCTGACGCACGCGCTCTTCCTGCATGCGCTCCTCGCGCATCGTTTCCTCGTGCTGGCGCTGGTAGCGCAGCTCTTCCTGCTGATGGCGTTCCGCGCGCAGATAATCCTCGCGATTGTTGACGCGTATGAAGCCGCCCGCAGCGGGCTCCGATGAGTAGGTCTCCGAAGCAAGCTGGGCAAGCGCAGGCAGCGCGACGGCGGACAATGCGCACGCCAGGCAGCCGGCGAGCAGTCGTGAACAAGGGGGCATGCGGGCTCTCGTCGATGGCGGGTGATCGAACACCGTAGCATTCGATGGCGCGCGGCATGACGGGATTGCGAAGCAGGTGGTGCAGATGCGAAACGCGCTGAAGGCAGGCTGGCGACGCGGACTTACTTCCCGATACAGAACCGGCTGAAAATCACCCCCAACAAATCATCCGACGTAAATTCCCCGGTAATCGAATTCAACTGCTCCTGCGCGAGCCGCAACTCCTCCGCGAACAGATCGAGCGCCTGCGCGTTCTGTTCTGCGTGCGCCGCGGCCTGCGCCAGATGCGCCTGCGCCGCGCGCAGCGCGACCAGATGCCGCTCGCGCGCGAGATACACGCTCTCGGCACCGGCCTGCCAACCCGCGATGCGCAGCAACTCCGCACGCAACAGATCGATGCCGTCGCCGCGCTTCGCCGACAGGCGCAATTCGCTCAGATCGGCCTCGCCGGCCAGATGCGCGACCGATGCGGCCTCGTTGCTGAGGTCCGTCTTGTTGAACACGCGCACTACCGGCACATTGGCGGGAAAACGCCCGGCGATCGCGCGATCGTCGTCGCCCAGCGCCGTGCGCGCATCGAGCAGATGCAGCACGACATCGGCGCGCTCGATCTCGCCCCAGGTGCGCGCGATGCCGATCTTCTCGACCTCGTCGTCGGTCTCGCGCAGCCCGGCCGTATCGATGATGTGCAGCGGAATGCCCTCGACCTGGATCGTCTGTGCCACCTTGTCGCGCGTGGTGCCGGCGATCGGTGTCACGATCGCAAGTTCGGCGCCGGCCAACGCGTTGAGCAGCGACGACTTGCCGACGTTCGGCTGCCCCGCCAGCACCACCGACATCCCCTCGCGCAGCAGCGCACCCTGGCGTGCCTCGCCAAGCACCTGCACGAGCCGCGCGCGGATGTGCGCGAGCTTGCCGCGCGCGTCGGCGGCCTCGAGGAAATCGATCTCTTCCTCGGGAAAATCGAGTGTCGCCTCGACCAGCATCCGCAGGCCGATCACGTCGTCGACAAGTGCATGGATCTCGCGCGAGAACACCCCGTCGAGCGAACGCCCCGCCGAACGCACGGCGGCCTCGGTACTGGCTTCGATCAGGTCGGCCACGGCCTCGGCCTGCGCGAGATCGAGCTTGTCGTTGAGAAACGCGCGACGCGTGAATTCGCCCGGCTCGGCCAGCCTCAGGCCGTGCTCGCGGCCCGCGTCCAGACAACGTTGCAGCACCAGTTGCAGCACGATCGGGCCGCCATGCCCCTGCAGTTCGAGCACCTGCTCGCCGGTGTAGGAATTCGGCGCGGTGAAATACAGCGCGATGCCGCGATCGAGCGCGGCGCCGTCCACGTCGAGGAACGGCACGTAGCTCGCGTGCCGCGGCGCCAGAATTTGCCCGCATACCGCGCGCATCAACGCTTCGGCCGCCACCAAGCCGGCGCGGCCGAACGACACGCGCACGACCCCGATGCCGCCTCGGCCGGCAGCAGTGGCAATGGCGACGATCGGATCGGAATCGGTGACGGGCATGGAGAAGTCGAAGGCAAGGAGGATCGGGCCGGCATCGCCGTGGACGCCGCTGGAACGCCCGCATTGTAGCGTGGCGGCCGGAAGCGCTCCGAGGCCGGAGCGCGTCGCACCGGGCCGGGTTCGCCTGCGATTGCCGGCAGGCCATTTTCGCCCGATCAGGCTATTTCATCATCAGAACGTCCCTCGTCGAATCGGGTCGTACATCCCGAATCTCGTCCACATGCTTTTATTTACGAGATAATCATGGTCAATCTCGGCTGCACCCGCCGCCGCATTCCGGCGCCTAATGAGATAAATATGACGCAGTCGGTTGTCATTGCGCCATCGCCTCGATTGCACAATCTGCGCATGCCGACCCTCGAAGAAAAAATGGCGTTTTCAGAACGCCTCAAATTCGCGCTATTACGCAGTCCCGAGAAACTTTCCGGCGCGACCGAACTTGCCCTGCACTTCAACCTGCGCCATCACGGCGAGCATCCGGTGTCGCCGCAAACCACGCACAAGTGGCTGACCGGCCGCACGATTCCGACCGCCGACAAGCTCGCGACACTCGCCGAATGGTTGCGCGTCGATCTGCACTGGCTGCATTACGGGCCGCCGCCCACCAGCAATGCACTCAGCACGCCGCGCCCGTTGCCACGTGACGAACGCTATCCGCCGACGCAGGAAACCATCGAACTGGCGACCAAGATCGAATCGCTGTCGTCGCATCATCGTTATCTGGTGCAGGAGCTGATCGAACAGTTCTATGGCGGGCCACCACAACGCTGAGAGGCCGACGAGCCGGCCATCCGCTGCGAACTGCGACCCGATGTCACAATTTGGCCGGTTTCGGCCAGCGCCTCGCGGATTGGCTGTTAGTTGCATTTAGAGACAAGGCCGGTGCCCATAAGAACGTTCGGTATCGCGGCTCCTTAGCTCTGATCAATCGTAGCCGATTCTCCCAAACACGCTAAATTACCAGCAACCAGCAACACGATTGCGCATGACGCCGGAATGCTGTTGCTCACTGTATACAAGCATTTCCGAGATAACGCGAGCACCGGGACGCGCGACGCCCCAGTTGAATCAACACGCATTTGAGATAAATATGACGTGACTGGTTGTCGGAAGCATCGGCCCCCGATTGCACAATCTGGCGCATGCCGACGCCCGACGAGAAATCGGCGTTCTCCGAACGCCTGAAGTTCGCCCTGATGCGCAGCCCTGAAAAGGTAGCGGGCGCGACCGAACTCGCGTTGCATTTCAATTTGCGCCATCACGGCGAGCAGCCCGTCTCGCCACAAACGGCGCACAAATGGCTGACCGGCCGCACGATCCCGACAGCCGACAAGCTTGCGACGCTCGCCGGCTGGTTGCGCGTGGATGCGCACTGGCTCCACTACGGGCCGCCGCCGTCGGTCGCCGCGCGCAACACACCGAAGCCGCTGCCACGCGACGCCACTTACCCGCCCACGCAAGAGACGATCGAGCTGGCGACCAAGATCGAAGCGCTCTCGCCGCATCACCGCTACCTGGTGCAGGAACTGATCGAACAGTTCTACGGCGATTCGTCCGACCGGTGATTCTGCACCGCCGCGCGACACGCGTGGCATGTGATCGCCGCGACACGGCGTCGCCTCCGCCCTTCACCCGTTTCGAACATCCATGAAAAAACCGCCCGGTTCTGACACCGGGCGGTTCTTGTCATGCGGCGGGCAAGCAGCCCGTTACATCAGGAGGCCGCCTTCTTGTTGCCCAGCGCGCGCGTGATGTAGTACTGCTGCGCCACGGACAGCACCGTGTTGACGACGTAGTACAGCACGAGGCCAGCCGGGAAGAAGAAGAACATGACCGAGAACGCCAGCGGCATGAACATCATCATCTTGGCCTGGACCGGGTCCGGCGGCGTCGGGTTCAGGCGCGTCTGCACGAACATCGCGCCGGCCATCAGGACCGGCAGGATGAAGAACGGGTCGCGCTGCGACAGATCGTGAATCCAGAGAATCCACGGCGCGCCGCGCATTTCCACCGATGCCAGCAGCACCCAGTACAGCGAGATGAACACCGGGATCTGGATCACCACCGGCAGACAGCCGCCGAACGGGTTGACCTTCTGCGTCTTGTACAGCTCCATCAGCGCCGCGTTCATCTTCTGCGGATCGCCCTTGAAGCGCTCGCGCAGCGCCTGCATGCGCGGCGTGATTTCCTTCATGCGCGCCATCGACTTGTAGCTGGCAGCCGACAGCGGGAAGAACACGGCCTTGATCAGCAGCGTCAGCAGGACGATCGACCAGCCCCAGTTGCCGACATAGCTGTGGATCTTCTGCAGCAGCCAGAACAGCGGCTTGGCGATGATCGTGACCCAGCCGTAATCCTTGACCAGATCGAGGCCCGGCGCGATGCCTTCCAGCACGCGCTCTTCTTCCGGACCGGCGAACAGGCGCGCCGACACGTCGGTTGACTGGCCCGGCTCGATCGTCTTGACCGGCTCCTTGATGCCCACGCGATACAGCGAATCGATCTTCTCGACGTAGATATCGTGCTTCACGCCCTGCTGCGGAATCCAGGCCGACGCGAAATAGTGCTGGACCATCGCCACCCAGCCGTTGTCGGCCGAGCTGACGTAATCCGCCTTGTTCTTGTCGATGTCGCTGAAGGTGATCTTCTGGAAATGCTTCTGGTCCGTGTAGACGGCCGGCCCGAGGAAGGTGTGCGAGAACAGCGGCGTTTCCACCGGCGTGCTGTCGCGGACGATTTCCATGTAGACGGTCGGCGAAACCGGCGCCGTGCCGACGTTGTCGATCTTGGTGTCGACGCCGATCACATAGCTGCCGCGCGTGAAGGTGTAGGTCTTCACGACCTTCACGCCGCCCTTCTCCTGCGACTCGAACGACAGCTTCATCGAATCCTGGCCCGCGGCCAGCGCGGTGGGATTGCCGGCCACCGGCGTGAACACGTCGTTGTGGTTCGGGAAGTTGCCGCCCGTCACGCCGGTGCGTGCCAGGTAGGTGTGATCCTGGGTGTGGTCGAACAGCGTGACGAACAGGTCGGGCTGCTTGCCGTCGCCTTCCTTCTTCAGCGTCAGCTTGGTCAGCGTGCCGCCGCGCGTGTCGATCTCGCCGTCATAGACGTCGGTCGAGAAGCGCACCAGCTGCGCCTGCGCGATCGGCGCGGTGTTCGCCGGCGCCGTGGTGGAGGCGGCCGGCAGCGCTGCCGTTCCGCTGGCTGCGGAGGCGCCGCTGCTGGCGTCGGTCGAGGACGCGCCTTGGGTCTTCGTGACGTTCGGGAAGAACATCGACTGGCCCCCATGGGCTCTCTGCCAGTTGTCGTACAGCATGACCGCTGACATGAAGAAAATCACCCATAGGACGGTGCGTTTGATATCCATGCGTTGTCTCAGAGTCGATGGGACGGCGCTTCAGTTTCGTGGGTAGCGCTGGCACCGGAACGGGCCGGCGGGACGAGATCGATGCCGCCGGCGGAAAACGGATGGCAGCGGCACAGACGCTTCGCGGCCAAGTACGTGCCGCGCGCGGCGCCATGATACTGGATTGCCTCGCGCGCGTAATCCGAACAGGAAGGGTAAAAACGGCAACGGCTGCCGAGCAAGGGACTCAAGGCAGCCTTGTAGACACGCAGCAATGCGATCAATACCGTTTGCATAGCATTCGGCGCTTGCGCGCCGTCATGTGACCGGATGGGCATGCCCGCGAGGCGCACCCGGCCCGGCCATCGGAAAAGCTCACCGGCGCGCGGTTCAAGCGCCCGCCGGTTTGACGGGGCCGCGCTTGGCGACTTCGCGCGCCGCCTTGTCGAGCAGCTCGCGAATCTCGCCTTCGCACAGCGCGGCGAGCGGCGCGGAAACCGCGCTCGGCATCGCCTTCTTGTCGAAACGCGTGTGCAGCCGCAGCAGCAAATCCCAGCCGGCGAACTCCGCGCGCCGCTGGCGGAACGCCTCGCGGGCGAGGCGTTTCACCAGGTTGCGCGTGGCCGCGCGCGGCGCGAACTTCTTGCCGATCACGAGGCCGAGGCGGGCGTCGCCACCCACCGGCTTGCCGTAGATCACGAAGTGCGCGCTGCGCCGCCAGGGGCGCAAACGAAAAACGGATGAGAACTCATCCGTTTTCAGAAGCCGCGCGGCTTTCGGGAAGGTCGCGCCCACCTGCAACGGATCGATGCCGGGGCTTGCGACTGCGTTGCCCGCATCGCCGCTGACGGCGGACACGGCGCTTCGCCCGTCCTTAGATGGCGAGGCGCTTGCGGCCCTTCGCGCGACGTGCGTTGATGACCTTGCGGCCACCTGCAGTCTTCATGCGGACGCGGAAACCATGGGTACGCTTACGACGCGTCACGGAAGGTTGGTAGGTACGTTTCATGTTGCTCTCACTTGGTCGAGAATGTCGGTAATCAGGGACCGCGTGCCCGATCCTTCAGGCCACCGGGCGAACGCAATCGCCGAAAATCTAGGATTGGTTTTCGCGGAACCCGCTATTTAATCCGTTTTTCTGTGAGCGGTCAATACTTTAGCCCCGTTCCCGCCCCCTGTGCAGCAATCCCCACCCTCACCCCACCGAGTGGCGCACCCCTGTGGATAACTCCCGCGACGCCCCCGTTTGGCGTTAGAATCTCGCCTTACCTCCAAGAATCCCGCACACCGCTCCGGCTCGTCCTGCGCCCGAAACCCTTGTGGCACGTGCCTCCGGAGCATGCTCGCTCGGCCGCACCGGGCCTTGTTGCCGATCCGCAACAAGGGCGGCCTCGTGCCGCTGTGCAACCCAAGAACGACAGCACCTAGATGAATGATTTCTGGCAACACTGTTCCGCCCTGCTGGAGCGTGAATTGACGCCCCAGCAGTACGTGACGTGGATAAAACCGCTGGCGCCGGTGGCCTTCGACGCCGCCGCGAACACGTTGTCCATTGCCGCCCCCAACCGCTTCAAGCTCGACTGGGTGAAGAGCCAGTTCTCGGGCCGGATCTCCGATCTGGCCCGCGATTTCTGGAACGCGCCGGTCGACGTCCAGTTCGTGCTGGACCCGAAGGCCGGCGCCCGCAGCGCAGCACCGGCGGTCGCGCCGCGCCCGTCGGTGGCGGCCACCGAAGCCGCGCCCGTCGCCGTCACGCCCGCTGCCGCACCGGCCCCCGAAGCGCCGGTCAATCCGGCCGTGGCCGCGATCCGGGCCGCCCAGGCGGCGGCGCAGGCTGCCGCCCAAGCCGCCGCGCTGAATGCCGACGACGCCGCCGATCTCGATCTGCCGAGCCTGACCGCCCACGAGGCCGCCGCCGGCCGCCGCACCTGGCGGCCGGGCGCGAACGGCCCCGCGGCCGGCGACGCCGCCGATTCGACCTACGAACGCTCCAAGCTGAACCCGGTCCTGACCTTCGACAACTTCGTCACCGGCAAGGCCAACCAGCTCGCGCGCGCCGCGGCCATCCAGGTGGCCGACAACCCCGGCGTGTCGTACAACCCGCTGTTCCTGTATGGCGGCGTCGGCCTCGGCAAGACCCACCTGATCCACGCGATCGGCAATCAGTTGCTGCTCGACAAGCCGGGCGCGCGAATCCGCTACATCCACGCCGAGCAATACGTGTCCGACGTCGTGAAGGCCTACCAGCGCAAGGCATTCGACGATTTCAAGCGTTACTACCACTCGCTCGACCTGCTGCTGATCGACGATATTCAGTTCTTTTCGGGCAAGTCGCGCACGCAGGAAGAATTCTTCTACGCGTTCGAGGCGCTGGTCGCCAACAAGGCGCAGGTGATCATCACCAGCGATACCTACCCGAAGGAAATCTCGGGCATCGACGACCGCCTGATCTCGCGCTTCGACTCCGGCCTGACCGTGGCGATCGAGCCGCCCGAACTCGAAATGCGCGTGGCGATCCTGATGCGCAAGGCGCAATCGGAAGGCGTGAACCTGTCGGAAGACGTGGCCTTCTTCGTCGCCAAGCACCTGCGCTCGAACGTGCGCGAGCTCGAAGGCGCGCTGCGCAAGATCCTCGCGTATTCGAAGTTCCACGGCCGCGAGATCAGCATCGAGCTGACCAAGGAAGCGCTGAAGGATTTGCTGACGGTGCAGAACCGGCAGATTTCGGTCGAGAACATCCAGAAGACCGTTGCCGATTTCTACAACATCAAAGTGGCCGACATGTACTCGAAGAAGCGCCCCGCGAACATCGCGCGGCCGCGGCAGATCGCGATGTACCTGGCCAAGGAACTGACGCAGAAGAGCCTGCCCGAAATCGGCGAGCTGTTCGGCGGGCGCGACCACACCACCGTGCTGCACGCGGTGCGCAAGATCGCCGACGAACGCAGCAAGGATGCGCAGTTGAACCACGAGCTGCACGTGCTCGAACAGACGCTGAAGGGATAAACGCGCCAACTTGCGCGCCGCTGCCGGCGGCTCGCACGCGCGCGCGATCCATACGCCGATCCGGGTGAATTTAAAAGGGGCGGTTCTGTTTTGAGGCACAATACAGGTTTTTGACCGCCCGGGCGGCGGGAAGGCAGCGGGCCGCCCAGGCGGGCGTTGCGTGGCTTGCAGGCCGTTTATTCAACGAAGGAACCCTATGCAACTGGTCAAGACCGAACGAGACACCCTCCTCAGGCCGCTGCAAACCGTAAGCGGTATCGTCGAACGCCGCCATACGCTGCCGATCCTCGCGAACCTGCTGATCACCAAGACCGGTTCCGACGTATCGTTCCTGTCGACGGACCTCGAACTGCAGATCACCACGCGCGCCGATTTCGGCGTGGGCGGCGAGCAGGTCGCGACCACCGTGGCCGCCCGCAAGCTGCTCGACATCCTGCGCGCGATGCCCGACGGGCAGGTCACGCTGTCGCTGGCCGACAAGCGCCTGACCGTGCAATCGGGCAAGAGCCGTTTCGCCCTGCAAACGCTCGCCGCCGACGAATTCCCCACCGTGGCCCAGTCGAAGGATTTCGGCGCGAGCCTCGCCGTGCCGCAGAAGTCCTTCCGCCAGTTGCTCGGCATGGTCTATTTCGCGATGGCCCAGCAGGACATCCGCTACTACCTGAACGGCATGTTGCTGGTGGTCGATGGCGACCTGCTGATGGCCGTAGCCACCGACGGCCACCGCCTCGCCTATTCGTCGATCAAGATCGAAGGCGGCGCCTTCCCGCGCCAGGAAGTGATCGTGCCGCGCAAGACGATCCTCGAACTGCAACGCCTGCTCGAAGACATCGACGACGAAGTCAAGATCGACATCGCGCAAACGCAGGCCAAGTTCACGTTCGGCCAGGTCGAACTGGTGTCGAAGCTGGTCGAGGGCAAGTTCCCCGATTTCCAGCGCGTGATCCCGAAGGGCCACAAGAATACCTTCACGATCGGCCGCGAAGAGCTGCAGCGCTCGCTGCAACGCGCGGCCATCCTGACCTCGGACAAGTTCAAGGGCGTGCGCTGCATCATCGCCCCGGGTCAGTTGAAGATCATGTCGACCAACGCCGATCAGGAAGAGGCGCAGGAAGAACTCGAAATCGCCTACCAGGGTGATACCGTCGACATCGGCTTCAACGTCACGTATCTGCTCGACGTGCTCGCCAACCTGAAGGTCGACAACATCGAAGTCAGCCTCGGCGACGCCAGCTCGAGCGCGCTGATCACGATTCCCGAGGTCGGCGAATTCAAGTACGTGGTGATGCCGATGCGCATCTGACGCACGCGACACACCGGACACACCAAGGGGCGCCACGCCCCTTTGGCGTTTTTATGGCATTTGCGGGCGTACCCCCGGCCAGCCGAAACGCGGAAATTTTCCGCGATTTTTCAAGCGTTTCCCGCGTGTTTCGTACCCCGAAACAGCACGAAAACAACAGAAAAACGGCTCGCGAGCGCACCCGCCCCTGCCTGACGGCAGTACCCGGCCGCAGCACTTCGTGGCGGCCAGCAGAACCGGAAGACATCCATGACTGAACAGCACAATTCGCAGCCCGATAACAGCAGCTATGGCGCCTCGTCGATCCAGATCCTCGAAGGTCTGGAGGCGGTCCGCAAGCGGCCCGGGATGTATATCGGCGACACGTCGGACGGCACCGGTCTGCACCACCTCGTGTTCGAGGTGCTCGACAACTCGATCGACGAAGCGCTGGCCGGCTACTGCAACGACATCCACGTCACGATCCACGCCGACAACTCGATCTCCATCACCGACAACGGCCGCGGCATCCCGACCGACGTCAAGCTGGACGACAAGCACGAGCCGAAGCGCAGCGCCGCCGAAATCGTCATGACCGAGCTGCACGCGGGCGGCAAGTTCGACCAGAACAGCTACAAGGTGTCCGGCGGCCTGCACGGCGTGGGCGTGTCGTGCGTGAACGCGCTGTCGAGCTGGCTGCGCCTGGTCGTCAAGCGCAACGGCAAGAAGCACTTCATGGAATTCCATCGCGGCGTCGCGCAGGATCGCGTGCTGGAGCAGCGCGACGGCGTGGAAGTCTCGCCGATGGCCGTGACCGGCGACACCGAAACGCGCGGCACCGAAGTGCATTTCATGGCCGATCCGACCATCTTCGGCACGGTGGAATACCACTACGACATCCTGGCCAAGCGCATTCGCGAGCTGTCCTTCCTGAACAACGGCGTGCGAATCCGCCTGACCGACCATCGTTCGGGCAAGGAAGACGATTTCGCGTTCGAGGGCGGCGTGAAGGGCTTTGTGGAATACATCAACAAGGCCAAGACCGTGCTGCACCCGACGATCTTCCACATCACCGGCGAGAAGGACAACGTGGGCGTCGAAGTGGCGATGCAGTGGAACGACAGCTACAACGAAAACGTGCTGTGCTTCACCAACAACATCCCGCAGCGCGACGGCGGCAGCCATTTGACCGGCCTGCGCGCGGCCATGACGCGCGTGATCAACAAGTACATCGCCGACAACGAGATCGCCAAGAAGGCCAAGGTCGATACCTCGGGCGACGACATGCGTGAAGGCTTGTCGTGCGTGCTGTCGGTGAAGGTGCCGGAGCCGAAGTTCAGCTCGCAGACCAAGGACAAGCTCGTGTCGTCCGAAGTGCGCGCGCCGGTGGAGGAGGTCGTCGCCAAGGCGCTCGAGGATTTCCTGCTCGAAACGCCGAACGACGCGAAGATCATCTGCGGCAAGATCGTCGAAGCCGCGCGGGCGCGCGATGCCGCGCGCAAGGCGCGCGAGATGACGCGCCGCAAGGGCCTGCTCGACGGCGTGGGCCTGCCCGGCAAGCTGGCCGACTGCCAGGAGAAGGATCCCGCCAAGTGCGAGATCTACATCGTGGAGGGCGACTCCGCCGGCGGCTCGGCCAAGCAGGGCCGCGACCGCAAGTTCCAGGCGATTTTGCCGCTGCGCGGCAAGGTGCTGAACGTCGAGAAGGCGCGCTACGACAAGCTGCTGTCGTCCGAGCAGATCATGACGCTCGTGACCGCGCTCGGTTGCGGCCTCGGCAAGGAAGACCTGAACCTCGACAAGCTGCGCTATCACCGCATCATCATCATGACCGACGCGGACGTGGACGGTGCCCACATCCGCACGCTGCTGCTCACCTTCCTGTATCGCCAGATTCCGGAGCTGATCGAGCGCGGCTACGTGTATATCGCGCAGCCGCCGCTGTTCAAGGTGAAGGCCGGCAAGGACGAGCGTTACCTGAAGGATGAAGGCGAGCTCAACGCGCACATGCTGCGGCTGGCGCTGAACGGCTCGGAACTGCAACCGGGCGGCGACGCCGCGGCGATTTCCGGCGATGCGCTGGGCGCGATGGCGCGCTCGTATCTGCTGTCGCGCGCGGTGGTGAGCCGCCTGGGCCGCCTGTACGACCCGGCGGCGCTGGAAGCGATCATGGACGGCGTGCTGGTGGATCTCGCGAGCGAGGATGCCGCGATTGCCTCGGCGGCCACGCTGCAGGCCGCGATGCTCGCCGGCGATGCGCTGAAGA
Organism: Burkholderia sp. 3C; assembly: GCF_054589155.1. NCBI lineage: Bacteria > Pseudomonadati > Pseudomonadota > Betaproteobacteria > Burkholderiales > Burkholderiaceae > Burkholderia > Burkholderia sp. 3C. The sequence goes on from NZ_BAAILN010000023.1 coordinate 17,475, forward strand.
ACGAAGTGCGCGTGATCGCCAAGCACGACGAAGTGCGCGAGAAGTGGACGCTGCGCATCGAGCGGCCGCACCACGGCAACGTGCGGGTGTCGGTCATCGACGAGGAATTCCTGCTCACGGCCGATTACAAGCAGCTCGTCAGCACCGCGGATACGTTCAAGGATCTGATCGGCGAAGGCGCGCTGATCAAGCGCGGCGAGCGCTCGCAGGCCGTGAAGGACTTCAAGGGTGCGATGGCCTGGTTGATGGCGGATGCGGAGCGGAATATCTCGAAGCAGCGGTATAAGGGTTTGGGCGAGATGAACCCCGAGCAGCTTTGGGAAACCACGATGGATCCGAATGTGCGGCGCTTGTTGCGCGTGCAGATCGAGGATGCGATTGCTGCGGATGGGATCTTTACGACGCTGATGGGGGATGAGGTGGAGCCTCGTCGGGCTTTCATCGAATCGAATGCGTTGCGGGCGGGGAATATTGATATTTGAGGGGGGTGCGGTTGGCTCCTTCGGAAAAGGCTCCTTCGGGAGCTTTTTTTGTTTTGGGGGGAGTTGTTTTTAATGTCCGTTAAAAATCAGATCTTCTTGCTTGTTGACCCTATTGAGTTCCATGATCTCCAAATTTAAAGTACGCTTCCGCTAGCCAATTCGGTCATGGTGAAAATTGAGATGCTCACCATCGTTTCCAACAACTCGGGGCTAGCATGAGCAGGTACTGCGGTGACGACGATCCAACTTCCATCCTCGAAGCAGCAGCGCATTGGCGTGATATCGCGCTGATTGGCCAGGGTTCGGTACTATCAGATCGTCGCTTGTGGACCGCAAACACCCTAGAACAACTCGACACGCACTTCGTCAAAAATCCGGATCCAAGTGACCGGAAATTTCTCGAAAAACTTGAACTGCAACTCTCATCAGTGGATGCGAGTGCAAAGCAGTTGGTTGCTGAAATGATGTGGCTGCTATACCTGTGTCCTAGCCGTCTCACGCAAGCACACAAGAAAAAAACGATACAGTCCATTTGGGAGCAATCCGGAGAGCCCGTTCCCTTGGACACGCGCTGGCTAGACGACGACGTTCTTGCTGGCGTTGGCAGCGCAGGCCCTGGCTTCAACCAAAATCAATGGCGTGAGCTTGTATTCGTCATCAACGCCTTGCGTCGCTTCCGAGCACTTAGCGAAGGCGAGCAGCATGCGTTGTTGGACGACCCATGGAAATTCGACGAATGGCTGCAGCGAGTCCCGGATTCGGAATCGCGTCAATTTCGTCACATGATCCTCTTCTTGCTGTTTCCAGATACGTTTGAGCGGATTTTCAGCCAAAACGATCGAAAAACGGTCGCACGACACTTCTCGCAACGCGCTGCTAGAGATATCAATCGCATGAATACTGTCGAGCTCGATCGCGAGCTCTATGCGATACGCGCACGTCTAGAAGCAGAGAAGGGAACCAAGCAGTTGGACTATTACGTACCACCGCTTAAAGACGAATGGCGAAGCGAAACCTTTGCTGCTACCACCGATGCCGTCGCAGCCGAACATGTCCAACGTGCACTCGACGAAATCAGTCACGACGGCGTCCCCATCGACGCGGAATCCACCGGCTACGATTTGATCTACAACGGCAAGCGCTTTCCGCCGAAGCTGGTCATGTCACTCGCGGTTAAACACGCTACCGGCGAACCCTTAGATCGCGCTAGCTTTTCGGGTGGCGAAGCGTCCTCGGCTTTTCGTCTGCTCCGGCGTTTGGGCTTTGACATCATCGCTAAAGACGAGGTGGTCGATGACATCAGCACACTGATCGATCGATTTCTTGCACAGGCGCAAGAAGGAAAAGAGCTCGGCACACAAGGCTATCCGTCGAAATATCGAAACTTGAGGGTTCGCGTCAGCTTCGGTAAAGGCAACTTTGCGAGAATTCCTTGGATCGCTTTCCTCGGCGAAGGGCAATCCGTGTCCGAAGGGATCTATCCGGTACTACTTTTCTATCGTGAACAACAGAGGCTTCTTCTCTGTTACGGCATCAGTGAAGAAGGCGCGGCCCGCTTGACCTGGGGCGAACTCGGCAATTCGCCCACGGTAACAAACTGGTTCAAAGAACAATACGGGCGCAGGCCCGAACGGTACGGCAGCTCGTTTGTCCGCTCAGCTTTCGACGTGGCCCAGCCTCTACCCAAAGCCAAACTGCGACAAGATCTTGACGATGTTGTTGATATCTACAATCGCGTCGTCGGCTCGTCTGATGAGGAGCCAGTATCGATCATCGAAGAGACCGCGATCAACAACACGCCCCTTCCTATTAACGCGGATCTCCGGGCGTCTGTTACGGCATTCAGCGATGCGTTGCGTAACAGTGGCGTTCAGTTTGGCGATCAGCACGAACACCTCGTCGCCTCTTTCGTTTCGAGCCTGCTAGCTAAGCCGTTGGTGATTCTCACCGGCCTATCCGGCTCAGGAAAAACGCAAATCGCGATCCGATTTGGCGAATGGCTGGGCGAAGGACGGCTTCACGTCGCTGCGGTTCGCCCTGACTGGACAGGGGCGGAATCGCTGTTCGGTTATGAAGACGCGTTGAAACGTGGGATTGACGGAAAACCTGCGTGGACGGTGCCTGACGCACTGGAATTCATCCTAGGGGCCGCGTCGGATCCTCAACATCCCTACGTCCTGCTGCTCGATGAAATGAACCTCGCCCATGTCGAACGCTATTTCTCCGACGTGCTTTCTGGCATGGAGTCTGGCAAACCCTGTCTTCCGAATCTTTCTCGAAGAGCCGACAGTGGATGGCAGCTTCATAACGACGGCGAGCGCAAAATTCCGTTCCCTAAAAATGTCTGGATCATCGGCACGGTTAACATCGACGAAACAACCTACATGTTTTCGCCGAAGGTACTCGATCGGGCGAATACGTTCGAATTTAGAGTGGCATCCGACGACCTCTCACTCGAAGCAGTCAAACCACAATCTTGCCAGATTGGTGATCAATCGATGGTGAGAGGACTACTTACGATTTCCAGTGACGACTCATGGCATCAAACCAACCGCGGCGACATCGCATCTAGTATCGCCCAGCGCTTGCGGCAACTTCACGCATCACTCACCCGGTATAACTTGGAGTTTGGCCATCGCGTGTTCTACGAGGCAATGCGTTTTGCCGCCATCCTTGAGCGGGCTGGCGACATCGATACCTACGCCATAATGGACCGCATCGTCATGCAAAAAATCCTACCAAGATTGCATGGATCTCGTCGGCGTTTGGAACTGCCTTTATTGTCCATCGCGCATTTCTGCCGCGATCTACCCAACGAAAACGTAAGTGATACAAATCTCTCAGCGCTCAAGATTGACGAAGTACCGGAGCAAGGTGCTGCTTTGCCCATCGCCTACGCCAAGACCATGCGCATGTTGAGAAACTTGAAAGCCAATCAATTCGCAAGCTTCACGGAATAAATTGTGCACGCTGTCTTAGAAACTTCGATTGCGTTACTCAACTCAACAGGTAAGCCAACGGCACGCCTTTGCATCGCCGTGCTGCCGAAAGCAAGCAACGCTCGCAGAGATGTGCTTTGGATCGAAGACAATGCATCTAGCACCGATTCGCTCACCAGTAAGCTGGAATTGTTGGAGGGCACCGAGTATCGATATGTTTGGAAGGATGTCTGTACCGGCGCCCTTAGCGTGAACACTGACCCCGAAGAAATGTTTCAACCCGATACGGTTGAGGGCCATGCTGGACGTATTCGTACAGGGTTATCGACAGGCCTAATACGTGTTGTCCTGCGTGCAGGCGATAGCATCCTTGGTGAGCTCGAGCTTGAGGTTCGCTCTCGCAAATTGGCCTACCGATCCGAGTATCGTTGGATGCTCCGTGATATTGCCGAACAGATGACTGAACTCGTCATGGACCGATTCGCTGTCAGCGATACGCATTTCGAGATCGATGAAACCCGAGACGCCATCACGCTTTATCAACGCTTCACGTTCCTGCGCGCGTTATTTGAAAACGAGAGCTTTCAAGGCGCTCTGCGCGAAGTGGTCAGACGACCGCATGTCGCTTGGGAACCCGTCACCGAGGTTGTCCGGTCCAGTGCAGGGATGCGTGCCGATTCAAAAGTACTGCGGCAACTTGCGAAAAGTGGGCCGCGGTCAGCATGGCCCAGCGGCCCGATTGCGGTCATCCCTTCACACATAGAACGAGTGCAGACGACGCCCACGCACGATACGCCGCCTAATCGCTTTGTTAAATTTTCTCTTGAGCAATGGCTGCAGATGTTGGGCGATATCGATCGCGGGCTAGAGAACGCACAGACAACACCGGCAACGGCGCGTGGACGCCGAGAAATCCTCGCTGTGATGTCACAACTTGAAGAAACACTGCAGCACGATGTATTTGCCGACGTTGGGCGACTCACGCACTTTCCTGCAAGCGATCAGGTCCTCCAGAAGCGAGAGGGCTATCGAGACATCTTCAAGGCGTACATCGAGATCGAGTTCGCAGCTCGACTTTCGTGGCAACGCAACGCCGATGACTTTGATGCTGGCCAACGTGACGTTGCCACCTTGTATGAATATTGGGCATTTATTCAGCTATCAAAGATCGTCGGCGCAGCGATAGGCCAACCTTTCGATATGAGCCCGTTGGTGAGATACGAAGCCAATGGTCTGACCGTAGGCATTCGTACCGGCGTCGAAACCGTTCTTAAGGGGATCGTCGAGCGCTTCGATCGAAAAATTCAAGTTGAACTTTGCTTCAATCGCACGTTTAACCGCGATAAAAAGCGCGTTGGCTCGTGGACTCGCCCGATGCGGCCAGACTATTCGCTACTTATCAGCCCCGCGAACGAAGAGCCATCGAGCTTTGACCCCATCGTTATTCACTTCGATGCCAAGTATCGCGTTGATTTCGTTAAGGAGATCTTCGGTGATGATCCGGAGGATAGTCACGGTGTGGGTGACGGCGAGGTAATGCTCAATCGCGGTGGCGTGCTCAGAGCGGATCTACTGAAAATGCATGCGTACCGTGATGCAATTCATCGCACAGCAGGCGCATATGTAATCTATCCCGGCGGCGACGCCGAAGCTGAAAAGCATCAGTTCCTCGAATATCACGAACTGCTCCCGGGTCTTGGCGCATTCGTCTTAAGACCCACAGATAGCGGCCATGTCAGTGGAACCATACCGCTCAGTCGGTTCATCAATGATGTTTTGGATCACGTCGCGACTCGTCTCACAAGACACGAACGTGGCCGGTATTGGTTACAAGATACATATGGCGAGTCCAACTTCGACGCAATGCCTAGCGTGCTCTCTACGCCACCGCCCGACATGCGCGTGCTACTTGGGTATGTAAAGAACCAAACCCATTGGGACTGGATTCGTTCGCATAAAATCTACAACGTGCGTGCCGAAGGACGGCATGGCGGCGTTAGTGTCGATGCTGAGCTCTTGCAAAGCCAAATCTTACTTTTGTATTGCCCCTCGACAGATGATATTGCGTTGGCGCGAATTGTGTCGGATGCCGAACGAGTCTCCGAAACGGCAATGAAGGCGATGGGATATTGGCAGCCGCAAGAAAGCTACTGGTGTATTCAGCTCACATGGTTAGGCAGCCACCATCCCACATCTCACATGTCGGCGAAATCGATCGAGCAGTATGCGCGTAGCTTAGGGATATCCTATGGCGAACCGATAAGCGTGCTTTGGCGTGACCTGTCGCAATAAATACACCGCCTCACTCCCCCATCTCCCCCAAACACCGCAAACAAGCCGCCGTCACCCTCCCCATCAACGCATCGAACCGCCGTTCGTCCGCGAACTGATAAACCCCTTCCCCCTGCCCCACCCCACCAAACTCCTCCATCAACGCCGCCACTTCATTCTCAATCGCAAAAAACGGAAACTCGATCGTGTCATCCATCGCGCGCAGCAGCACCACGTTCGGCGCATCGCGCCACTTCGACCGGTCGTTGATCCACGCGGCCAGCGTCTTCGTGACGTATTCGCCGTCGGCGCGCCCATGATGCCTGCAAGCCATTACCGCCACGGTTTCACTCCTTCGTGAAGAAAGCCATCCTGCCTACCGGTCACCCGGCCGGTTCGTTCGCTCCCCTTCGACCCGGCCAACCGGCCATTCATTCCCGTCCATGAAGCCGCGGCGAGCCGCGACGCCATAAATAAAAAACACGCCCGCAAAAGCGGGCGTGCGATCGATACAGGGCAAGGGCCAAGAAAGCCCGAAGAACCTCACCGCCCCCGCACCATGCTCCCCAGCACGCCATCGCGCCGGATCAACCCATGGAACAGCGCGGCCGCCAAATGCCCCACCACCGCGGCAAACAGCACGAACGCCAGCACCTCGTGCGCATTGCGCAACCACGCGAACGCCACCGGATCGGCGCCCATCAGCGCCGGCAACTGCACGCCGCCGCCGAGCATCACCGGATACCCACCCGCCGACAGCATCGCCCAGCCGATCAGCGGCATCGCCAGCATCAGCCCGTACAACACCCAATGCGACAGATGCGCAGCCGCCTTCTGCCACACCGGCAGATCCTGCGGCAAGGGCGGCGGCCGATTGGTGAAGCGCACCACCAACCGCACGATCACCAGCACCAGGATGGCGATGCCGAGCGGCTTGTGGATCGCGATCAGCATCGCGTGCCGCAGCGATACGGAATTGACCATCCCCACCCCGATAAACAGCATCGCGATGATCATCGCGGCCATCAGCCAGTGCAGCAGCCGCGCGATCGGATTGAACCCGCTAGCGTTCTTCATCATTTGCCCTCCGTCGCGGCCGGAGCCTTGGGTTGCGCATAGCCGGGCACGGCAGCTTCCTCGCTGGTGCGTCGGCGGTAGGACACGGCATAGGCGGCCGAGCGCGCCGCCAGCAGCGGATCGTCGGACACCTCGATGCCGCGCGGCAGCACCGTGGGGTCGTAGTTGATGTCGCGGCACGGGCCGCTGTCCTGCGCCTCGGCCTGGTTGAGCGTCAACGTGCCGATGTCGATGGTCTTGCGGTCGGCAGGCCACGGCTTGGTGGCGTCGTCAACCGGGTCGCCCGGGTTGGCGAACGTCACGAGCCAGTGCCAGCGTTGCGGCCCCTTGGCGAGCCGTTCCTCGAGGTCGGGCTGCAGCACGTTCGGGCCGCTCGCCACGGCGCCGTCCTGCTGCTCCGGCACCACGCGCCAGCGCACCGCGTGCTTCACGCCCTGCGCATCGACGAAATAGAACGCGTTGATGCCGTAGTAACTCTCGGTGGCGAAGCTCGCGCTGGGCTTGGCCGTCTTGACCCAGGCGCGGAACGCGGCGGTCTCGGGGTGCGAGGCGAAGAACGCGCCAACTTTCTTCGGATCGGGCTTGCCGGTGGCCGGATCGGGCTGGGTGGCCACCAGTTGGGCGTAGAACGCCTCCGGCGTCGCCACCGGGAACACGGGCATGGCGTTCATGCCGGTGCGCCACTGCGCGCCGTCGGGCGCGGTCAGGCGCAGCGCGAGGCTGCGGATCGGCACGCTGGTGTCGGGCGCGTAAGGATTGCCGCCGGGCACGGCGAAGCGCCCCACCACGGGCGTGCTGACGCCGGCCGCGAAGAACGGCGCGCTCGACCAGGCGGCGCCGTCGCCATTGCTCTCGAAGCTGCCGGTCACGCAAATGCCCTTGGCGTGGTTGCGGCGGAAGCCGGGGTGCGGGTCGCCAGGGCCTTGCAGCCCGTTGACGATCCGATCGGCCGTCAGCCGATGCGGCGTAATCCAGCCGCCGGTATAGGCGAAGGCGGCCACGGCAGCCGCGGCCACGCCGCCGATCAGCACCCAGCGCCAGGCGTTGCCGCTCGGCGGGGTCGGTGAATTGGGGGGAGGATGCGCCATCAGTTTCGCTCCTGACCTGGAAGTCGTTTAGGGGGGGACGCGCATAAGACGAACGGCAAGACGCTTTATTCCCTCGCCACCCGAAATTTCTTCGCGGCAGGCGTCAAACCGGTGCGCCGCCCTCAACCCTATCTCGAAATGGAATAAAGTCGAGCGGCCGGCGTCTCACGCAGATATCCACCCGCGCCGCCCGACGGCCCACCATGTCCACTGCCGATCTCGACGATTCGTTGCGCGAACTGCTGCCGCGGTTGCGGCGCTTCGCACTCTGGCTGACCCGCGACGTCCACGCCGCCGACGATCTCGTGCAGGCGTCGATGGAACGTGCGCTGACGCACTGGAGCGAGCGTCGCGAGCCGGCCGCGCTGCGCAGCTGGCTGTTTACGATCCTCTACCGCCAGTTCCTCGATTCGCGCCGCAGCGCCAAGCGCTACGCCTGGCTGCTCGGCCGGCTCGGCGGCGAAGACGAGCCGCAATGGCCGTCGGCCGAGGACGAAGTGGTCACACGCTCGATGCTCGATGCGTTCGGCAAGCTGACGACCGAGCAGCGCAGCCTGCTGCTGCTGGTCGCGGTCGAGGGCTTCAGCTACCGCGAGGTGGCGGAGCTGCTCGAGATCCCGATCGGCACCGTGATGTCGCGCCTCTCGCGCGCCCGCGCCGCGCTGCGCGCGCTCGGCGACGGCGAATCCCCCGCTCCCACGCTGCGATTGATGAAATGAACATTCCGCCCGACGACCACGATCTCCAGGCCTATGTCGACGGCCGCCTCGACGCGCCCTCGCGCGCCGCCGTCGAACGCTGGCTCGACCACCATCCGCAGCGCGCCGAGCAGATGCGCCAATGGCGCCGCGACGCGCAGGCGCTGCGCGCCGCGCTCGACGGCCTGCCGCTGCCGCCGCCCACTCGCGAACTCGATCCGGCCCTGCTTCGCGCCAACCGCCACGCGCGGCTGCGCATGCGCGGCGCGATCGCGGCGGCGTTGTTCCTGTGCGTCGGGCTCGGCGGCGGCGCCGGCTGGATGATGCGCGGCTGGCAGATCGACAGCGGCCCGGTGCTGGCGCAAAACGCCAACGGCAACAACGGCGCCCTGCTGCCGGCTTCCGCGACGATCAAGCCGATGGGCGATGCGCTGGCCGCCTACCGGCTGGTGGTGGACCGCAGCGCGCAGGTGGACGTCGTCACGCACCAGCCGGCGGACCTGCAGGCCTGGCTCGACCGCTCGGTCGGCAGCGCGATCCGCCTGCCCGATCTGTCGAAGGCCGGCTTCAAGCCGGTGGGCGGCCGTCTGTTCGCGACCGAGGACGGCCCGTCGGCGATGGTGCTCTACCAGGACGACACCGGCCACGCGGTCAGCTTCTACGTGCGCCCGCCGGGCGGCTCGGAGCGCGTGCTGCTGAAGAACGGCTCGCGCCGTGACGGCGCGCTGCTCGCGCAATACGGTTCGCACCAGGGCTACAACTACGCGCTGATCGCGCCGACCCACGGCGTGGACGACGCGGCGCTCGGCAGCGCGCTGGCCGTCGTGCGCGGCTGATACAACCGCGTCGGCCGACGCGCCGCACAGGAAATCACAGCGGATAGCCTGTGGACAGATTGGGTAAAACACGGATCTGCACAGCCTGTGCGGAAAGTTGTTCTGTGTTCCCTGTGACTGTTCACATCTCAACGGCACAGTTGTGCGGACTGCACAGCGCTGATCGAAAAGGCGTAAACGCGGTTATCCACAGCGGCAGGCGCCCTTTGTTAACTACTACTACTTGTGTATACGCAAAGCTAAGAACCAGTGGGGATAGCCACCGGCGTGGATAAGTGCGTGCACAACCGGTTTCGAATGCTGTGCGGGCAACGAGACGGCATCCACTCGCCCATGAAAAAAGGCCGGCGCAACATTCCGTCGCGCCGGCCTTCCACAGCCATCCAAGCTCGAAATCCTAAAACCCGAACGACCGCTGCCCCGTCACCCCCAGCAAATCATCCACGGTCCGGGCCCGCACGAAATGCACCGGCCCCTGCGCCCCGGCAATCGCCTTGAAATGCGCCTCGCCGCAGCCGATCTTGCGGCGCTCGCGGCCACGCAGTTCGGCATCGTCGGTGCGGCTGTCCATCTCGACCACATAGCACTGGCTCGGCGAACCGGCCTGCTCGACCAGCACGAGCCAATCGGGCCGGTAGTCGCCCAGCGGCGTCGGCACGCGGAACCAGGCCGGCAGCTTCGCGTACAGCGTCACGGCCTCGCGAGCCTCCAGCGCATCCACGAACGCGCGCTCGGCCGCAGAATCCACGGCGATGGCCGTGGTGATCGATTTGCGCGCGTCCTCGCGCAAATCCTTGCGATAGCCGGTCACGGGCTCGTCGACGAAGCGCGCGAGCGGCCACACCACGCCGTCGCCAATCCGCTTGTAGGCGATGCCGTCGACCAGCGCCTGCCGCTTGCAGCGGTTCACGGCGTCGCTCACCAGCGCGATGAACGCCTGCGGATTGATGCGGAACGCATCGAGCCGGCCGCTGCCGGTCAGCACGGCGGCCAGCGTGCGGCGCGTGAGCTGGGTGCGGTCCTGCAATTCGGTGAGCAGGTCGGGCAGCGCAACGTCACCCTCGTCGAGCACCACGGTGCCGGCCGACGCGGTTTCGGTGGCCTCCACGCCGGCCTTGCCGATCGAGATGTCGGCCTTGCGCCATTGCAGCCGCGCGCGCGGCACCTCGGGCGCGGCCTTCAGCGCCGCGATGCAGGCCTCGACGAGCGCGGCGTCATCGAAGCTCACGCGATACGTCGTGCGGGCCTGCACGCGGCTCCAGAGCGCCTGGAACGCCTCGCCCAGCACCACCGGTTGCCCGTTCGCGTCGGTCCGCAGCGCAAGCAGGCGGCGGTCGTCGGCGTTGCGCACGTCGAGCCGGCCCGACAGCTTGCGCAGCAACTCGACGATCCGGTGCCGCAGCGGCTCGAACGCCTCGGGCAACGGCAGCACACCGCCCTTGAGCACGATCTTCAGCGTATCGAGCACCTTGCCCTGCGCATCGATGAAGCCGCCCTCGTGCAGGTGCGCCCACAACGCGGCCGAGCGCGTCATGCCGAGCGGTGCGGCGGTGCCGTCGCCGTTCGTCACCGGAATCGCGGCGAACTGGTGCGTATCGACGATGCCGAAGCGAATGCCGGTATCGGCCTCGATCTCCCGCTGCAGGTTCGCGGCGAACTGCTCGTAGCTTTCGGTCGCGACCACGGTGAGCGTATTGACGTCGAAACCGCGCACCCGTTCGCCGCGCTGATCGACGGCCAGCCGCAGCCCGCGGCCGATGGTCTGGCGCCGCTCGCGCTCGGTGCGGATGTCGCGCAGCGTGCAGATCTGGAACACGTTCGGGTTGTCCCAGCCTTCCTTGAGCGCCGAGTGCGAGAAGATGAAGCGCAGCGGCGTGGCGAACGACAGCAGCCGCTCCTTCTCGCGCATGATCAGCCCGTAGGCGCGCTCGGCGTTCTCGCGGCCGCTCGCATTGCTGTCGCTGGTTTCGGTCCAGCCGCCCTTGCGGTCGATCGAGAAATAGCCGTCGTGCGCCGCTTCCACGTCGATCGCCGGATCGAAGTTCGCGAACAGCGCGCGGTACAGCGGCAGCCGCGCCGCACGCTTGTACTCATCTTCGAAGATCGCCGCGTACGGGCCCTTGACGGCCACGCCACCCGGTTCGTAGCGCCGGTAGCGCTCCACGCTGTCGACGAAGAACAGCGACAGCACCTTGACGCCGAGCGGCTTCAGGCGCAGCTCCTTGTCGAGATGCTCGCGGATCGTGCGGCGGATCATCTCGCGCTGGATCGCGAGCGGATCGACGTCGCCGTGCGCGTCACCCACCGCAAGGAACGCCTCACCGCCCGGGTAGCGCAGTTCGACGAATTCGTTGCCGCGCGTGGTGTCGATCTCGCCGATCCGGTAATCGGCGTACACGGCGCGGCGCGTCACGCGTTCGAGCAGGTCGCCGTCGCCGACCGTCACGGTCTGGCGCTCGACGCCTGACGGCGCGGCCACGTCGAGTTCCACGCGCGCGGCGATCGTGCCGCGCCGGTTGCTGACCGATACGAGCCGCACGTAAGGCTTGTTGTGCGCATCTTCCACCGTGGCCGACGCCACCTCGATCTGCTTGACGAGACGCCGCTCGTAGGCATCCACCGCATCGAGCCGGTAGACCATTTGATAGAGGTCCGCGTGCGTGGCCGAATAGCGCAGCGTGCAGAGCGGCGCCATCGCGTCGAGCGCTTCCTTGCCGCGGCCTTCGAGGCCGCCGTCCACGCTTTGCGGCTCGTCGACGATCAGGATCGGCCGCGTCGCGCGAATCAGGTCGATCGGCTTCTCGCCGCCGGTCTTCTCGCTCGGCTTGTAGAGGTTGTTGACGTCCTTGCGATTGATCGAGGCCACGGTGGCGACCATGATCTGCACGTTCGCGCTGGCCGCGAAACGGCGCACCTGGCCGAGCTTGGTCGAGTCGTACAGGAAATAGTCGAACGGCACGCCGTCGTAGAGCCGGCGGAAATGCGAGCGCGTGATGTCGAGCGTCTTGTGCACGCCTTCCTTGATCGCGACCGACGGCACCACGATCACGAACTTCGTGAAGCCGTAGCGGCGGTGCAGCTCGAAGATCGTGCGCAGATACACATAGGTCTTGCCGGTGCCGGTTTCCATCTCGACGGTGAAATCGGTGGACGCCAGCGGCCCCGACGGCGCGAGGCCGCCGCGCACCTGCACGTCGGCCAGGTTGCGCGCGAGCGCGGCCTCGTCGATCGCCAGCCGGTTGCCCACCGCGAGCGCCGTCTCGGCCACGCCGATCGGCATCTGGCGCGCGGCGCTGGTGGCGCCGTCGCCAATTTCAGCCGCATCCACGCTGAACGCGGCGCGATGCGCATCCTGCCCGCGAAACAGGTCGCACACCGCGTTGACCGCCTCGATCTGGTAATCGAGATCGGCCTCGAAATGCAGTTCCATCATCGGCGCGCCCGCGGCCTGCGCGTCGAACGTGTTGCGCGCCATCACAAGCTCCGGACGGAACGGATTCCGTGCTGTTCGAGGATCGCCGAGAGGTTCACCTTGGCCACGTCGTCCACGAACGCGCCGTCGCGGAACACGCAGGTCACGTCGTGCACGGGCGGGGCATCCACCGCATCGAGCACGCCCACGATGCCTTGCGCCAATACTTCGGCTTCCGAACGATCGATGCGCGCCGCGAAGCACGCGACGATCGCGCCGGCGATCACATGCACCTGCTTGCCGGCGATCGGCAGCGTGTCCACCGGTGCGCAGAGATCGAGGCCAAGCTTGATGGTCAGTTCGGCCAGCAAGTCCTGGTCGGTGCGGCCGGCCTTGATGTGTTCGACCGCATCGAGCAGCGATTGCTGCACGTTCGCGCCGCGCGGGTCCCATTCCACCACGTTGGTGGAATCGAGCCGGAACACGCGAAAGCCCACGTCGATGGCGGCCTCGGGATGCGCGTCGACGATCTTCGCGGCGGCACGGCGCAGCCGTTCCTTGGTGATCTCGGCGAGGTTGGCCGGGCGCTTGAGCTTCGCGCAGAACTCGGCCGCGGCCTTCTGATCCTTGCTCGACGCATCGAGCGGCTCGGGCAGTTGCACCAGCGCGAAACGGCGGCGGCCGCCGTCGGCGGCGTTGGCTTCCATCACCGCGTGCGCGGTGGTGCCGGAGCCAGCGAAGCAGTCGAGCACGAGATCGTCGCCGCCCGTGAGCCAGCCCACCAGCGCGGCCGAGAAATCGGTGGGCTTGGGCAGGTCGAACGGGATCGCCAGCGCCTTCAGGCGCGCGTCGTCGGAGCCGCCGAACGGCAGGATCGACGGCACGTTCTCGTGCAGGTTCTCGTCGAGGAAATAGATCCGCTGCGGCTGGGTGGTGTCGTCCGCGCCGAATTCGATCAAGCCCTTGTCGAGCAGCTCGCGCATGGTGGCGGGCGGGTTGCGCCAGCCGCGTTCGGGCACCGGGCAGGGCTTGCCGGTAACGGGGTGGGTCAGGGCGATGAAGTAGTCGTCGGGGGCGCGCTTCTTGTTCGGCCAGGCCATCGACACGAGCCGGTAGACGCGCCCGTCCGGCGACAGCCGGTCGTACATCGCCTCGCCGCCCGACAGCGTGGTTTGCGTGCGCAGCCACGCGCGGTAGGCCTGCGTGGCCTCGGCGATGGTGGCGGTGTCGGCGATCGCGTCGTGCGCGGCGTCGAGCATGCGCTGCGCGTTGCGCTTCGGGCGCTTGAGCGGCGCGTGCTCGTAGAGCCATTCGGCGTCGCGCGCGAACAGCACGATCGATTCGTGCTGATACGCGATGCCGCGCGCGTCGCCCTTCGGGTTGCGCTTGTCCCACACCGCCACGCCGAGCTCGTTCTCCTCGCCGAAGATCTCGCGCATCACCAGCACCAGCGCCGGCAGTTCGTGTTCGTCGATATGCACGGCGATCAGGCCGTCGCGCGCGAGCAGGTCGAACGCGAGCTTCAGGCGCGGGTACATCATGTTGAGCCAGTCGGTATGGAACCGGCCGCTCGCCTCGGTGTGGCTGCTGACCTTGACGCCGCCGGCCGCCTGGCCGGTCAGCGTGAGGTAGTGGCGCAGGCTGTCGGTGAAGTTGTCCGGGTAGACGAATTCCTTGCCGGTGTTGTACGGCGGATCGATATAGACCAGCTTGACCGAGCCGGCGTAGCTCTTGTGCAGCAGCTTGAGCACTTCGAGGTTGTCGCCCTCGACCATCAGGTTGCGCGTGTCGTCCCAGCTCAGGCTTTCGTCGCGGCAGGGCCGCAGCGTGCCGGTGGAGGGTGTCAGCGCGAGCTGGCGCGCGCGGCGCTTGCCGTGCCAGGCCAAGCCGTATTTCTCGTCGGCCTCGCCCACGGTGCGTTCGCCCATCAGCGCGCGCAGCACGTCGAGGTCGAGCGCGGCGCCGTCGGGGCCTTCGGTGACGGCCTCGGGGAACAGCGCCCGGAGCCGCGCCAGGTTGTCCGCCGCGAGATCCGCGGAGCGGGCCTCGGGACTGGCGGATTCGATCTTCTGCATCGTGTTTTCCATATCAAGCTTGAGTGGCGCGCCGGCTCGGGGTTCCCCGGCATCCGCCGCGACATGCCGCGATGGCCGGCGCGCCGTGTGGCGAACACGGCTTGCGCGGGCAGGGCGGGCGCGGCGGGAACGGTGGACCGAGGGTCGCGCCCGGCGCGTCAGGGCGCGCGAAAAGCGCCGAGCGGGCCGGGCGGCCGGACGAACATTCTGGGGTGTGAAACCGGGCCGGCGCAGCGGCCGGCGGCGGCGCTTCGCCGCGCCCGCCAGGCAGCGTTCGCGGCGCGCCCGATGGAAGCGGGCGAAGCAGGGAGCGGAGGGCGGAACACGGGGAAGGGCATGGCCGGCCGCGGGGCCGGTTTGCACAACGTGAGCCGAATTTTAACGGAAGCCCGCCGCCACGCGGCCCATCATCTCGTAGCCGTTGTCGAACAGGCGCGAGAAGAACGGAATCATGTTGGGCACCATCAACTGCACCAGCAGCATCCCGACCAGCATCAGCACGGGAAAGCCCACCTGGAAGATGCCGATCTGCGGCGCGGCGCGGTTCAGGATGCCGAGCGCCAGGTTGGCGATCAAGAGCGCCGCCACCACCGGCAGCGCGAGCAGCAGCCCCATCGAGAACACGTTGATGCCGGCCCCGACGATCACGCGCCAGCCGGCCGGATGCAGCAGGTCGGCCGACACCGGCACGCTGGAAAACGATTCGACGATGCCCGCGATCAATTGCAGATGCCCGTCGAACGCCACGAACGCGAGCATCGCGAACGCGTTGAGCACGCGGCCCAGCATCGGCGTGGTGCCGGCGTGCGGATCGAAGAAGGTGGCGAAGCCCAGGCCCATCTGCAGGCCGATGTAATCGCCGGCGGCTTCCACCACGGCGAACACGATCTGCATCGTGAAGCCGAGCGACACGCCGATCAGGAACTGGTTGATCAGGATCCAGATGCCCTCGGCCGAGAACACCGTGGCCTGCGGCAGCGGCCCGAGCGCGGGCGCCACGGCGATCGCGACGAACGCCGACACGCCGATCTTGACGCGCACCGGCACCGCCGCGTTGCCGATCAGCGGTGCTGTTGCGACCAGCGCGAGGATCCGCACGAACGGCCACAGGAAGGCCGTCAGCCAGACGTTCAGTTGCGCGTAGGTAACGGAGAACATCGGCGGGGCGCGGCGCTCAACTGACGCCGAGCGTGGCGACGTGCATCAGGATGTCGCGCGTGTAGTCGACCAGCGTGGACAGCATCCACGGCCCGGCGATCACCATCGCCACCACCACCGCGATCAGCTTCGGGATGAACGACAGCGTGGTTTCGTTGATCTGCGTGGCCGCCTGGAACAGGCTGACGACCAGGCCCACCACCAGCGCCACCAGCAGCAGCGGCGCGGCCAGCAGCAGGCCGATCATCATCGCCTGATGGGCCAGCGTCATGACGGTTTCGGGAGTCATCGCCGCTCCTAGGTGAAGCTTTGCGCGAGCGAGCCGATCAGCAGTTGCCAGCCATCCACCAGCACGAACAGCATCAGTTTGAACGGCAGCGAGATGGTGGTCGGCGAGACCATCATCATCCCCATCGACATCAGCACGCTCGCCACCACCAGGTCGATGATCACGAACGGGATGAAGATCGTGAAGCCGATCTGGAAGCCGGTCTTCAGCTCGCTGGTCAGGAACGCGGGCACCAGCAGCGGCAGCGGCACGTCTTCCGGGCCCTGCATCGGCGGCGCCTTGGCGATCTTTGCGAACAGCGCGAGATCGGTCTCGCGGGTCTGCTTGAGCATGAAGGTCTTGAACGGCGCGAGGCCGCGCTGCACCGCCTGATCCATCGGCAGCGTGCCGGCCGAGAACGGCTTGTAGCCGTCGTTGTAGGCGCGGTCGAGCACCGGCGACATGACGAACAGCGTCAGGAACAGCGCGAGGCCCACCAGCACCTGATTAGGCGGGGTGGTGGTGGTGCCGAGCGCCTGGCGCAGCAGCGACAGCACGATGATGATGCGCGTGAAGCTCGTCATCATCAGCACGATGGCCGGCAGGAACGACAGCATCGTGAGCAGCAGCATGGTCTGCACGCTCAACGAATACGTGGTGCCGCCGTTCGGGCCAGGGCTCGTATTGAAGGCCGGCAGGCCCTGCGCCTGCGCGTGGGCCAGCGACGGCAGCGTCAGCGCCGCCAGCGGCAGCAGCACGGCGGCCAGCGTCAGCGCGCGCGTGGCCAGCGAGGCGCGACGCGCCCGCTGCGCAATCCGCGCGATCGATCGAAACAGCGTCATATCTCAGGAATCCTTGCGGCCTCGGCCGCCCAGCCGCTTGGCGACTTCACCGCCCAGCGCGCTGCGAAAGCGCTCGCCGAACGAGCCGGCCAGCGCGTCGTCGGCCGGCGGGGCGTGGCCCGGGCCTTGCGGTGCGTTGCCGGCGCTCGCGCCCGCCGCCTCGGTCGAACCGGCCGAGCCGGCCGGCAACGTATGGAGCAGCCGCACGTTGCCGGGCGCGACGCCAAGCACCAGCCAGGTGTCGCCGATCTCGACCACGGTGGCGCTTTCCTTGCCGCCCACCGCCACGCTCGCCACCACCTTCAGCGCGCCGCCGCGCCGCGCGGGCTGGAACCCGAAGCGGCGCGCGAGCCAGGCGCAGCCGAACACCAGGCCGATCACCACGGCCAGGCCGACCACGGTTTGCAGCACGGCGCCCGCGCCGAGCGAGGGCACCGCAGAGCCGACCACCACGCCCGACGCGTAGGCCGCGGGGTGGTTGACGGCGTTCATGTCGGCCGCGCCTGCCACGGCCGGAGCCAGGGCCGACACGGCCAGCGCCGCGGCGGCGGCCACACCCGCGATGCGTGGCCGCACGGCCCGCACCACCGGCACGGCGCGCGCGACGGGCGCGGTTGCGGCGTTCATCGGTTCAGCTTCCGGATCCGCTCGGACGGCGTGATGATGTCGGTCAGCCGGATGCCGAACTTGTCGTTGACCACCACCACTTCGCCCTGGGCGATCAGGCAGCCGTTGACCAGCACGTCCATCGGCTCGCCGGCCAGGCCGTCCAGCTCCACCACCGAACCCTGCGCGAGTTGCAGCAGGTTGCGGATCGCGATCTTGGTGCGGCCCAGCTCGACGGTCATCTTGACGGGAATGTCGAGAATCAGGTCGATGTCGTTGTGGGTCGCGGTCGACGCGGCCTTCGACAGCGGCTGGAACACGCCGGCGCCGGTCGCGCCGGCCTCGATCGGCTGATCGTTCTGTTCGGCGAGCGCGGCCGCCCAGTCGTCCAGGCCGGCATCGTCGGCCGCCGCATCGGCGCCGGATTTCTTTTCGCTGTCGGGCGTCGGGTTCAGCTCAGTCATATCCACCTTCCTTCATCGTGTCGCTTGCGCTGATCATCCGGTTCACCCGCAGCGCGTATTGCCCATTGAAAATCCCGTAACCGCATTCCATCACCGGCACGCCGTCGACCTTGGCCGTCACGGCGTCGCCGATGTCGAGCGGCAGCACGTCGCCCACCCGCAGGTTCAGGATCCGTTCGAACGTGGTCGGCAGTTCGGCCAGATCGGCGGCCAGTTCGACCTCGGCGGCCTGCACCTGCTGCGACAGCACGCGTACCCAGCGGCGGTCCACTTCGAGCGCCTCGCCCTGGATCGGCGAACTCAGCACGTCGCGGATCGGCTCGATCATCGAGTACGGCATGCAGATGTGCAGCGTGCCGCCGGTCGAGCCGAACTCGATCGAGAACTGCGTGACGATCACGATCTCGTTGGGCGTGGCGACGTTGGCGAACTGCGTGTGCATCTCCGAGCGCACGTGCTCGAACTGCAGCGGCCGCACGCTCTTCCAGGCGGCCGTGTAATGCTCGAAGACCAGATGCAGCAGCCTGCTGATGATGCGCATCTCGGTCTGCGTGAAATCGCGGCCCTCGACCCGGGTATGGAACCGTCCGTCGCCGCCGAACAGGTTGTCGACCACGAAGAACACCAGGTTCGGGTCGAACACGAACAGCGACGTGCCGCGCAGCGGCTTGACGTGCACCAGGTTCAGGTTGGTCGGGATCGGCAGGTTGCGCGTGAATTCGCTGTACTTCTGCACCTTCACCTGGCTGACCGAAATTTCGGCCGTGCGGCGCATGAAGTTGAAGATGCCGACCCGCAGCAAACGCGCGAAGCGATCGTTGATGATCTCCATGCCGGGCATGCGCCCGCGGACGATCCGTTCCTGCGTCGCCAGGTTGTACGGGCGAACGCTGGCCCGATCGACGGGTTCGTCGCTCGAGTCGATTTCGCCTGTTACGCCTTTGAGGAGGGCATCGACCTCCTCCTGCGACATGAATTCTTCGTGGCCCATGGCGCTCCCTTGGCGGCGTTACTGGACGACGAAATCGGTGAACAGCACCTCGTCGACGCGAGCGCTGCGATTGCCCGGCTGCGTGGGCTGTTCGATCAGCTTGCGCAGCTCGTCGGCCAGCGCGCGCTTGCCGTCCAGCGACGCGAGGTCTTCCGGATGCTTGTTCGACAGCGCCAGCAGGATCCGGCTGCGGATCTCCGGCATGTGCTGGGTCAGGTATTCCTGCGCGGTCGCGTCGGTCAGCTTCAGCGTCAGGCCGACGCGCAGGTAGTGCAGGCCGTCATCGGATTGCAGGTTCACCGTCATCGATTCGAGCGGGAAGAACACCGGCGTCGCCAGCGGCGGCGGCGGGGGCGGCGGAACGTTCGATGCCGAAGCCGGATGCTTCGACAGGAAGAACCACGCGCCGGCGCCGCCCGCGGCGGCAAGGGCGATGCCGATCAGCGCGAACAGGATGATGCGTTTGAACTTGCCGGTGGGCGGGCGTTCGGATGCGGCGGATGCGGTCGTGGTGGCCATGGGCGTGCGTACTGGTTGACTCGTAGCCGGATTGTCAGGGGGCAACCGGTCGCGCGATGTGACGAACAGAGGGGGGATTTGCGCCTATCTCGCCGGTTTGTCGAACCGGGGCGGGCGCGGCAGCCCCGATGAAGGCCGCGGGCGCGGAAGCGGGGCGGGTTGCGGGAGCAAGGCGGGGCGGGCCTTCGGGCCGGCTGGGGCGGGGCGGGCGGGTGGTTGGACGGGGCGTTCGGGGAGTCAGCCGTAAATCGGCCGCGATCCGGTGGCGTGGGCGCACCGGGCGGCAAAACCCGCACCCGCCCAACCCTGCCGCGCACACCTACATCGGCAAATGCGCGAGCAGCGGCGCGATCAGCACCATCGCCACGCCGGCGATCATCATCGTCAGGCTCGACACCACGCCTTCCTCGCCGCCGATCTCGCGCGCCTTGGCGGTGCCGATCGCATGCGCGGCGGCGCCGAACAGCGCCCCGCGCGCGAGCCGCGAGCGCAGCGGCAGCACGGCCAGCATGAATTCGCCCATCAGCATCCCGCACACGCCGGTGACGATCACGAACAGCGCGGTCAGGTCGTGCGGCGCGTGCAGGCGGTCCGACACGGCGATCGCGAACGGTGTCGAGATCGAGCGCGTGACGAGCGTGCGCTGCAGCTCGGGCGACAGGTGCAGCAGCTTGGCCAGCAGCAGCGAGCCACCGACCGCCGCGACGATCCCCACCACCACGCCCACCGACAGCGACAGCCAGTGGCGGCGGATCAGGTGCCGGTATTCGTGGATCGGCACCGCGAACGCGATGGTGGCCGGCCCGAGCAGCCACATCAGCCAGCGCGTGTCGTGGAAGTAGACGGGATAGGGCAGGCCGGTCAGCGCGAGCGCGGCCACCAGCAGCACCGGCACCGCCACCAGCGGCGAGAACAGCAGCGTCTTGCGCGCCCGGTACAGCCGCTTCGCGCCGAGATAGAGCGCGATCGTCACGACGAAGCAGGCGGCCGAGAGCGCGGCGTTGGCGGCCGGCGACAGTGCGGCGAAATCGACGAGATCGACGAGATCGAATCTCATGACGGGCTCCGGGCGGCTCAGGCAGCGGGCCGGGCGCGCTGGGCAAGCGCTTCGCGGGCCTCCCGCGCCTGGCGGATTTCACGGGTCTTGCGGATCTGGCGTGCCGCGCGCGCGCGTCGACCGCGTTCGAGCCGCCGTTCCAGGCGCGCGGCCTGCTCGACGGCCAGCGCCACCGCGCACATCACGAACGCCGTGCCGACCACCAACAACAGCGCAAGCTGCCAGCCGTTGGCGCGGAACAGCCCGCCGTACTGCACGGCCGCGACGGTCGCCGGGATGAAGAACAGCAGCATGTCGGTGAGCAGCCAGTTCGCGCCGTCCTTCACCGCAGCCGGCGCGAGGCGGCCCGACATCAGCAGCGCGAGCACCGCCGCCATGCCGAGGATGCCGGCCGGAATCGGCAGCGAGAACGCCCGCACCAGTTGATCGAGCACGGCCCACAGCGCGGCCAGCGCGCCGGCCTGCCAGACGATGCGCAGCCCGCGCCGCATCGCCCCGGCCGGAGCCGAGCGCACGGGGGCGGTCGGCTCGGGGGCGGGCGCTGATGAAACGGTGGCGGGCGTGAACTTCGGCATGACGTCGGGTGCGGCTTGATCAATGGGATGGGGCGAGTATAGGATTGGCGCTGTCATAAATAAAATGACTTGTTCCCATCAAAACCATTCCGGATCGGAATTCCCCGGCCGGGAATCCTGACGTTCACCGGAGGCGTGATGGAACTGCGTGCGCTGCGTTATTTCGTCGAGGTGGTCCGCCAGCAAAGCTTCACGGCGGCGGCCGAGCAGATGTTCGTGACCCAGCCGACCATCAGCAAGATGGTCAAGGCGCTGGAGGACGAGGTCGGCTCGCCGCTGCTGCTGCGCGACAGCCGCCAGATGACGCTGACCGACGCCGGGCGGATCGTCTACCAGCGCGGCCAGGACGTGCTTGCCGCGCAGGCGCAGTTGCAGGCCGAACTCGACGATCTGGCCGAACTGGGGCGCGGCGAGCTGACCATCGGCATCCCGCCGCTCGGCGGCGCCGCCTTCACGCCTGCCATCGCGGCGTTCCGCCAGCGCTATCCGAACATCGAACTGAAGCTCTACGAGCAGGGCGCGCGCACCATCGAGACGGCGCTCGCGGCCGGCGAACTCGAACTGGGCGGGGTGCTGGAGCCGGTCGATCCGGCCGTGTTCGACGTGCTGCGCATGGTGCGCGCGCCGCTCTGGCTGGTGGCGCGGCGCGGTGCGCGCTGGGATCGCGACGATACGGTGGCGCTGGCCGATCTGGCCGAGGAACCGTTCGTGTTCTACGCCGAGGCGCTCGCGCTGCACCAGGCCGTGCTCGACGCCTGCGCGCAGGCCGGCTTCACGCCGTCGATCGTCAGCCGCAGCGGGCATTGGGATTTCATGGCGGCGCTGGTGCATGCCGGCGTGGGCATCGCGTTGCTGCCCGAGCCGTATTGCCGCCGGCTCGATCCGGCCCAGTTCAGTTGCCGGCCGATCGTCGAACCGGAAATCCAGTGGTCGATCGCGGTGGGCTGGCTCAAGCGCGGATACCTGTCGCATGCGGCGCGCGCCTGGCTCGAGGTGGCGCGCGAGGTCGGCCCGGCCGATCCGGGCAGCGATCTGGCGTTCGACAGCCTGCGGATCTGGGGGCAGGACGGCGGGCGGCGATAAGCGCGGCGATACGGCGCCAGGCCCATGTCAGGTCGATTGCTGCCGGGGCAAGGATGAACCAGCGGGAAAACGGCCGATTACGGCCAGGCCAGCAGCCGGGATTCGATGCTTCTCAGGCTCCGACGGGCGCGTCCGGCGTGGTCAACGCCACAGCCGCCGCAGCGGCCGTTTCCGGCGTATTCGCGATGAAACGCTGCAGCAGCGAAGTCATGGTGTGCAACTCGTCGGCCGAAAAGCCCGTCAGTTGCGCATTCAGTTCGCCGGCCACCAGCCCCGGCAGCGCCTGCGCGGCTTGCGCGCCTCGCTCGGTCAGCGCCAGCTCGATCACGCGGCGGTCCGCCGCGCTGCGCCGGCGCTCCAGCAGCCCCTTCTTTTCGAGCCGGTCGAGCATGCGCGTCATCGAGCCGCTGTCGTAGCAAAGCCGCCGCGACAGTTCGAGCGGCGTGCCGGCCTCGCCGCGCGCCAGCATCAACATCACGCCGATCTGCTGCGCGGTCAGCCCGAGCGGCGCGAGCGCGTGATCCATCCGCTCGACGAACGCCTGCCGCGCGCGCGTCAGGTAGAAACCGACGCTCGTTTCCAAATCGATGCTGCGGGGATCGTAAAGGAGGGTCATCGCGCGGGCGAAAAGTGTTGTTTCCGAGATAAATTCTCGCCCAGTATCTTGAAAATTGATTGCATGGTCAATATTATTTCAGGCAATCATTCTTTCGTTTCAGACATCCGCGAGCACCCAGCCCACTCTTGCCTGAACCGCCTTTGAGCCATTCGCCGAGGAAGTTCGTCATGCCGTTCCTGATCCCGATCGCCAGCGCCCTGCGCCGTTACGCCCGTCCCTTGCTCGCCCGCTCGCCGCGCGGCTGGAAGCTCGCGTTGATGGTGGCGATGCTGGTGCTGCCGGGCGGCTCGCTGGCGGCGCTCGGTTTTGCCTGGTTCGAGCAGCGGCGCCAGCGCGCGCGGGACGGCAAGGCGACGGCCGACGAGCCGTCGTCGTGGCAGCGCCTACTCGCGCTTGTCACACCGCCGCAGCCGCCCCATCCCGTACATTGACGCGCTGACGCCCACCCGCCGGCGCGGCCCGCCCCGCCGGCCGACCTTTCTGCGCCGTAATCGCCTGTAACCACGCCCTCCCTCCCGGTAACACCTGCGCACGCACCCAGCCTTTACCCTTACGGCTTTCCGGTTCGTTTTTGCCGCATTCGTCAGTTACCATTCCGGCCAGGCCGGCCGCCGCCGCGCCGGTAGCCGCATCGTTCGCCGGCCCGCGAGCGGGCGGCGCCCAGACAGGAATCCAGTCCATGCAGCCAGTTTTCCCCTCGCGGTCACGTCATGCGCTGCGCATCGCCGTGTCCGCCGCCGTCGCGGCGCTCTTCGCCGGATGTGCGGTCGGCCCCGACTACCATCGCCCCGACGTGTCGATCCCGGCCGCGTACAAGGAAGCGCCGGACGGCTGGAAGGTCGCGCAACCGGACGACCGCACCGATCGCGGCGCGTGGTGGAGCGTCTATCAGGATCCGCAGCTCGACGACCTGATGACCAAGCTCGACGCCGCCAACCAGTCGATCGCGCAATTCGCGGCCGCCTATCGGCAGGCCCGCGCGCAGGTCGCGCAGGCCCGCGCGGCCTACTTCCCGACGCTCGGCGCCACCTTCGGCGGCACCCGTTCGTCCAGCCCCGGCGGCTCCACGCAGGGCTTCACCACCGGCCGCAGCAACAGCACCGCGTACAGCGCCGGCCTCGACGCCTCGTGGGAGCCCGACCTGTGGGGCAAGGTCAGCCGCACCGTCAGCTCCCAGAAGGCCGGCCAGCAGGCCGCCGCCGCCGATCTGGCGAACGCCCGGCTGTCGGCGCAGGGCACGCTCGCGCAAACCTATTTCCAGCTACGCGAAACGGACGCCGCGCAGAAGCTGCTCGACGACACCGTCGCCGCCTTCCAGCGCTCGCTGCAACTGACGCAGAACCAATATGCGCAGGGCGTGGCCGCGCGCTCGGACGTGATCCAGGCGCAAACCCAGCTCCAGTCGGCGCAGGCCGCCGCGATCGACAACGGCATCGCCCGCGCGCAATTCGAGCATGCGATCGCCACGCTGATCGGCGTGCCGGCCTCCAGCTTCGCGCTCGGGCCGATGCCGCTGACGGCCGAGCCGCCGGCCACCCCGGCCGTGGTGCCGTCGGTGATCCTCGAACGCCGGCCCGACGTGGCCGCCGCCGAACGCCGCGCGGCCGCCGCCAACGAGCAGATCGGCGTGGCCATCGCCGCGTTCTTCCCGACCCTCACGCTGTCGGCCACCGGCGGCGTGCAAAGCTCGGCCTGGTCGCAACTGTTCTCGCTGCCGTCGCGAGTCTGGACGGTCGGCCCGCAACTGGCCGCCACGCTGTTCGACGCGGGCCTGCGCGCCGCGCAAACCGACGCCGCGCGCGCCAGCTACGACCAGACCGTCGCCGAATACCGCGCGGCCGTGCTGACCGCGTTCCAGGACGTGGAAGACAACCTCGCCTCGCAGCGCATCCTCGCCAACGAGATCGTCGTGCAGCGCCAGGCCGTGGAATCGGCGCAGCATGCGCTCGACATCATCACGAACCAGTACAAGGCCGGCACCGTGGCCTTCCTGAGCGTGCTGACGGCGCAAACCACGGCGTTTACGGCCGAGCAGAAGCTCGTCACGCTGTCGGGCAGCCGGATGGTGTCGTCGGTGAATCTCGTGAAATCGCTGGGCGGCGGATGGGACGTCTCGCAGATGGATCGCGAGACGGGCGGCGTGGCCGCACCCGCCTCGGCTTCAACGCCGGCTGCCGCGCCGGTGGCCGCCTCGTCGGCGTCGGCCGCCAAGGGCTGAACGCCCGCATGACGTCGGCCCGGTGAGGCCGGGCGCGGCGGCTTGCTCACCGCCGCGCCGTGTTCCTGTCTTTTCCTCTTGCATCGCCCGGCGGCCTTGCACCGCCGGGCGCATCCTGCTCAAAACGTCAGCGTGACCTTGCCCGGGCCGATCGGCTTGCCGAGCAGGTTCAGCAGCCCCGCGAGGTTCTCGCGATGCGCTTCGTCGGCCTCGGCCGTGCCGTTGAACACCGAGGTGGCGCCCGCGAACGTGCCGTGCCCTTCCAGCGACAACGGCCCGTTCAGCGTGGACAGATCGAGCGTGGAGTTCGCCCCCTGTGCCTGCCAGACGGCGCGATACGAGCCGAGCGGCTTGACGATCGAGATCCGCGAGCTGACGTCGTGCATGGTGACGGTGAGCCGTCCGAACACGTCCTGGCCGAACAGCCGCCAGTCGCTCCAGTCGATCCGCACGTCGCCCTGCAGGTCGAGCGTGTTGAACGGCGTGCCGAGCCCGGCCAGCAGCGAGGCCGGCACGGCCATCGCGCCGGCCGACACGGTCGCGCCGCGCAGCGTGGCGTTGACGGTGACGGGATCGGGCATCGCCTGGGTCTGGCGCATCTGCATCTGCACGCGGCCCGTGAACAGCGGCCAGAACGCGGTGCGCCATTCGATCCGGCCCGGCAGCAGCGTCGAGGTGCTGCGGTCGCTGCCCGGCGCCAGCAGCAGCGTGGCCGAGCCGTGCCACAGCGAGCCGTCGGGATCGACCAGATTGACGTGCCCGCCGGTCGCGCGCGAGAACTGCGGCGTGACCCACGCGGCGGGCAGCAGCGCGACGATCACCACGCCGATCGCCAGCACGCCGGTCAGGCACCACGGCAGCGCCGCGCGAATTCGCCTCCACAAGCTCATTGGCTTACCGCTCCCGACATCATGCCGCGGGCTGGGTTGCGTGCTTCCATGGGTTTCACTTGTTGACGCTCGACGGTTGCATCACGACGGTCAGGTCCACCTGGCCGTCTTCCTTCAGGGCGGTGGCATGCGCCTCGCCCACCTGTACCTTGAACTGCTTGCGCACGTCGTCGGCCCATTGCGTCCAGATCGGGAACGCCACGTTCTTCAACTGCACCTGCACGCCGTTGCCCACCACCTGCACCTGCGCGGCGGTGATGCCGTGGTCGGTCAGCGAGCCGTTCAGCGCGTCGCGCAGCGCCACGCCGGTGGGCGCGACGCCCTGCGCGGCGGCGGCCAGCGAGCGCGCCTCGTTGGCCTGCTCGGTCATCTGCGCCAGTTGCAGGCGCATCGCCGGCAGCGCGTGCGCGATGCGCTCGCTGTTGTCCTGCGCCGGCGCCCACAGCAGCGAATACAGCACGTACGCCACCAGCAACGCACCGCCCCAGCCGAGCAACATCTTTTCGCGCGAATTGCGCTCGTCCCAGAACTGGGTCAGGGTTTCGGTCAACTCCGCCTTCATGATCCGCTCCGGATGGTCCATTTGCCCGTGCTGCTGTCGATCTCGCCCGTCAGGCCGTTACGCGCGAGGCGCGTGCCGAAATCGGGATCGACCTTCACCTCGGGCTTGAAGCCGACGTCGAGCCGGCGGTCGTGATAATCGAGCGAGGCGATGCCGTTGGCCGGCAGCGGCCCGAACGAACGCGCCACGCCGCTGGCCAGCGCCAGGAAATCGTTCGGCGACAGCTCGCCGGCCGCCACCCGCAACTGGTCGATCTGGCGCGTCATCTGCGCGGGCGGATCGAGCACCACGGTGGTTTTCGGGAACGCCGTCAGCAGCGTTTCGGTGATCTGCGCCGACAGCGCGTCGCGCTCGTGCGCCAGCCGCCACCAGTGGATGTTGATGCCGATCACGGCGATCACCAGCGTGACGGCCGCCAGCGCGGCCGGCAGCTTCAGGCGCGAAATGGTGGCCCGGTCGAAGCGCCACGGCATCGCTTCGAAATCGAACTGGCAGAGGTTGAAGCGGGCTTCGCGCGCGCGCCGCGCGAACGCGTCGAACGGCAGCGGCGTGGTGCCCGGAATCGCGTCGGGCGCGGCCTGCGGGGTGATCGAGGCGAGTTGCGGCTCCGCACCGGGCGCGCCGAGCTGATACAGCTCGAACGGTGCCCCGGCGGTCAGCGCGGCCAGCGTGGAACCGGCCGAGGCGGCCGGCGCGGTCAGCCCTTCGCCAAGCAGGCCGCGCGCGATGGCGAGTTCGACGCGCGGCGCGGCCGCGATCGACAGCGCCGCATCCACCGGCATCGAATCGATGCGCGCCACGATGGCGGCCACGATCGGCACCCGCAGCGGCTCGCCGTTCGCGCCGGTGTGGGCCGCCACTACCGCCGGCGCTTCGGCCGGCGAGATCACGGCGGCTTCGGTGATGCCGTCCGCATCGTCATCCTCACCGGCGGCCGGCACCGGCTCGGCGGCGGGCGCGAGCGGCGCCCCGTCGGGCAGCGGCAGGCAGCGCGTGGCCGGCACGGCGCGGATCGCGCGATGGCCGGCCGCCTTGAACGCCTCGATCGCGAAGCGGAACCACTCGCGGTCGATCACGGCCAGCACGCGCCGGCCATCGGGCAACGCAACCGGATCGACGGCGATATGGCACGCCTGCGGGTCCTGGATCAGGTAGTCCTCGACGATGTTCGGCAGCGCCTGGCGCAGCTTCGGCCCCTTCACGGCGGGCACGGCGGCGGCCAGCAGCAGCAGGTCGCGCGCGGCCACCACCAGCACCGTGGTGGCGGCATGCGGCAGCGACGCCAGCGATGCACGGCCCGCGCGTTGCGTATGGCCGGCCTTGTCGACGAGCGCGAACGACAATTCGGGCCATTGCCACTCCGGCAGCGGCACGGCCGGTTCGCGCGGCGGCAAAACAACAATCAACGTGCTCAAGACACCTCTCCCGAATGGCGTTGTTATAGCTGATCGGATATCCGCACGACGCGCGTGGTGTGCGTCATCGAATCGCGATACACGAGCGAATTGCGGTCGATCTCCGCGCGCCCGTGCTCAATATGCCCGTGAACGATGAAATAACTGCTGGTGACGTCGATCTGGGTGGGATCCAGCAACGTATTCGGCACGCCGGTGGCCTGCAGCGCGAGCTGGGCGTCGCCGACGTTGCGGAAAAACACGTTCTCGCGGCGCGCCACCAGCGTCTGCGCCGACGACACCGACAGCCCCGGCAGCAGCGCCGCGATCACCTCGGCGCGCGCGGTATTGAGGTTGACCGGCGTGACGGTGGGCAGCACCGTCACGAACGGCCGCAGCCGCTCGACGACCTCGGGCGTCACGCCGTTCACGTCGAGCAGCGAGGCCACGCTGATCGGCACGATCGGCGAGGCGCCATGGCTCGCGTCGGTGCCGCCGTCGTCGTCCTCGAAACCGGGGTCGGGCTGGCCCGAATTGGTATTGCCGCCGGTCGGTACCGGCAGGGCGGCGGTGCCGGGCGCGTTGGCCATCTGGAAGCGCGTGGCCGAATTGCGCAGCGCGGCGCGCATCTGCTGCGCGATGCGCAGCGCCAGTTGCGAATCGATCGACAGCGAGGTCAGCAAGCGCTTGAGCGTGCCGATCGCCGACGCGTTGAGCTGCAGCACGCCGGGCGCGGGCGTGGTCACCAGGTTGCGCAGGTTGAAACGCGCCTGCGCGTCCTCGATGTCGCCGGACAGATAAGTGTCGTCGTCGCCCGAGACATCGGTGACGCCGATCTTGCCGAGGAAATCGGACAGCCGGGTCTTCGCGATCGGCACCGCCCAGATGCCGCCCAAATACGTGACGCCGGGCGAGGTGTCGCCTTCCGAGCGCAGGATCATGCGGGTCCAGTCGAGCGCGCCGCGCGCCACCCATTGCGCCTGCATCAGCAGGCGCTGGTTCTCGATGCGGCGGATCTGCACCTGCTGGCGCCAGAGCATGCCCGACACGAGGATCGCGGTGAGCGCCACCACCAGCAGCGCGCTGATGATCGCGACGCCGCGCTGGCGGCGTGCACCGGGCCGGGCGGGCAAGGCAGGAGAGGAGGGCGGCAGCGGCCGGAAGGTGCGCATCGTCATTCCCCGATCAGGAACACGCGCCGGATCGGCTTGTGCAGCGAGGTGGCGCCGATGCCGACCTCGAGCCCCGTGACCGAACGCTCGGGCGGCCCGTTGCCGACGATCGGCTGCTTCATCGCCTGGTTGTTCTTGGCGAGCGCGTCGTCGGCGCTCGGCATGTTGATGGTCCAGCCGACCTTCGGCACGTAAATGCGCGCCGTGATCGAGCCGACGCCGCGCATCAGCGGCACGCTGCTCCAGCCGTCCAGGCTGTCGCTGCCGAGCATGCCGCGCAGCACGCGCGCGTCGGAAATGGGCGGCGAGGCGTGGCGCACCACGCGGCCCGACGCGATCAGGTAGCGCACGATCTGCAGGCGCGGAGCGCCGCCGGGCGTGTCGAAATAGCGGACGATCTGCAAGGTGTTGCCGGACACGCGCACGGCCGGCTGGCCGGCTTCGTCGTCGCTGACGGCGCGGCGCGCGTCGATGCGCATCTGGTCGAACATCTGCGCGAAGGTGCGCTCGTCCTCCATCACCGCTTCCACGTGATTGCGGCCGCGAATCACCTGATCGAGCCCGCGCCACGACAGCAGCGCGAGCACCGCCATGATCGCGATCGCGATCAGCAGCTCGATCAGCGTGAAGCCGCGCGCG
>NZ_BAAILN010000024.1:0-39049 GCF_054589155.1 Burkholderia sp. 3C
GCGCCGCCGTGTTGCTGCCACGGCGGCGCAACGGCGCGGCGGAACCGCGCTCAGGAGCCTTGCTTCTCGAAACGGCGCAGCAGTTCGTTGCCGCGCGCCACGGCTTCGTCGAGCGCGGCTTGCGGCGTCTTCTTCTGCGCCCAGACCTGCTCCAGCTCCTCGTCGACGACGGTGCGGATCTGCGGCATGTTGCCCAGTCGCAGCCCCTTCGTGAACGGCAGCGGCGGCTTGTTCAGCATCTGCTTGGTGGCCGTGTCGGCACCCGGGTTCTTCGCGTAGAAGCCCTGCTCGCGCGTCAGGTCGTAGGCGGCCGTGGTGACGGGCAGGTAACCGGTGTCCTGGTGCCACTTCGCGGCCACCGGCGCCGAGCTCAGGTAGGCCAGGAACTTGGCGACGCCCTTGTAGGTGTTCGCATCCTTGCCGTTCAGCACCCACAGGCTCGCGCCGCCGATGATCGCGTTCTGCGGCGCGCCCTTCACGCCGGCGTCGTACGGCATCATGCCGGTGCCGAAATCGAACTTCGCGTACTTGCGGATGGTGGCCAGCGCGCCCGACGAGGTCGTCATGATCGCGCAGTCGCCGCTGTAGAACTTGGCGGTGGCTTCGTCCTTGCGGCCGGCGTAGCTGAACGTGCCTTCCTTGGCCATGTCCTGCAGGAACGCGATGTGGGCGACCTGCTGCGGCTTGTTGAATTCGAGCACGGCGTCGGTGCCGTCGAAGCCGTTGTTGCGCGTCGCGAACGGCAGGCCGTGCCACGCGCTGTAGTTCTCGAGCTGAATCCAGCCCTGCCAGCCGGTGGTGTAGCCGCAGGTCGAGCCGGCCTTGCGCAGCTTCTCGGCGTCGGTCTTCACCTCGGCCCAGGTTTTCGGCGGCTGGTTCGGATCGAGCCCGGCCTTCTTGAACAGATCCTTGTTGTAGTACAGCACCGGCGTCGAGCTGTTGAACGGCATCGAGACGAGGTGGCCCGTTTTCGCGTCGCTGTAGTAGCTGGCCACGGTCGGCACGAAGGACTTTTCGTCGAGCGGCACGCCGGCCTGGCGGAACACGTCGGACACCGGCAACACCGCCTTCTTGGCCTGGATCATGGTGGCCGTGCCGACTTCGTACACCTGGAGAATCGCCGGCGCGTTGCCGCTGCGATAGGCCGAGATGCCGGCGGCCAACGCCTGGTCGTAGGTGCCCTTGAACACCGGCACGATCTTGTAGTCGCTCTGCGATGCGTTGAACTGCTCGGCGATCGCATTGACCTTGTCGCCCAGCGCGGCTTCCATCGCGTGCCAGAACTGGATTTCGGTCGCGGCGAACGCGCTGCCCTGCATGCCGAACCAGATCATCCCGCCCGCAGCCAGCGAACGAACCAGGGTGTTGACTCTCATCGACGCATCTCCATGTTGTGCGGCCTGGCTCCCATGGCCGGCCGCTTGTGTTTGCCCGTGGCGGGCGGCAGCGCAGTCTAGTTCTCGTCCATGACAAACAGGCGTTGATATTCCTTCAGCGCGAAGCGGTCCGTCATGCCGGCGATGTAGTGCGCGATGAGCCGCGGCTGGGCCGCCGGCTCGGCGCTCTGGTAGGCCGGCGGCAGCAGGCGCGGGTCGCCGGTGAAGGCGTCGTACAGCCCCGTCACGACGCGCTGCGCCTTGTTCGCCATGCGCATCACCTTGTAGTGGCGATAGAGGTTGTGGAACAGGAAGCGCTTGAGCTCGGCGGCCTCCTCGGCGATCACCGGGCTGTGCGCCACCAGTTGCGGGCAGCGCCGCACGTCGTCGAGCGAGGCCGGCGCGTATTCGGCGAGGTTGCGCGTGGTGGCGTCGATCAAATCGACGATCAGCGTATTGATGATGCGGCGCACCGTTTCGTGCACCAGCCGGCGGCCTTCGAGCGACGGGAAATCGCCGAGCGCCGCGTCGTAGTGACGGCGCCAGAGCGCGATGCCGGCCAGTTGCGCAATCGTGATCAGGCCCGAGCGCAGGCCGTCGTCCACATCGTGGTTGTTGTAGGCGATCTCGTCGGCGATGTTGGCGATCTGGGCTTCCAGCGACGGCCGGCCGCCTTCGAGGAAGCGCTCGCCGAGTTCGCCGAGCTTGCGCGCATTCTCGCGCGAGCAGTGCTTGAGGATGCCCTCGCGCGTCTCGAAGCAGAGGTTCAGGCCATCGAACGCGCCGTAGTGCTCTTCCAGCTCGTCGACCACCGCGAGGCTCTGCAGGTTGTGCTCGAAGCCGCCGTGTTCGCGCATGCACGCGTTCAGCGCATCCTGCCCGGCATGGCCGAACGGCGTGTGGCCGAGATCGTGGGCCAGCGAGATCGCCTCGACCAGATCCTCGTTCAGGCGCAGGTTGCGCGCCACCGAGCGCGCGATCTGCGCGACTTCGAGGCTGTGCGTGAGGCGGGTGCGGAACAGGTCGCCTTCGTGATTCACGAAGACCTGGGTTTTGTATTCGAGGCGGCGGAATGCCGTCGAATGGACGATGCGGTCGCGGTCGCGCTGGAATTCGGTGCGCGCGGCGGGCGGCGTTTCGTGGTGCCGGCGGCCTCGCGTGCTGATCGAATGGGCCGCGTAGGGCGCGAGGTGCGCTTCGAGCGCGGCGACGGTCGGCGCGGCGACAGGCCCGCCGGTTCGGCCGGGCCGCGCCTGCGACGCGTCGGTGGGGTGTGGCAACTCGCGGGGTGTTTCGCTCACTGTCTCCTCCACTGCTGGGGCGCCGGACGATCCGGCGCCACGTTACCGGATTGCGGCGGCGAGCGTGGCCTGGACCAGGTCGTCGGGCGCCGAGGTGATCAAGGCGGCGCCGAGCCGCTCGAGCACGATGAATTTGATCGCGCCGGCTTCGGCCTTCTTGTCGACCTGCATCATTTCGACATAGCGGGCCGCGCCGAGATCGGGCGCGCGCACCGGCAGGTGCGCGGCGGCGATCACGCGGTTCAGGCGCTGGCGCGACGCGTCGTCGAGACGGCCGAGCCGCACCGACAGATCGGCCGCCATCACCATGCCGCAACCGACCGCCTCGCCGTGCAGCCATTCGCCGTAGCCGAGGCCGGCCTCGATCGCATGGCCGAACGTGTGGCCGAAATTGAGGATCGCGCGCAGCCCGCCCTCGCGTTCGTCGGCGGCCACCACGCCGGCCTTGATCTCGCACGAGCGCTTGACGGCTTCGGTCAGCGCGGCCGGCTCGCGGCGGTTCAGCGCCTCGATGTCGGCCTCGATCCAGTCGAAGAACGCCGGGTCGGCGATCGCGCCGGTCTTGATGACCTCGGCGATGCCGGCCGCCAGCTCGCGCTCGGGCAGCGTGCGCAGCGCGCCGATATCGGCGATCACCGCTTGCGGCTGGTAGAACGCGCCGATCATGTTCTTGCCGAGCGGGTGGTTGATGCCGGTCTTGCCGCCGACCGACGAATCGACCTGCGACAGCAGCGTGGTGGGCACCTGGATGAACGGCACGCCGCGCATGTAGCAGGCAGCCGCGAAACCGGTCATGTCGCCCACCACGCCGCCGCCGAGCGCGATCAGCGTGGTCTTGCGGTCGGCGCGCGAGCCGAGCAGCCCGTCGAAGATCAGGTTCAGCGTTTCCCAGTGCTTGTAGGCTTCGCCATCGGGCAGCACCACCGTCTCGACCTGCTTGCCGAGCGGCGCGAGCGCGGCGCGCAGCGCATCGCCGTAGAGCGGATCGACCGTGGTGTTGGTGACGATGGTGACGGAAGCGCCCTTGATATGCGGCGCGAACAGTTCGGTACGGCCGATCAGGCCATCGCCGATATGAATCGGGTAGGCGCGATCGCCCAGGTCGACATTGACGGTAATCATGCTTGTAGCGGCTTGGCGACGATGCCGGCCAGTTCGAGCTGCATCAGCACCATGTTGACGAGACCATTGACGGACGGACGGCCGGTTTCGATCACGAAATGCGCGCATTCGCGATAGAGCGGATCGCGCACTTCGTAAAGCGCTTCGAGCCGGGCCTTGGGATCTTCCGTCTGCAACAGCGGGCGGTTCTTGTCCTTGCGGGTACGCAGCCAGAGATCGTGCGGATTGGCGCGCAGATAGATGACGATGCCGCGTGAATTCAGTGCGTTGCGATTTTCGGGGCGGATCACGGCACCGCCGCCGGTAGCCAGCACCACATTACTGCGCTGGCTCAACTCGGCAATCATCTTTTCCTCGCGATCGCGAAAGCCTGCCTCGCCTTCGAGTTCGAAGATGACCGGGATGCGCGAGCCGGTGCTGGCCTCGATTTCGTGATCGGAATCGAAGAACGGCCGGTCGAGACGGCGCGCGACCGCACGACCCACGGTGGTTTTACCCGCCCCCATGAGTCCGACGAAAAATACGCTTGCGTGTGGGTCCCGCGCTTGCAACGGCTTCCTCTGCTTCAATCTTGCTGGTGTGTGGCGCAGCTTACTGGCAAATCGCCGGCCTTGTCGAGCGTGGCCGGCCGGCACTCGGCCGGCGGCTGCGGCGCCGTGCGGGCCGGCCCGCCGGCCCCGGCCGGCTCGCCGACCACGCGCGGCGTGATGTAGACGACCAGCTCGCTCGACTTCTCGCGCCGCGCCTTGTGGCGGAACAACGCCCCCAAAACCGGTATTTTGCCCAAGACCGGCACCCGAGTCACATCGTCCCACTCGTTTCGCTCGTAAATTCCACCGATCGAGACCGTCCCCCCATTTTCGACCTCGACGCGCGTGCGCACGTGTTTGGTGTGAATCGCCGGCCCTGCGTCGGTTTCCTCGCCCACGCTGTCCTTGGCGATATCGAGGTCGAGCACCACCTGCCCGTCGGGCGTGATCTGCGGCTCGACTTCGAGCTTGAGCGTGGCGCGGCGGAACTGCACGCCCGACACGCCGCGCCCGACCTTGGCCTGATACGGCAGCTCGGTGCCCTGCTCGACCAGCGCCGGCGCGCGATCGGCCGTGACCACGCTCGGCCGCGACAGGATCTGGCCCCGCCCTTCCGATTCGAGTGCACTCAACTCGATATCGAGCAAGCGCGTGGCGCCGGCGACGAACAGCGTGAGGCCCGCCGTGGCGGCCTCGAAACCGGACAGCGGACGCGCGGACAGATCGGCGAGCCGCCCTGCCGGGCCGCCGACCAGGCCGGTGGCAAGCGGATTGCCGCCACCCGCCGCGTTGGACGGGCCGCCCGGGCCGTCGCCGCTTGCCGCGCCGCCTTTGCCCTCCTTGCCGATGTTGCGTGTGCGCAAGGCCAGCCGAGCGCCCAGTTCACGCGAGAACCCGCGCTCGCCCTCCACGATCCGCGCCTCGATCAGAACCTGGCGGGCCGGCCGGTCGAGCTGCGCGACCAGCTCGGCGATCTGCGCGAGACGGCCGGCGAGATCGGTGACGAACAACAGGTTGGTGCGCGGATCGGCCAGCACCGAGCCGCGCCGGGACAGCACACGCTGCCCCGCGCCGCCCGCCAGCAGACGCGCGACGTCGTTGGCGCGCGGGTAGCGCAGCACGAAGGTGCGGCTCGCCAGCGGCTCCAGGTCGGCTGCACGCGCATGCGCCTCGAAACGTTCCCGCTCGCGCGCGACCAGCTCGGCGACCGGCGCGACCCAGATCACCTCGCCACGCGTGGCCATCGCCAGGCCGTTCGCGTCGAGCAGCGCATCGAACGCGTCGCGCCAGCGCACGTCGTGGATGCGCAGCGTGACGCTGCCCTGCACCCGGCCGCTCAGGACCACGCTCTTGCCGGTGAAGCGCGCGAACGCATCGAAGGCCGCCGCGAGCGGGGCTTGCCGCAGGTCGAGGGAGATCCGGCGGCCGTCGGCAGCCGCGCCCGGTTTCGACGGCAGGCTGGACAGGCGCACGGGGGGCGGCAAGGGCGTGGGGGGACCTTCCAGCGCGGGCTGGGGCGCGATGGCGGCCGGTGCTTCCGGGGGTTTCTCTGCCTCACCGCCGGCAGCGGATTGCGAGGCATCGGCAGAGGGTGGGAACGGCGTCCCACTACCGACTGCCAGCGCGCTCGTTCCGGCGATCCGGCCGGCATCGCCATCGCCATCGAAGAACCCCGGCGCGTCACCGCCCGCAACCGGGGCCGATCCCGCCATGCCCGTGCCCAGCCGGGCCGCGATGGGCATGACGAGCGGCAGCGGCGGCGGCAACCTGGCCGCTGCGGGCAACGCCCCGTCGCACATCAGGGCGAGCGCCATCGCCAGCCTCGCGATATCTCGACGAGCGCCGTTCATGATTGCCCTTCCCCGGCCAGCATGACGCGATGCTCGCGGCCGTCGCCCGAGCCGAACCACACCCCGCCGCCATCGATACGTGCGATGCGTTCGCCTCCGATACGCTCACCGGGCGCGGCGCACCAAGGCCCGCTCTCGGCATCGAATACGGCCAACGCGTGCCGCGCGTTCCCGACGATCCCGGCCAGCCGTGGCGACGGCGCCGCTTCGCGGCCACCGAAATCGGCATCGGCGGGCAAACCGACCGTCAGGACGTCGAACGGATCGGGCAACATCAGCGCGCCTTGGCCCCGCGCCGCCGCCCCCGGCGACACCGCCAACCGCGCCGAAAACGTCGCACCCGCCGCCTGCCGTTCGATGTCGAGCCGGACCGGCGCGACGTTCAACGGCAACGCCGCCAACGCGCGGACCCAGCCAGCGATCGCACCAATGCGGCCATCGCCGGCAATGTCGTAGCGCGGCTCGGCCTCGTTTCCCGCATCTTGCACACCACCGGGGGCCGGCGCGAGATGCCGGATGTGCAGGCCCTGCTCATGCGCGGCGAGCGCGAGCTGCCATAGCGGATCCTGCGAGTCGGGCGAACCGGCTCCATCGCTCGATTCGCGAACCTTGGCGAGACGCGGGCCGGCTGCCGCGTCCGGTTCGACGTCGGCCGCATGAGGGTGGCGCTCGATCCGTTGCTCGACGTCGGCCCGCTTCACGCGTGCCGCATCGCGCATGGCCCGCGCCTGCGTCACGCCGCTCCAGTCACGCTCGTTCGACATGACGCTCAACATCAGAAACGCCGCCACGGCAGCCGCCACGAGTATGGCAAGCCGGCGCAAACCTGCATGACGCCCATCGCTTGTCCCATTGCCGATCCGCGTGTTCATCCTCGCCCTCCCGATTCATGCGCGCCGCCGATTTGCGCGGTCTGCCGCTGCGCGGCCGGCTCCGGCCAACGAATGCGCACCGCGAAGCGCAATGCCGCCGCGCCCTTCGGCGCACCGGCCGCAAGCGGCGCGTCGGCGGCGGCCTTCACGCCCGACATCTCGATCCGCCACTCGGGCCGCCGCTCGCGCAAGCGTTCGAGCCACCGTCGCGCCGCGGCCGGATCGTGCGCCCGCACCTCGAGTTCGGCCCGATCGCCGGCGTGACGCAACGCCAGCAGCATCACCGTGCGGTAGTCGAGTGCGCGCAACACGTCGAGCAGCGCGACGAGCCGGGCGAGTGGCCTGGCGCGTTCGACAGCGGCCCGCTCGCGAGTAAGCCGCGCCTCGCGCGCATGCGCTGCCGTCTCCGCCAAGCGCACGCGCGGCGCCCACGCGGCAAGCTGTGTTTCGATCGCCGCGCGCTGCCCGTCGAGCCGCACGCGCTCGGCCGCCTGCACGGCGCAAACCAACGCGGCACAGACAAAACCGAACCCGACCGCCCCGGCAAACTCCGCCACCCCTCGCCGCCGCGCCAGCCTCGCGTCGCGCTGCCGATAAGGCAGCAGATTGAAGCCGCCGAGCCACGCACGCCGCTGCGCCGCATCGCGCGCCAGCGCCTGCGCAGGCAACCCCCGCCGCGCGCTCATTCGCACACCCCGCGCAGGCCCAAGCCGAACGCCACCGCGAACCGGCCGCCCGCGCGGCCTTGCTGCACCTCGGGGCGCTCGCCGCCGCCGGCCGCGCAATAGGTGGCGCAATCGAACGGCAGCACGAGGCAGCCCAGCAGATCGGCGATCTCCGCGAACACGGGCGGCGACGCGCCGTTGCTCGCGCTCGATTCTCCCGCCGCACCCACATAGGCGTAATGCAGCTCGCCCCGGCTCGCCAGGTCGCGCAACAGGTCGGACAGATCGGCGTATTCGGGCGACGGCATGCGCAGATGCGCGGTGACGGCCAGCCCCTCGACGCGCCAGGCATCCACGCTGCCCTCGCCGATCCAGAGCGCCGCATAGGCCTGCGTCGGGGCGATTTCTCCATAGGCGATCTGCCGGATCGCGCGCAGCGCCGCATAGGGCTCGCCGTCGATGCCGGTCAGCAGGAAGCCCGCGGCCGCCACCGCTTCGAGCCGCAATTCGACCCGCGCGCGCTCGGCCGAGGCCACCAGCAAACGGCCCGGATAGAGGATGTCGTTGACGCACCAGTCGATCGCCAGCGCCTCGCGCGACAGCCCGGTCACGCGCTCGGCCTCGGCATGCACGGCCGGCTCCACCGGCCCCTGCGCGGCAATGCGCGGATCGAGCGCGGACATCGTCACCTCGCGCGACGGCAACGCCATCACGGCCGACATCCCGCGCACCGGCAAGCGCCCCGCCATGCGCTCGACGATCGCGCCGAGCGCCTGCGTCACGCACGACCAGTCGCCCCCCGCCAGATCGCACGGCTGCGCATAGTGCTGCGCGTCCAGCGCTTCGATCGTCGGCGTATTGCCGCGCCGGCTCACGAATGCCACGCGCACCGCGTCGTGTCCCACGTCGATCCCGGCGGCAACGCG
Source organism: Burkholderia sp. 3C (assembly GCF_054589155.1). Taxonomy (NCBI): domain Bacteria; kingdom Pseudomonadati; phylum Pseudomonadota; class Betaproteobacteria; order Burkholderiales; family Burkholderiaceae; genus Burkholderia; species Burkholderia sp. 3C. Next base: position 8,643 of record NZ_BAAILN010000024.1, read on the forward strand.
CCGCCCGGCCATCCATCGTCGATATCTCGCCATCGGTCCTCCCCAGCGCCGCGCGGCAGGGGCGCGGCTCGACGACCATTCTCGCGAGCGGCCCGCACCGCCGACAGTCGGCCGGATGGCCAGCAAAGCGGCGAAATTTCCCGTCGTCTTATCCGTTCGGACAGGCACCATGAACGTGCATACCGGGCGTTTATAATCGCGTGTCCGTTTTTCGGTATGCCTATGCAACCCACGAATCCCTCGACGCCGCCGCAGGCGAGCGAACCGACCTGGCCCCGGGCTGGCGAGACGCCGTCGGCCGGCGAGCCGCCGCAGCCGCCGCCTCCGCCCCCCCCGGCGGCGGAACCACCGCCGCCGCCGCCACCGCCACCGCCCCGCAAGCGGCCGTGGTGGCTGAAGCTGCTGCTCGCCCTGGTGGGGCTGTGCGTGGCGGCCGTGGTATGCGCGGGCCTCGTGCTCGGCTATGCGCTCGTGGTCGCGTGGCCCAACATGCCGTCGCTCGAGGCGCTGACCGACTACCGGCCCAAGGTGCCGCTGCGCATCTACACGTCCGATCACGTGCTGATCGGCGAATTCGGCGAGGAGCGCCGCGACATCGTCCATATCCAGGACGTGCCCGATTCGCTGAAGAAGGCGATCCTCGCCATCGAGGACGCGCGCTTCTACGAACACGGCGGCGTCGATCTGACCGGCATCGCGCGTGCCGGCGTGGTGGCGCTGACCAACGGCCACGCCACGCAGGGCGCCAGCACGATCACGATGCAGGTCGCGCGCAACTTCTTCCTGTCGAGCGAGAAAACCTACACGCGCAAGATCTACGAAATGCTGCTCGCGTACCGCATCGAGCGTGCGCTGACGAAGGATCAGATTCTCGAGGTGTACATGAATCAGATCTATCTCGGCCAGCGCGCGTACGGCTTCGCGAGCGCCGCGCGCGTGTATTTCGGCAAGGACCTGAAGGATCTGACGCTGGCCGAGGCCGCGATGCTGGCCGGGCTGCCGAAGGCGCCGTCGGCCTACAACCCGGTGGTCAATCCGAAACGCGCGAAGGTGCGCCAGCAGTACATCCTGCAACGCATGCTGGAGCTGAACTTCATCACGCGCGATCAGTACGACGAAGCGGTTGCGCAGCCGCTGGTGGTCAAGAGCGCGACGCGCGAATACAGCGTGCACGCCGAATACATCGCGGAAATGGTCCGGCAGATGATGTATGCGCAGTACAAGGATGAAACCTACACGCGCGGGTTCAACGTGGTCACCACGGTCGATTCGGCCGACCAGACGCTCGCCTATCAGGCGCTGCGCCGCGGCCTGATGGACTACGAGCGCCGTCACGGCTATCGCGGCCCGGAAGCGTTCATCGAATTGCCGGCCGATGCCTCGCAGCGCGAGCAGGCGATCGACGACGCGCTGCTCGACCATCCCGACAACGGCGAACTGATCGCCGCCGTCGTCACCGGCGTCGATCCGAAGCAGATCCAGGTCAGTTTCATGGACGGCAGCAGCGCCACCGTCGGCGGCACCAACCTGCGCTTCGCCTCGGCCGCGCTGGCCGCCAACGCCCAGCCGAACCGCAAGATCCGGCCCGGCGCGATCGTGCGCGTGGTCAAGACCGACAGCGGCGACTGGGCGATCACGCAATTGCCGCAGGTCGAAGGCGCGTTCATCTCGATCGTGCCGCAGAACGGCGCGATCCGTTCGCTGGTGGGCGGCTTCGATTTCAACAAGAACAAGTTCAACCATGTCACGCAGGCGTGGCGGCAACCCGGTTCGAGCTTCAAGCCGTTCATCTATTCGGCCTCGCTCGACAAGGGCCTGGCACCGTCGACCATCATCAACGACGGCCCGCTCTACTTCAGCGCCGCCGAAACGGGCGGCCAGCCGTGGGAGCCGAAGAATTACGGCGGCGGCTTCGACGGCCCCGAGCCGATGCGCACGGCGCTGATGCGCTCGCGCAACCTGGTGTCGATCCGCATCCTGAACTTCATCGGCACCAAGTACGGGCAGCAATACATCACGCGCTTCGGCTTCGACGCCGATCGTCACCCGGCCTATCTGCCGATGGCGCTCGGCGCCGGCCTCGTCACGCCGCTGCAGATGGCGGGCGCGTACTCGGTGTTCGCCAACGGCGGCTATCGCGTCAATCCGTACCTGATCGCCGAGATCACCGACGCGAACGGCAGCGTGGTGGCACGCGCGCAGCCGCTGGTGGCCGAGCAGAACGCGCCGCGGGCGATCGACGCGCGCAACGCCTATGTGATGAACAGCCTGCTGCAAAGCGTGGCGCAGCACGGCACCGGCGCGAAAACCAACGTGCTCAAGCGCACCGATCTCGGCGGCAAGACCGGCACCACCAACGATTCGCGCGATGCGTGGTTCGCGGGCTTCCAGCACACGCTGGCCGCGATTGCCTGGATCGGCTACGACAGCCCGCGCAGCCTCGGCGATCGCGAAACCGGCGGCGGCCTCTCGCTGCCGGTGTGGATCGACTACATGGGGCCGTCGCTGAAAAACGTGCCCGAGTACACGATGCCGAAGCCGGACGACGTCACCGTGATCGGCGGCGAACTGTTCTTCAGCGATTTCACGCCGGGCCACGGCTTCGTGCCGACCGTCGGCGTCGCGCAGGCGGCCGCGCCGACCGATGCCTCGATCCCGCACGTCGATTCGCAGGAGCGGCAGGACATCATGAACCTGTTCGAGGGCGGCAACTGACGCGGCTCGCGTTCATGCCCAGCAACGCAAAAGAGCGACCCACGGGTCGCTCTTTTGCTTGATGCCGCCCGATTTCCGAACCGGGCAGCGTGATCGACGCTCAGGCGCTGAACGGCACCGGCTCGCCGGCCTGTTCGCTCGCGTAGCGCGTCAGCGCCTCGAAGAACTCGTCGCCCGAGCGCGTGTCGCGCCAGGCGCCGTCGACGAAGCGGTAATGGAAACCGCCCGATTTCGCGGCGATCCACACCTCCTTCATCGGCGGCTGCAGGTTGATGATGATCTTCGTGCCGTTCTCGAAACTCAGCGTGATGACGCTGCCGTTGCGGCCCAGATCGATGTCGAGATCGCCTTCGTTGGCGGTGTCCACGCAGCGCTCGACGGCCGCCAGAACAGCCTCGGCGCGGGTCAGGTATTCAGTATCGCTCATGCTAAACTCTGTCGATTCAATTGTTTAGGGACGATCATGCGTGTCGTTTTCCAGATGAGCGCGATTGTAGCGGCTTTGGCGCTGGCCGGCTGCGGTCAACGCGGCGCGCTCTATCTGCCCGTCGTGCCGCCGTTGCCCCCGAAGCCCGTCCTCGAGACGCAACCCGGCCTGCAACCCGACGCATCCGATACGGCCCCGAGCGCCGCGTCCGATGCCGCCGGCACCTCGGGCACGTCCCTGCAGCTTTCGCCCGCGCTCTCCGCGCCGGCCCCGGCGTCCGCCGCCAATCCCACTCGATGATTCCGGATGACTCACCCCGCATTTGATTACGCCAACGGCACGCTGCACGCCGAAAGCATCCCCGTCGACAAGCTCGCCGAACACTTCGATACCCCGCTCTATGTCTATTCGCGCGCCGCGCTGACGGCCGCCTATCAGGCCTACGCGAAAGCCTGCGAGGGCCGCCGCGCGGCGGTCCACGTCGCCGTGAAATCGAACAGCAACCTCGGCGTGCTGAACGTGTTCGCGCGGCTCGGCGCGGGCTTCGACATCGTGTCGGGCGGCGAACTGGCGCGCGTGCTGGCGGCAGGCGGCAAGGCGGAAAACGTGGTGTTCTCGGGCGTGGGCAAGAACGCCGACGAAATGCGCATCGCGCTGGAAGCCGGCGTCAAGTGCTTCAACGTCGAATCGATTCCCGAGCTCGACCGCCTCAACGAAGTGGCCGGCTCGCTCGGCAAGCGCGCGCCGGTTTCGCTGCGCGTGAACCCCGATGTCGATCCGAAAACGCATCCGTACATCTCGACGGGCCTGAAGGCCAACAAGTTCGGCGTCGCATTCGCCGACGCGCGCGAAACGTACCGCACGGCGGCCCGGTTGCCGAACCTCTCGGTGGTCGGCATCGATTGCCACATCGGCTCGCAGATCACCGAACTGAGCCCGTATCTCGACGCGCTCGACAAGGTGCTCGATCTCGTCGAACAGATCGAGGCCGACGGCACGGCGATCCATCACATCGATATCGGCGGCGGCCTCGGCATCACCTATTCGGACGAAACGCCGCCCGAGATCGGCGTGTTCGTCGCGGCGCTGTTCGAGAAGCTCGACGCGCGCGGCCACGGCCAGCGCGAAGTGTATTTCGAGCCGGGCCGCTCGCTGACGGGCAACGCCGGCATCCTGCTCACGCGCGTCGAATTCCTGAAGCCGGGCGAGGAGAAGAACTTCGCGATCGTCGACGCCGCGATGAACGATCTCGCGCGCCCGGCGATGTACGAGGCGTACCACGCGATCGTGCCCGTCAAGGAAACCAGCGCTCACCCGAGCGCCGTGTACGACGTGGTCGGCCCCGTCTGCGAAAGCGGCGACTGGCTCGGCCGCGAGCGCACGCTGGCGATCGCGCCCGGCGATCTGCTGGCGATCCGCTCGGCCGGCGCCTACGGCTTCGTCATGAGCTCGAACTACAACACGCGCCCGCGCGCGGCCGAGGTGATGGTCGACGGCGTGAACGCGTACCTCGTGCGCCCGCGCGAGACGATGGAAGACCTGTTCGGCAGCGAAGCGATCCTGCCCGACGCGGAATAAGCCTGCCGGGCCTTGCCCGGCATCCGCTCCGCCCTATGAAAAAAGCGACGCAGGCCCTCCGGCTTGCGTCGCTTTTTCATGCCCGCCGGTGCGATCGATCGGTCGCGCCAACCTCCTTGCATTCCGGCTTCAGGGTGCCTCGCGGCGCGGCCCGAGCAGCGCGGTGGCCACGCGCCAACCGAGCAGCACCAGCACGATCGCGCCATAGAGCTTCGGCAGCGCGAGATCGTGCTTGCCGACCCGTATCCACCAGAAATGCAGGATCGCGAGCAACGCGATCGCGTAGATCAGCCGGTGCAGCCGCTGCCAATGCCGGCCGAGCCGGCGCACCATCGCGCGCGGTGAGGTCAGCGCAAGCGGAATCAGCAGCACGAACGCCGCGAAGCCGACCGTGATGAACGGCCGCTTGACCACGTCGCGCAGGATCGCCGCCAGGTCGAACCACTTGTCGAACCAGAAGTAGGTCGTGAAGTGCAGCGCGGCGTAGAAGAACGCGAACAGGCCGATCATGCGCCGCAGGCGCAGCAGCGCGTTCAGCCCGGCGATGCGCCGCAGCGGCGTGACCGCCAGCGTCACGCAGAGGATCACGAGCGTCCAGAGCCCGGTCGAGCGCGTGACGAATTCCACCGGGTTCGCACCGAGCCCGCCCGTGAAGCCGAGCACCACGAGCCGCCCGAGCGGAAACAGCCCGGCGAGGAACACCAGCGGCTTGGCGATGCGCACCCAGCGCGGCCCGGCGGGCGGCGCCACCCGGCGGCTCGCGCCGCGCGGCTGCACCGTTCCCGCGCCGCCGGCCGGCGTCTGCAGATTGTCGTCCACGCCGCGCCGCCTAGAAGTTCTTGCGCAGATCCATGCCGCGATACATCGACGCGACCAGATCGCCGTAGCCGTTGAACATCAGCGTCTTGCGCTTCGGCGTGAAGAAGCCGTCCTCGCCGATGCGCCGCTCGGTCGCCTGGCTCCAGCGCGGATGATCGACCTCGGGGTTCACGTTCGAATAGAAACCGTATTCGGTGGGCGCGTAGGTGTTCCAGCTCGTCTTCGGCTGCTGTTCGACGAAGCGGATCTTGACGATCGACTTGGCGCTCTTGAAGCCGTATTTCCAGGGCACCACGAGCCGCACCGGCGCACCGTTCTGGTTCGGGAGCACCTGGCCGTAGACGCCCATCGTCAGCAGCGCGAGCGGGTTCATCGCCTCGTCGAGCCGCAGCCCTTCCGAATAGGGCCAGTCGAGAACCGGCGCCGACAGCCCCGGCATCTGCGACGGGTCGGCCAGCGTGACGAACTGCACGTATTTCGCGCTCGGGCTCGGCTGCACGCGCCGGATCAGCTCGGCCAGCGGAATGCCTATCCACGGAATCACCATCGACCAGCCCTCGACGCAGCGGTGCCGATAGACGCGCTCTTCGAGCGGCGCGAGCTTCAACAGCGCGTCGATGTCGTAGACCTTCGGCGTCTTCACCGCGCCCTCGACGCTGACGCGCCACGGCCGCGGCCGCAGCGAGCCGGCGTTCTGCGCGGGATCGCCCTTGTCGGTGCCGAATTCGTAGAAGTTGTTGTAGGTGGTGACGTCCTGGTACGGCGTGACCTTGTCGGGCACCACGAACTTCGCGTTGGTGGTGGCCGCGAGCGGATGCGCCGACGAGTTCGGCGAGCGATAGGCCGCGAACGCCGCGCCGGGCAAGCCGCCAAGGCCGCCCGCCAGCGCCGCGCCGGCGCCGGCCGCGCGCAACAGGCCGCGGCGCGCCGCGAACACCGACGACGGCGTGATCTCGCCGCGCGGAATGTCGTCGCCGGCAAGCAACTGCCGACGCGTGGTTCTGATCAACATGGGCATCTCCGCGCCGGCCTTCCCGCCAGCGATCAAGCAGTGAACCGACAAATTCCGCCGTGCCGGGCAGCCCGGCGGGCGGTGCAACAAAAAACCGCCGCTCGCGAACGACGCGGCGGCGGTTTTCGAATCCGTTTCAGGCAGCCTTCGGCACCCTGGCCTACAGCTTGCCGTAGCTGTGCAGCCCCGATAGGAACATGTTCACGCCGAGGAATGCGAACGTGGTGACGAGCAGGCCCGTCAGCGCCCACCAGGCCGCCACGCTGCCGCGCAAGCCCTTCATGAGCCGCATGTGCAGCCAGGCCGCGTAGTTCAGCCAGACGATCAGCGCCCAGGTTTCCTTCGGGTCCCAGCTCCAGTAGCCGCCCCACGCTTCGGCCGCCCACAACGCGCCGAGGATCGTCGCGATCGTGAAGAACGCGAAGCCCACCGCGATCGACTTGTACATCACGTCGTCGAGCACTTCGAGGGGAGGCAAGCGATCGGCCAGCACGCCGCGCGACTTCAGCAGATAGGCCACGCTGACCATCGCCGACAACGCGAAGCTGCCGTAGCCGATGAAGTTGGCCGGCACGTGGATCTTCATCCACCAGCTTTGCAGCGCGGGCACCAGCGGCTGGATCTGCTGCGCGTCGCGCGCGATCGAATACCACATCAGGAAGCCGACGGCCGCGCTGATCACCAGCAGCACGAACGCGCCGAGCGCACGCGTGCCGTAATGTCCTTCGTAGTACAGATAGAGCAGCGCCGTGATCAGGCTGAACAGCACGAACACTTCATAGAGGTTCGACACCGGGATATGGCCGACATCCGCACCGATCAGGTAGGACTCGTACCAGCGCACCATCAGGCCCGTGAAGCCCATCAGCACGGCGGCCCAGGTCATCTTCTGGCCGATCGCCGCGCCCGTGGGCGAGCGGCTCAGCAGGCCGATCCAGTAGAACACCGTGGCGAACACGAACAGCGCGCTCATCCAGAGGATCGCCGACTGGCTCGACAGGAAATACTTGAGGAAGAACGCGGAATCGGCGCGAGAGAGATCGCCGTGATAGATCTGCAGCGACAGCAGCGACGTGCAGGCGATCAGCGCCATCAGCAGCCGCGCCGGCTTCCAGCGCCAGCCCAGCCCGATCAGCGCGACGGTCGCGCCCGTCATCACGACCTGATCGTAGTAATCCATGTGCGCCTGGTAGTGCACCAGGGCAAAACCGGCGCCGGCAACCATCGCCAGCGCGAACAGCCAGTCGACCAGCGACAGGCGGCGCCAGAACGGGCGATCGTCGAACAGCGGCAGGGCCGACGCATCGGCGCGGCCGCGCGGCGAGGGAGACGAAGAAGCCTGGATGAGAGCCATGACGTTACCGTGGGGAGTCGGGGAGCTCGGCGTCGCGCGCGGCCGGAGCCGCGGTTTGCGGCTCGGCGCCCAGCACCGCGCCCGCCGCATCGCGCGTCTGCGCGAATTCCCTCTCGAAATCGAAGGTCCTGCGGGCCGTGGACATCGCCATCACGACAGCCACTCCCGCCTGCGTATCCTTGAGCCAGAACCAGAGCCGGCGTTCGCGCACGTAGAACATCGAAAAGATGCCGAACACCAGCAGCAGGCTGCCAAGATACACCAGATTTTTACCAGGCGCGCGTGTCAACTGGAATACCGAAGCCTGCACCTGCTTATATGAATCCAGCCGCAAATACACCGGCGCGCCGTACAGAAAGCTGTCCGACAGCGCGTTGATGGCGTTCTGCACGAAACGCGCCGTGTCGGCCGATTGCGCGACCGGTTGCAGCCCCGCGTGCTCGCGCGCGACCGCCCAGACCTGCCACATCGCACCTTCCAGCATGCGCAGCAGCAAACCGGCGGCCTTCTCCTGCTCGGCCTTCGGCACCGATTGATCGATGAAGCCGGCCACCGCCTGGAAGCCGCCCATCGGCGCGCCGTCCGGCTGATGGCCCGCGCTCGCGTCGGCGCCGGCGAACAGGGTCAGGACACGCAGCGCGCTGTCGTCGAGCCGCGTGCGCAGGCCCGCGTCGGCGCTCGGCAGGGACGCCTGCGCGAAGCGCGCGGCGGCTTCGGTGCGCACCGCCGGATCTTCCAGCGCCGCGCGAATTCGCATCCATTCGGCGATCGAATCGTCGGCATCGGCCGGAATCCGCAGATAGCGGAACGGATCGTTCGGGCTCACGCGCATGCCGGCCAGGAACATCCGGTCGCCGCCGACCTCGACCGGCAGCATGTAGTTGTTGAATTCGCGCGCCTGGCCGTCCTTGCCGCGCACCTTGTACTGGATCGACGGGCCGACGTTGTGCAGGTTCACCGGGTTCGACGTCTTCGCGCCCGAGCCGAGCCGCTCGTCGAACGCCTCCTTGAGCGAATGGGACGCGCCTACGCCGCGCACGTCGGTCTTGCCGTTCGCGTCGGTGATGTTCTCGACGTTGATCGCGCGGAAATCGGCGAATTCGATCGTATCGCCGTCGTGGCCGGCCAGCGGCGCGGCGTTGCCGATCACGCCGTTCACCGGGAAGGTCTTGTCGCTGCCGCCCGTCATCGGGAACGCCGTCATCTGCATCTGCGAGCCGCCGTCCTGGAAGCTCGACTGATAGATCGACACGCCCTTGTAGGTGAACGGCTTGTTGACCTCGACGCGCGCCGGGATCCGCTTGCCGGTGGCGCGGTCGATCACGACGATATCGCTCGCGAACAGCTTCGGCATGCCGGTCGAGTAGTAATCGACGATGAACTTGTCGAGCTGGATCGAGAACGGCAGATCCTGGATCAGCGAGCCGCTCGGCTGGTTCAGGATCGCGGTGGACACGTATTGCCCCTCGGGCACCCAGGCATAGCCGCGGAACGTGGGGTTCGACGCCGACAACCGGTGTTCCGGCCCGATCTCGCTGATCGCGGCGCTGGTGTTGACGGGCGACTTGCCGAACAGCCACATCTGGAAGTGGATCGGCAGGTTGCTGTCGAGCAGGCCGCCGATGCAGATCACGACGATCGCGAGGTGGGCCGAAATGTAGCCGTACTTGGTCAGCGCACCGCGCTTGGCCGCGATCAGCGTCGCGCCATCCGATTCGCGCACCACCTGCCTGTAGCCGGCCTTGGCGACGAACGCCGACAGCGCCGCGGCCACCCCCGCACGATCGCCCTCGACGGTGTACTCGGCCTTGTGATGGAACGCGCGCAGGCTGCCTTCGCGCACCTTGTCCTTCCAGTTGCGGGCGTCGGCCAGCATCTTCGGGCCGTTGCGGATCACGCACAGCGACAGCGACACCACCAGGAACAGCAAGATCAGCATGAACCACCAGGCGCTGTAGACCGTGTACAGGCCGATCGAGCGGAAGATGTCGGCCCAGAACGGGCCGAACTGATTCACGTAGTTCGGATAGGGATCGTCCTGCGTGAGGACGGTGCCGATGATGCTCGCGATCGCCAATACGACGAGCAGCGCGATCGCGAAGCGCATCGAACTGATCAGCTCGATCGCGGTGTTCAGCGCGCCGCGGCGCGTTTTCGTCTCGATTCCCGACGTGGTGACGCTCATTCACACTCCGACTGACAACAAAAAAGGGCAAGGCGCACACCTGCCGGCAAGCGCCCCACCCTTTCTTTCGTTCTTGTACCCGTCACCCGCGATGACAGGCGGACCATCCGTTGCCCGTCGCGCTCAGTGCAGGCCGGCCACGTAATCGGCCACCGCCTTCACTTCGCTGTCCGACAGGCGCGATGCGATCTGATGCATCGGCTCGTTGTTGTTGCGTGCGCCCTGCTGGAAGGCCGTGAGTTGCGCGACCGTGTAATCGGCCCACTGCCCCGACAGGCGCGGATACTGCGCCGGGATGCCCTGCCCGGTCGGGCCATGACAACTGGCACACGCCGGCACGCCCTTCTCGGCGATCCCGCCACGGTAGATCTTCTGGCCCCGCGCGACCGTGGCCGCGTCGCGCGCGACACCCGGTTTTGCCGTTTGCGAACCGTAATAGGCGGCCACGTTACGCGCATCCGCCTCGCTCAACGCGCCGGCAAACCCGGCCATCACCGCACTGCTGCGCGCCGGTGCTTTCGCACCCGGCTGCGTCTTGAAATCGTGCAGTTGCTTGAGCAGATATTCGGGATGCTGGCCGGCCAGCTTGGGAAACGCCGCCGTTGCGCTGTTGCCGTCCGCGCCATGACACGACGCGCAGACCGCCGTGGCGATCGCCTTGCCGCGCTCGAGATCCGGCTTGGCCGGTTCCGCTGCGTACGCCTGTGTCGCGAAACCCGTGAACCCTGCCGCAACCTGAAGCGTGATCAGAGACTTGCACAGTCGATTCATTCGCACACCCTGTTTCGTCTTGTGGGAATTTGAGTTTTGCAAACGACGGTAGCCAGTCTACAGCAGAAAACCTCTGCAACCCGCCCGCAGGGCTTCGCGGAAACCGCCGTATTGTACAATATGGTGTTTAAAGCCCCGTTCCGGCTATCAGGGTTATTGCGCGGATTTCCGTGTATCCAACCGAGCGGATCATTGCGGGGCATCCCGCCTTCACGCGCGCTCCAGCGCGCCCTCGCCCCCTCCGCTCCCATGGCCTTCCTGCTCCATCAAGCCCGTTTCTATACGACCGTCAATCATCTGCGCGATTTGCCGCCCACGGTGATCCCGGAAATCGCGTTTGCCGGCCGGTCCAACGCGGGCAAATCGACGGCAATCAACATCCTGTGCAATCAGAAACGGCTTGCCTTCGCGTCGAAAACGCCCGGCCGCACCCAGCACATCAACTATTTCTCGGTCGGCCCCGAAGCCGAACCGATCGCCAATCTGGTCGACCTGCCCGGCTACGGCTACGCGGAAGTACCCAACGCGGCCAAGGCGCATTGGGAAGCACTGCTGTCGGCCTATCTGAAGACCCGGTCCCAATTGCGCGGCATGATCCTGATGATGGATTCGCGCCGGCCGCTGACCGATCTGGACCGCCGCATGATCGAGTGGTTCGCGCCGACCGGCAAGCCGATCCACACGCTGCTGACGAAATGCGACAAATTGACTCGCCAGGAAAGCATCCTCGCGCTGCGCGGCACGCAGAATGAACTGAAGGCCTATCGCGAAGCCGGCTATGCAGGCGAGCTGACCTGCCAGTTGTTTTCGGCGCTCAAGCGCGTGGGGATCGACGACGCGCACACGCAGATCGAAGGCTGGCTGCGTCCGTCGGTCGCCGGCGAAAATGACGCAGCTGTAGCAGAATGACCGCTCCGCGCCGTAGAGGCGCGGCCCCGAACGGAGGCTTGCCGTCGGTTAGCGCATAAAAAAACCCGCCGTGAAACGGCGGGTCAAACAGCCTAATCAAACTACGACAGGCACCCGCTCAGGGAGGAGAAGCGGGGAGTGCCGCGCTTACGCGTAACTCGATCGCTATCATATACCATTGTCTCGAAATTTCACCGAAGGCTGCCGTAAGCCAACCTTCAGACTGATTCCAGCGATTCCGTCATGAGCCTCCATCCCTTGCATCGCCCGCGCAGAATGCGCCGCGACGATTTCTCGCGTCGCCTGATGCGTGAAAACATCCTCACCACCAACGATCTGATCCTGCCCGTCTTCGTCGTCGAAGGCACCAACGTGCGCCAGGCGGTGCCGTCGATGCCCGGCGTCGAGCGCGTCTCGGTCGATCTGCTGATGGGCGTGGCCGAACAATGCGTTGCGCTCGGCGTGCCCGTGCTGTCCCTGTTTCCGGCCATCGAGCCGTCGCTGAAGACGCCCGACGGTCGCGAGGCGACCAACCCGGCCGGCCTGATCCCGCGCGCCGTGCGCGAGCTGAAAAAGCATTTCCCGGACCTCGGCGTGCTGACCGATGTGGCACTCGATCCGTACACGAGCCATGGCCAGGACGGCGTGCTCGACGCCAACGGCTACGTGATCAACGACGACACGATCGAGATCCTGGTCGAGCAGGCGCTCGCGCAGGCCGAAGCCGGCGTCGACATCGTCGCGCCGTCGGACATGATGGACGGCCGGATCGGCTCGATCCGCGAAGCGCTCGAAAGCGACGGCCATATCCACACGCGCATCATGGCCTACTCGGCCAAGTTCGCGTCGGCGTTCTACGGCCCGTTCCGCGATGCGGTCGGCTCGGCCTCGAACCTCGGCAAGAGCAACAAGATGACGTACCAGATGGATCCGTCGAATTCCGACGAGGCGCTGCGTGAAGTCCGGCTCGACATCGAGGAAGGCGCGGACATGGTGATGGTGAAGCCGGGCATGCCCTACCTCGATATCGTGCGCCGCGTGAAGGACGAGTTCCGCTTCCCGACCTACGTCTATCAGGTCAGCGGCGAGTACGCGATGCTGAAGGCCGCCGCGCAGAACGGCTGGCTCGACCACGACAAGGTGGTGCTCGAATCGCTGCTCGCGTTCAAGCGCGCGGGCGCGGACGGCGTGCTGACCTATTTCGCGCTCGACGCGGCCCGGTTGCTGCGCGACCAGAAGTAAGCCGCGCGCGCCCGACGGCGCGCTGCGAAATGCAAAAACGGCGAAGCGTGTTCAGCGCTTCGCCGTTTTTTCATGCGGCGGCGATAAGGCTCGCCGCCCCTGCTCAAGCCGCGGGCGAGGTCGCCGGTGCACCGGCGCGATCGAGGCTGCGCAGGAAGCGGTCGGCCGCCTGATAGCCGACCACGCGGCCCAGTTCGTGCCCGTCGGCGCCGAACACGATGATGCCCGGTGGCCCGAACAGGCCGAAGCGCTTAAGCAGTGCCTGATCGTCGGCGTTATTGGCCGTGACGTCAGCGCGCACCAGATGCAGTTGCGCCAGACGCGCTTGCACGCGCGGATCGGTGAAGGTCAGGTGCTCCATCTCCTTGCACGACACGCACCAGTCGGCATAGAAATCGAGCATCACGGGGCGGCCGGCGGTCTTGACCACCTGATCCAGCTCCGCGCTGGAGCGCACCGGCGCGAACACCGGGCCTTCGTGCGCGGCCGCCACCGCCGCGCCGGGCGCAGCGGCTGCGCCGCCTCGCGAGGCAAACACCGACAGCGGACGCAACGGATCGGTCGAACCGGCGGCGAGGCCCACCAGCAGCACCGCGGCCCAGATCGCGAACGCCGCGCCCACGCCCCGGCCCAGACGGCGCCAGATCGAGGTGCCGCCCGCGGCCGGCGTGAACAAGCCGGTCGCGGCGGCGGCAATCAGCAGCCAGAGCGCGGCCAGGCCGATCTGCAGCGACGCGCCGAGCACCGGCCAGACGATCCAGAGCGCGGCTGCAAGCAGCACCACGCCGAAGAACACCTTCACGCCGTCCATCCAGGCACCCGCGCGCGGCAGCAGCGTGCCGGCGCCCAGGCCGATGATCAGCAACGGCACGCCGAGGCCGAGCCCCATCGCGAACAGCGCGGCGCCGCCCAGCAACGCGTTGCCGGTGTGTGCGATGAACGCCAGCACGGCGAACAGCGGCGCCGTCATGCAGGCACCGACCACCAGCGCCGACAGCGCGCCCATCGTCGCGACCGCCAGGAAGCGGCCGCCGGAACGGCGGCTCGACGCCTGCGCGGCGCCGTCCTGCCAGCGTTGCGGCAGCGAGATGTCGATGCCGCCGATCAGCGTCAACGCGAACACCGTCAGCAGCAGGCCGAACGCGCCGAGCATCCACGGGTTCTGCAGCCATGCGCCGAGGCTCTGCCCGACCAGCGCCGCAGCAATCCCGAGCACCGTATAGACCAGCGCCATCCCCACCACGTAGGTCAGCGACAGCAGGAAACTGCGCGTGCGCGTGGCCTGCGTGCCTTCGCCGATGATGATCGCCGAGAGGATCGGGATCATCGGATAGGAGCAGGGCAGGAGGCTCAACACCATGCCGGCGACGAAGAACAGCGCGAGGATCGTCACGAAACCATGGCCTTCGAGCAGCGATTGAGCGTAATCGGCGCTCGTCACGCGCTCGTACCAGCTACCGTCGGTTGCAGCGGCGGTGGGGGTAGCAGCAGCCGGAGCGGATATCGACGGGGCCGCCGGGGAGGCAGGCGCTGCGGAGGATTGCGGCGCCACCGATTGCGCGGCCGCCGCCGTCAGCGCCGCGCCATCGACGTGCACCACATGCTCGGCCGGCGGATAGCAGATCCCGCCGTCGGCGCAACCCTGGGACGTCACCGACAGGTCGAACGGCCCGGACGCCTTCGTCACCGGCAGATGCACGACCAGGTCGCCGCGATAGGTTTCGACGTTCTTGGCGAACGTCTCGTCGTACTTCACATGTCCGGCCGGCATCTGCGCGTCGCCGAGCGTCGCATTGCCGCTCTTCACCGCGAACACGAAGCGCTCGCGGTACATGTAGTAGCCGTCCGCGATCTTGAAGTGCAGATCGACCTGCCCCGGCGCTTCGCTCGAACTGAAGCGGAACGCGACCGAAGGATCGAGGAAATCGGCATCGGCGCGCGCGGCCGACGACAGGCCGAACAGCGCCGCAAACAGGGCAAAGGCGGCGAGCAGCAGGCGCCACCCGGTGGCCGTAAATTGACGATCAGACATGGAACAGGCGTTGAGTTTCGGCCGCCACCCAGGCGCCATAGGCGTCGGATGCGGTGGCCTGCCACGAGACGATTTCGGGCGTCTCGTAGGGATGATGGGACGCGATGAAGCGTTCGAGCTCGAGCGAGCGCTGGGCACTCGTCTTGAACAACAACTGGATCTCCTGCGCGGATTCGATCTTGCCCTGCCAGTGGTAACTCGAGCGGATCGTGCCGAGTTCCGACACGCAGGCCGCGAGCCGGCCGCCCAGCGCGCCATCGGCGAGCGAGCGGGCCGTGGCCTCATCGGGCACGGTCGTCATCATCAGAACGATCACCATCGACGTCTCCTGCGGCATTCGCAAAACGCCCTATCCTAACGCAGGCCCAGGCATTGCGCGCTCGGTGCGCTGCGCGGCTTACAAAGCGCCAGGCAACAAAAAAGCCAGGCATCGGCCTGGCTTTTTGGGACAACGGATAAAACTTATTCCGTTTCCTGGATGTTCTCTTCCGAGACTTCCGGACGGTCGAGCAATTCGACCAGTGCCATCGGCGCGTTATCGCCAACGCGGAAGCCGAACTTCAGGATACGCAGGTAGCCGCCCGGGCGGGTCGAGAAACGCGGGCCCAGCACTTCGAACAGCTTCGTGACCGAGTCACGATCGCGCAGGCGGTTGAACGCCAGACGACGGTTTGCCAGCGACGGCTTCTTGCCCAGCGTGATGAGGGGCTCGACAACCTTGCGCAGTTCCTTGGCCTTCGGCAGCGTGGTCTTGATGACTTCGTGCTCGATCAGCGAATTGGACATGTTACGGAGCATTGCCAGACGGTGGCTGCTCGTGCGGTTCAGTTTCCGCAAACCATGACGGTGACGCATTTTCAGTTTCCTTGATTCAAAGTTTTGATCCAGCTCTTCTATCGCGCCTCAAGGGCGCACGGGCCGGTAGAAAAAAGCAAGACGCGGATTCTAAAGGAAAATCCGCGTCTTGACTAGATGACGACGCTATGACTGTCGTGCGATTACTTGTCGAGACCAGCCGGCGGCCAGTTTTCGAGCTTCATGCCGAGCGTCAGGCCACGCGAAGCGAGGACTTCCTTGATCTCGTTCAGCGACTTGCGGCCCAGGTTCGGCGTCTTCAGCAGCTCGTTTTCCGTACGCTGGATCAGGTCGCCGATGTAGTAGATGTTCTCGGCCTTCAGGCAGTTCGCGGAACGAACCGTCAGTTCGAGATCGTCCACCGGACGCAGCAGGATCGGATCGATCTGCGGTGCACGCGACGGTGCTTCCGCTGCCGTTTCCGTGCCTTCCAGTGCAGCGAACACCGACAGCTGATCGACCAGGATGCGAGCCGACTGGCGGATCGCTTCTTCCGGGGTGATCACGCCGCTCGTTTCGATGTTCATCACGAGCTTGTCGAGGTCGGTACGCTGTTCGACACGGGCGCTTTCGACCGAGTAGCTGACGCGGCGAACCGGCGAGAACGATGCGTCGAGCACGATGCGGCCGATGATCTTCGCGGAGTCTTCGCCATAACGACGCACGTTGCCCGGCACATAGCCGCGGCCCTTCTCGATCTTGATCTGGACGTCGAGCTTGCCGCCCTTCGTCAAGTGAGCGATCACGTGTTCCGGGTTGATGATCTCGCAGTCATGCGCGAGTTCGATGTCGCCGGCCGTCACGATCCCTTCGCCATCCTTGCGCAGCGTCACCGTGACTTCGTCGCGGTTGTGCAGCTTGAACACCACGCCCTTCAGGTTCAGCAGCAGGTTGACGACATCCTCTTGCACACCATCAAGCGTCGAATACTCGTGCACCACGCCGGCGATCGTCACCTCGGTCGGCGCATAGCCGATCATCGATGACAGCAGCACGCGACGGAGCGCATTGCCCAAGGTATGGCCATAGCCGCGTTCGAACGGCTCCATGACCACTCTCGCATGGTTCTCGCCAAGCGATTCCACGGCGATGATCTTGGGTTTCAACAAACTGGTTTGCATAGGTTTTCCTTTTCAATACCCTCGGCTCGTTACACCGATAAGGCTGACCGGTAACACCTGAAAATGAAGAGCCGAGGCCCTGCCGGCGCTTCGCAAGCAGGGTACCTCGGCTATCAATCCGATTAACGCGAATACAATTCGACGATCAGGCTTTCGTTGATGTCGCCTGCAATTTCAGCGCGCTCCGGCACTTGCTTGAACGTGCCTTCGAACTTCTTCGCGTCGACCGCGACCCAGCTCGGCATGCCGCCTTGTTCAGCCAGCGACAGCGCTTCGACGATACGCGCTTGCTTCTTCGACTTTTCGCGGATCGAGATGACGTCGCCAGCCTTGACTTGCAGCGACGGAATGTTCGACACGACGCCGTTCACCGTGATGGCCTTGTGGCCCACGAGCTGGCGCGCTTCTGCGCGAGTCGAGCCGAAGCCCATGCGGTACACGACGTTGTCCAGGCGCGATTCGAGCAGTTGCAGCAGGTTTTCACCCGTGTTGCCCTTGCGACGATCGGCATCGGCGAAGTAACGGCGGAACTGGCGCTCCAGCACACCGTAAATGCGCTTGACCTTCTGCTTTTCACGCAGCTGCGTACCGTAGTCGGACGTACGCGCACCCGAGGTGCGGCCGTGCTGACCCGGCTTGCTGTCAAGCTTGCACTTGTCGGCGAGCGAGCGGCGCGCGCTCTTCAGGAACAGGTCGGTGCCTTCGCGGCGGGACAGCTTGGCCTTGGGGCCGGTATAACGTGCCACTTTGTGTTTCCTCTATCTAGCTTCACGCGGCTGCAACAACCGCGCTAGTTCGTGCCCTTTGGGCCGAACGGTGGACTTAGTCAATCAACGCAATCAACTACGTTGCCCGTAGCCGCCCTGAGGCGACGACAGGCTGCACCGGGCATCTTAGATGCGGCGGCGCTTCGGCGGACGGCAGCCGTTGTGCGGGATCGGGGTCACGTCGGAAATCGCCGTGATCTTGATGCCGAGGCCATGCAGTGCACGCACTGCCGACTCACGACCCGGGCCCGGGCCCTTGATACGCACTTCGAGGTTCTTCACGCCGTATTCCATCGCGACACGGCCTGCCGACTCGGCGGCAACCTGCGCTGCGAAGGGGGTCGACTTGCGCGAGCCCTTGAAGCCTTGGCCGCCCGACGTCGCCCACGCCAGGGCGTTGCCCTGACGATCGGTGATCGTGATGATCGTGTTGTTGAACGAAGCGTGGACGTGAACCACACCTTCCGCGACGTTCTTCTTAACCTTCTTGCGAACGCGTTGAGCCGCGTTATTGGAAGCCTTAGCCATGACGTTTTCCTGTAACTGTCAGCTTATTTCTTCAGCGCTTGAGCGGCGCGGCGCGGACCCTTACGGGTACGTGCATTCGTACGCGTACGCTGGCCACGCATCGGCAGACCCTTGCGATGGCGGACGCCGCGGTAGCAACCGAGGTCCATCAGGCGCTTGATGTTCATCGTCACTTCACGGCGCAGATCGCCTTCGACGACAAACTTGCCCACTTCTTCACGCAGCTTTTCGAGGTCTGCGTCGTTCAGGTCTTTGACCTTCTTCGAGAATTCGACGCCTGCTGCGACGCAAATGCTGCGAGCGCGCGTGCGGCCGACACCGAAAATCGCCGTCAGGCCGATCTCGGTATGCTGGTGATTCGGGATGTTAACCCCTGCGATACGAGCCATTGTTTTTCCTCAAACAAAAAGCGCAAACAAGCGCAATCAGCCTTGACGCTGTTTATGGCGCGGGTCCGAGCTGCAGATCACGCGAACAACGCCTTTACGCTTGATGATCTTGCAATTGCGGCAAATGCGCTTAACCGATGCCATCACTTTCATGATATTACCCTTTTTACAAATCACTTCGCCCGGAACACGATCCGCGCACGCGACAGATCGTAAGGCGTCAATTCAACCGTCACCTTGTCGCCCGGAAGGATACGGATGTAGTGCATCCGCATCTTGCCCGAGATATGCCCCAGTACGACATGGCCGTTTTCCAGCTTCACACGGAAGGTAGCATTGGGAAGGTTTTCAACCACCTCACCCTGCATCTGGATCACATCGTCTTTGGCCATGATCGTTCAACGCACTGGAATGTTGCCGCCCTTGAAATTGGCTTTCTTGAGCAGCGACTCATACTGTTGCGACATAACGTACGACTGCACCTGCGCCATGAAGTCCATCGTGACGACGACAATGATCAGCAGCGACGTTCCACCAAAATAAAACGGTACATTCCAACGCAGCACCAGAAATTCCGGGAGCAGACACACGAAGACGATGTAGATCGCACCGGCCAGCGTCAGACGCGTGAGGATGCGGTCGATATATCGTGCGGTTTGGTCGCCCGGACGGATGCCCGGAACAAACGCGCCGCTTTTCTTCAGGTTATCCGCCGTTTCCCTGCTGTTGAACACCAGTGCGGTGTAGAAGAAGCAGAAAAACACGATCGCCAGCGTGTACAACAGCACATACACCGGCTGACCCGGCTTCAGCGCTTCCGCCACATTATGCAGCGTGTCGGAAAGCCAGCTCTTGTGCTCACCCGAACTGAACCAGCTCAGGATCGTTGCCGGGAACAGGATGATCGACGATGCGAAGATCGGCGGAATCACGCCCGACATGTTCAACTTCAGCGGCAGGTGCGACGACTGCCCACCGTAAATCTTGTTGCCTACCTGACGCTTCGCGTAATTCACGAGGATCTTGCGCTGACCGCGTTCGATGAACACGACCAGGTAAGTCACCGCAGCGATCAGCACGACGATGATGATCGCCGACGCATAACCCATTGCGCCCGTGCTCACCAGATCGAACAGCGAACCCACCGAGTTCGGAAGCCCCGATGCGATACCGCCGAAGATGATGATCGAAATACCGTTGCCCAGACCGCGTTCCGTGATCTGCTCACCGAGCCACATCAGGAACATCGTGCCGGTCACCAGCGTGACGACCGTCGTGAGACGGAACAACACGCCCGGATCGATCACGAGCCCCGGCTGATTGCCCAGCGCAGCCGCGATGCCGAAGGCCTGGAACGTAGCCAGAACGACGGTAAAGACACGCGTGTACTGCGTGATCTTCCGTTGCCCCGCCTGCCCTTCCTTCTTCAGCGCCTCGAGCTGCGGCGAAACGATCGCCAGCAACTGCATGATGATCGACGCGGAGATGTACGGCATGATCCCCAGCGCGAAGATCGTAAAGCGGGACAACGCACCACCCGAGAACATGTTGAACATGCCCAGGATGCCGCCTGACTGGCTCTGGAACAGCTTCGCCAGTTGATCCGGATCGATACCCGGAACCGGGATGTGCGCGCCGACGCGATAGACGAGCAACGCCAGGAGCAAGAACATTGCTCGCCGGCGCAGATCGCCGAACTTCGCCGTGCTACGACCGGGTTTTGCGAGACTCGGGCTGTTAGCCAAGTATCTTCTCCGATGCAGATGCTAGTAACGGCACGTGAGTGCGTTACTCGGCAAACGAACCGCCAGCCGCTTCGATCGCTGCGCGCGCCGACTTCGTCGCACCGAGACCCTTCACGACAATCTTGCGCTTCAGTTCGCCCGTGGCGATGATCTTTGCGCTCTTCGTCAGCTCGCCGACCAGGCCGGCTTGCTTCAGTGCGAGCAGATCGATCTCGTCGACCGGCAGCTTCTCGAGGTCGCCCAGACGCACTTCACCGACGAATTCCTTCGTCAGCGACGTGAAGCCGCGCTTCGGCAGACGACGTTGCAGCGGCATTTGACCGCCTTCGAAGCCAACCTTGTGGAAACCGCCCGAACGCGATTTCTGACCCTTGTGACCACGGCCGGCCGTCTTACCGAGGCCGGAACCGATGCCGCGGCCGACGCGACGCTTAGCATGCTTCGCGCCTTCTGCCGGCTTCAGGTTATTCAATTCCATATCAACTCCTAGATCGGTAGTCGGCGCTTAGCCGATGACCTTAACAAGGTACGAAACCTTGTTGATCATGCCGCGCACCGCCGGCGTATCCTGCAGCTCGCTGACCGAGTTGAGGCGACGCAGACCCAGGCCACGCACGGTGGCACGGTGAGTTTCGCGGGTCCCAATCAGGCTCTTGACGAGCTGAACCTTGACAGTTTTATCAGACATGGTGACCACCGCTTAGCCCAAAATTTCTTCGACGGACTTGCCGCGCTTGGCAGCAATGTCAGCCGGCGTCGACTGCTTGCGCAGGCCGTCGAGCGTTGCACGAACCAGGTTGTACGGGTTCGTCGAGCCATGGCTCTTCGCGACGACGTTTTGCACGCCCATCACGTCGAACACGGCACGCATCGGACCACCAGCGATCACGCCCGTACCATCCTTCGCCGGGGCGAGGAGGACAGCGGATGCGCCGTGCTTGCCGTGCACTTCATGTTGCAGCGTACCGTTCTTCAACGGCACCTTGAACATGTTGCGGCGAGCCTGCTCCATTGCCTTCTGGACAGCAACCGGCACTTCCTTCGCCTTGCCCTTGCCCATGCCGACGCGGCCATCACCGTCGCCAACCACGGTCAGTGCGGCGAAGCCGAGAATACGGCCACCCTTCACAACCTTGGTCACGCGATTGACCGAAATCATTTTTTCGCGAAGGCCGTCGTCGCGCTCGTCGGCCTGAACTTTCGCTTGCATCTTTGCCATGACGAATTCTTCCTTAGAACTTGAGCCCAGCTTCGCGAGCTGCATCAGCCAGCGCCTTCACGCGGCCATGGTAGCGGAAGCCCGAGCGGTCAAAGGCGACGGATTCGATGCCGGCGGCCTTGGCCTTCTCGGCGATACGCTGACCGATCAGAGTCGCTGCATTGACGTTGCCGCCCTTGCCCGACAGATCAGCCAGCTGCGCACGCACTTCGGCTTCGAGCGTCGACGCACTGGCAACCACCTTGGTGCCGCACGGCGAGAACACTTGAGCGTAGATGTGCGAATTCGTGCGATGCACGGCGAGACGCGCGACCTGCAGCTCAGCGATCTTGATACGCGTCTGGCGAGCGCGGCGCAGGCGAGATTGAGTCTTATCCATGATTGCGCACCCTTACTTCTTCTTCGTTTCTTTGAGGATCACAACCTCGTCGGAATAGCGCACGCCCTTGCCCTTGTAGGGCTCCGGCGGACGGTAACCGCGAACTTCCGCAGCTACTTGACCGACTTGTTGCTTGTTGATCCCCTTGATCACGATTTCGGTTTGCGTCGGGGTTTCAGCCTTGATGCCTTCCGGCATCTGGTGCACCACCGGGTGCGAGAAACCCAGCGACAGGTTCAGCTTGTCGCCTTGCGCCTGCGCACGATAACCAACGCCAACCAGCGTCAGCTTGCGCTCGAAACCCTTGGTCACGCCTTGCACCATGTTCGCGATAATCGCGCGCATCGTGCCCGACAGTGCATTTGCTTCGCGGCTTTCGTCGACCGGCGCCAGGTTCAGCGTGCCGTCGTTGTTCACCACCGTCACAAGCGGATTCACCACTTGCGCGATCGTGCCCAACGGACCCTTCACGGTGATGGAGCCGTTTGCCAACGTCACCTCGGCGCCTTGCAGCGCGATCGGGCTTTTACCTACTCGAGACATATTCTTTCTCCTCGATTAAGCGACGTAGCAGATGACTTCGCCGCCGACGCCGGTAGCGCGCGCCTTGCGATCAGTCATCACGCCCTTGGGCGTCGACACGATTGCCACACCCAGGCCATTCATGACCTGAGGGATGTCATTGCGACCGCGGTACACGCGCAGGCCAGGCTTCGAAACGCGCTCGAGGCGTTCGATGACCGGGCGGCCAGCGTAGTACTTCAGTGCAATATTCAGTTCTGCCTTCGCGCCTTCGGTCTTGATCGCGAAATCATCGATGTAGCCTTCGTCCTTCAGGACTTGGGCGATCGCGATCTTGACTTTCGACGAGGGCATTGCCACCGACACCTTCTCGACCATCTGCGCGTTGCGGATGCGAGTCAGCATATCGGCGATAGGATCACTCATGCTCATTTACGTTTCTCCTATTACCAGCTCGCCTTGGTCAGGCCAGGAATCTCGCCGCGGAAAGCGATTTCACGAATCTTGTTACGCGCGAGGCCGAATTTACGGAACGTGCCACGCGGACGGCCCGTAATCGCACAGCGGTTACGCTTGCGGGTCGGGTTCGAATTGCGGGGCAGTTGTTGCAGTTCGAGACGTGCGGTGTAGCGCTCTTCGTCCGACTTGCTCGCGTCGTCGATAACCGCCTTCAGTGCCGCACGCTTCGGTGCGAACTTTGCTGCCAGGCGAGCACGCTTCTTTTCACGTTCGATCAGTGCCAGTTTAGCCACGGTAACCTCAGTTTCTGAACGGGAACTTGAAGCTGGCGAGCAGTGCCTTCGCTTCGTCGTCGGTCTTCGCGGTCGTCGTGATGCTGATGTTCAGCCCACGCAGCGCGTCGATCTTGTCGTAATCGATTTCGGGGAAAATGATCTGCTCTTTCACACCGATGTTGTAATTGCCACGGCCGTCGAATGCACGACCCGACACGCCGCGGAAATCGCGCACGCGGGGCAGGGCAACCGTCACGAAACGATCGAGGAATTCGTACATCGCACGACCACGCAGCGTCACCATCGCACCGATCGGATAGCCTTGACGGATCTTGAAGCCTGCAATTGCCTTGCGAGCCTTCGTCACGACGGGCTTCTGACCAGCGATCTTCGTCAGATCGCCAACGGCGTTCTCGATGATCTTCTTGTCAGCGATCGCTTCGCCAAGGCCCATGTTCAGGGTGATCTTGGTGATGCGCGGCACTTCCATGATCGACTTGTAGCCGAACTTCTCGACCAGGCCGGGAACTACCGTTTCTTTGTAAAACTCTTGAAAACGTGCCATTTCTATACTCCGGTCAGGCCAGCACGGCACCAGTCGTCTTCAGAAAGCGGACCTTCTTGCCTTCTTCGACCTTGATACCAACACGCGAAGCCTTGCCGTTCGCGTCGACCAATGCGACGTTCGAAATGTTCAGCGGCATCGTCTTCGCTTCCACGCCACCCGTCGTACCCTTCATCGGGTTCGGCTTCACATGCTTCTTGACGAGGTTGATACCTTCGACAGTGACATGTTCGGCACCGACGGCCAGCACGACACCGCGCTTGCCCTTGTCCTTGCCGGTGATGACGATGATTTCGTCACCCTTGCGAATCTTATTCATCGCGACTCCTTACAGCACTTCCGGCGCCAGCGAAACGATCTTCATGAATCGTTCGCTACGCAGCTCACGCGTGACCGGCCCGAAAATACGGGTGCCGATCGGCTCGAGCTTGTTGTTCAAAAGCACAGCGGCGTTGCCGTCGAACTTGATCAGCGAACCGTCTTGACGACGTACGCCCTTGGCGGTGCGAACCACCACGGCGTTGTAGATTTCGCCTTTCTTCACGCGCCCGCGCGGCGTTGCTTCCTTGACGGTCACCTTGATGATGTCGCCAATGCTGGCATAACGACGCTTCGAGCCGCCGAGCACCTTGATGCACAGAACTTCGCGTGCACCCGTGTTGTCGGCCACTTCAAGCCGAGATTCGGTCTGGATCATGGTTTATCTTTCCCAACTTAATCCGGATACCCCACCATGAGGCATACGGTCAGTCTTGGTCCCGTCAGCCAATCGGCTGCTTGGGTTTGAACAGCAGCGACGGCAAACGAAACCCGCCATCGCAAATCGGTGAATCTATCGAACTGACAGGACGTCAGCCCGCTTCCCCCACCGAGACTTTGCCCGCGACGGGGCTCCCATACAGAGGGAAGACCGGGATTATAACAAATAATCCCGGCCACGCAAGCAAAAACTTTGCGACTTCAAGCACTGCTACTGCTTGTGGGCCTTTCGGCCCTCCCGCTTAGATGACGCGGGCTGCTTCGACCAGGCGCGACACCGTCCAGGCCTTCGTCTTCGAGAGAGGACGCGTTTCCTGGATCTCGACGAGATCGCCTTCGTTGTAGGTGTTAGCCTCGTCGTGCGCGTGATACTTCTTCGAGCGCACAACGTACTTGCCGTAGATCGGATGCTTGACGCGGTTTTCGATCAGCACCGTGACGGTTTTATCCATCTTGTTGCTGACAACCCGACCGACGAGCGTCCGCTTGAGCGAGGTTTTTACGCTATCGTTCATTTCTGGTTCGCCTTCTGAGTCAGGACGGTCCGCACACGAGCGATGTCGCGACGCACCTTCTTCAGCTGGCTCGTGTTCGTGAGCTGCTGGGTCGCGAGTTGCATGCGCAGGCCGAATTGCGCCTTAAGCAGATCCGACAGCTCCTTGTTGAGCGCTGCCTGATCTTTCTGGAGAAGTTCGGAAGCCTTCATATTTTCTCCTTAGGCGCCGAGCTGACGAACGATGAACGCCGTCTTCAGCGGCAGCTTCGCTGCAGCCAGACGGAACGCTTCGCGTGCCAGTTCTTCGGTTACGCCATCCATTTCATACAGCATCTTGCCCGGCTGAATCTCGGCGACGTAGTACTCAGGGTTACCCTTACCGTTACCCATCCGCACTTCGGCCGGCTTCTGCGAAATCGGCTTGTCCGGGAAAATGCGAATCCAGATACGGCCGCCACGCTTGATGTGACGCGTCATGGCACGACGCGCCGCTTCGATCTGACGCGCGGTCAGACGGCCGCGACCGATAGCCTTCAGGCCGAATTCACCGAACGAGACGGCGTTGCCGCGCGTCGCGATACCGGTGTTGCGACCCTTCTGCTCTTTACGATACTTTCTGCGTTTCGGTTGCAGCATCGTTATTCTCCAGTCTTGCCGTCTTCCGGCTTGCCTGCAGCGCGACGCGGAGCGCCACGACGGGCACCCGGACCACCGCCTTCACCGTCACGGCGCGGACGACGATCGCCCGGACGCGCGTTACGGCGCGGACGCTTGTCTTCCGTCACTTCCTCGACCACCGGCGCGTCGTTGCGGCCCAGCGTATCGCCCTTGTACACCCACACCTTGACGCCGATGATGCCGTAGGTCGTCTTCGCTTCCGAGGTCGCGTAGTCGATGTCGGCACGCAGCGTGTGCAGGGGCACGCGGCCTTCGCGGTACCACTCCGTACGTGCGATTTCGATGCCGTTCAAACGGCCCGCGCTCATGATCTTGATGCCTTGGGCACCCAGACGCATGGCGTTTTGCATCGCACGCTTCATCGCGCGGCGGAACATGATCCGACGCTCGAGCTGTTGCGTGATCGAGTCGGCGATCAACTGAGCATCGGTTTCCGGCTTGCGGATTTCCTCGATGTTGACGTGAACCGGAACGCCCATGCGGCGTTGCAGTTCTGCCTTCAGTTGCTCGATGTCCTCACCCTTCTTGCCGATGACGACGCCCGGACGCGAGCTGTAAATCGTGATCCGTGCGTTCTTCGCCGGGCGCTCGATGACGACGCGACCGACCGAAGCGTTCTTCAGCTTCTTCTTCAGATACTCACGGACGCCGATGTCTTCCTGCAGCATCGCCGCGAAATTGTTGTTGTTCGCGTACCAACGCGAAGCCCAATTGCGGCTGACGGCCAAACGGAAGCCAGTCGGATGAATTTTCTGTCCCATCGTGCGACCCCTTAATTCCCGACCGTCACAGTGATGTGACAGGATTGCTTCTCGATGCGGTTACCGCGGCCTTTGGCGCGCGCGGTAAAACGCTTCAGCGACGCTGCCTTGTCGACGAGGATGCTCTTGATCTTGAGCTCGTCGATATCCGCGCCTTCGTTGTGCTCCGCATTGGCGATGGCCGACAAAACGACCTTCTTCACGATGCCGGCGGCTTTCTTCGGCGAGAACGTCAGAACGTTCAGTGCCTTGTCCACCGGCAAACCGCGGATCTGGTCAGCCACCAGGCGCGTCTTCTGCGCCGAAATGCGGGCACCGCGATGAATTGCTTTCACTTCCATCTTGATTGCCCCTTATTTCTTGGCCTTCTTGTCGGCCGCGTGACCCTTGAACGTCCGGGTCAGTGCGAACTCGCCAAGCTTGTGGCCGACCATGTTTTCCGAGATGTACACCGGTACGTGTTGACGGCCGTTATGCACGGCGATCGTCAGACCAATGAAATCCGGGAGAATCGTCGAGCGACGCGACCAGGTCTTGATCGGCTTCTTGTCGCGCGTAGCTGCAGCTGCCTCAACTTTCTTCAGCAAATGGGCGTCGCAGAACGGACCTTTTTTAACAGAACGTGCCATTGCCTACTCCTTAGCGCTTATGACGGCGCTGGACGATCATCGTCGTCGTGCGCTTGTTGCTACGCGTACGGAAGCCCTTCGCCGGCGTGCCCCACGGGCTAACCGGATCGCGGCCTGCCGCGGTCTTGCCTTCACCACCACCGTGCGGGTGATCGATCGGGTTCATCGCGACACCACGGACCGTCGGGCGGATACCGCGCCAACGATTTGCACCGGCCTTACCGATCTGACGCAGGCTGTGCTCTTCGTTGCCCACTTCACCGATCGTTGCGCGGCACTCGATGTGCACGCGGCGGATTTCGCCCGAACGCAGACGAACCTGCGCGTAGACGCCTTCACGCGCCAGCAGCATGGCCGACGTGCCGGCCGAGCGCGCGATTTGCGCACCCTTGCCCGGCAGCATCTCGATGCAGTGGATCGTCGTACCGACCGGAATGTTGCGGATCGGCAGCGTGTTGCCTGCACGGATCGGTGCTTCCGAACCCGACAGGAGTTGCTGGCCAACCGTCAAACCCTTCGGCGCGATGATGTAGCGACGCTCGCCGTCTGCGTACAGAACCAGCGCAATGTTCGCGCTACGGTTCGGGTCATACTCGAGACGTTCGACCTTCGCCGGGATGCCGTCCTTGTTGCGACGGAAATCGACGATACGGTACTGTTGCTTATGACCACCGCCCTTATGGCGGGTGGTGATGCGGCCGTTGTTGTTACGGCCGGCGGTCACGCTCTGCGAGTCGAGCAGGGCCGCGAACGGCTTACCCTTGTGCAGATCCTTGTTGACCACCTTGACCATCGCACGGCGACCCGGCGAAGTCGGCTTAACTTTAACGATTGCCATGATTACTTGGCCTCCGCTTCAAAGTTGATTTCCTGGCCGGGCTTCAGGCAGACATACGCCTTCTTCACGTCTTTGCGACGGCCCATCGAACGGCCGAAACGCTTCTGCTTGCCCTTCTGGACCAGCATGTTGACGGAATTGACTTCCACCTTGAACAGCAGCTCGACCGCGGCCTTCACTTCCTGCTTCGTGGCATCCGGTGCGACTTCGAACACAACTTGCTCGTTCTTGTCTGCAACCAGCGTCGCCTTTTCCGAGACTACCGGCGCGAGCAGGACCTGCATCAAACGATGATCGTTTTTGCGAATCTCGCTCATGACAGCAACTCCTCGATCTGGGCGACCGCAGCCTTCGTGACCAGGATCTTCTTGAAGTAGATCAGCGACAGCGGGTCGGCGTAACGCGGCTCGACAACTGCCACATTCGGCAGGTTGCGCGACGCGAGGTACAGGTTTTCTTCGACGGTGTCCGTGATCACGAGCACGGACTCCAGGCCCATGGCCTTGAACTTCTCGGCCAGCAGCTTGGTCTTCGGCGCTTCGAGCGTGAACTCTTCAACGACCGACAGACGGCCTTCGCGGGCAAGTTGCGAGAAGATGGAGCGCAGACCTGCGCGGTGCATCTTCTTGTTGACCTTGTGCGAGAAGTTTTCTTCCGGCGAATTCGGGAAAATACGGCCACCGCCGCGCCACAGCGGGCTCGACGACATACCGGCACGAGCGCGGCCCGTACCCTTCTGACGCCACGGCTTCTTGGTCGTGTGCTTGACTTGCTCACGATCCTTCTGCGCGCGGTTACCCTGGCGAGCGTTCGCCTGGTAAGCAACGACGACCTGGTGGATCAGTGCTTCGTTGTAGTCACGACCGAACACTGCGTCCGATGCGTTGACGACTGCACCTTCCTGACCATTTTCATTCAGGAGCTTGAGTTCCATTATTTCGCCCCCTTGGCCTTGACGGCCGGCGTCACGAAGACTTTGCCGCCCTTCGCACCCGGAATGGCACCCTTCACGAGCAGCAGCTTGCGCTCTGCGTCGATACGTGCGATTTCGAGGTTTTGAACCGTAACCGTGTCGTCACCCATGTGGCCCGTCATTCGCTTGCCCGGGAACACACGACCCGGATCCTGCGCCATACCGATGGAACCCGGAACGTTGTGCGAACGCGAGTTACCGTGGGATGCGCGACCCGAAGCGAAGTTATAACGCTTGATCGTACCGGCGTAGCCCTTACCGATCGACACGCCTTGCACGTCGACCTTCTGGCCTACTTCGAAGAGATCGGGACCGACGATGGCGCCGTTCGACAGCTCGGCTGCCTTGGTCGCATCGATACGGAATTCCTTGAGAACTTCACCAGCTTCTACGCCAGCTTTGGCGAGATGACCTGCCAGCGGCTTCGTCACGCGCGATGCACGACGGGAGCCGAATGCAACCTGAACAGCCGTGTAGCCGTCGGTTTCAACAGTCTTGATCTGCGTCACGCGGTTGTCCGACACGTCCAGCACGGTGACGGGAATCGAATCCCCTTCAGCCGTGAAAATACGGGTCATGCCAACCTTGCGACCTACGAGTCCAAGGCTCATCGTTTTCTCCATTCCCGACTGCGATTGGTCGGGGCTAATTTACAAAACGCCGCGCTTGCCGGAACGGCAGGTACGCAGGCTTTTACGCAAATGCGCGAAAAGCCAAGCATTATAGCCAAGCTTTTCGTTTTTCGCAAGCAATCAATGACTTAGCGCTTCCGGCCGGGGCCGGATCCGCCGAAAGCCTTACTGCAGCTTGATTTCGACGTCGACGCCTGCCGGCAGGTCGAGCTTCATCAGCGCGTCAACCGTCTTGTCGGTCGGATCGACGATGTCCATCAGGCGCTGGTGCGTACGGATTTCGAGCTGGTCACGCGACGTCTTGTTGACGTGCGGCGAGCGGAGGATGTCGAAACGCTGAATGCGCGTCGGCAGCGGCACCGGGCCACGGACGATTGCGCCAGTCCGCTTCGCGGTGTCGACGATTTCGGCAGCCGACTGATCGATCAAGCGATAGTCGAAAGCCTTCAGGCGAATGCGGATTTTTTGTTGAGCCATGACAATTCCTTGAAAAGAGCGAGGCGATGTTGCATCGCCAGATCACAAAAAAGAACGTAGGAACGGGTGCCCCCGGAGAGGGAGCACCCGTTCCCGGGCGCTGCATATTACACCAAAACCAGACCGACGCGTTTAGGCGAGGATCTTTGCAACGACGCCAGCGCCGACGGTACGGCCGCCTTCGCGGATTGCGAAGCGCAGACCTTCTTCCATGGCGATCGGAGCGATCAGCTTCACCGTGATCGACACGTTGTCGCCCGGCATGACCATTTCCTTGTCCTTCGGCAGTTCGATCG
>NZ_BAAILN010000025.1:0-4427 GCF_054589155.1 Burkholderia sp. 3C
CCCGGTCGCCCGCGCCGAGCGCACCCTCGATGTGACCGCTGATCAGCCGCCCCGCCGTGCCGTCGTTGGTCAGCCAATCGTTGTGAGATGCCCCACTGTCGCGCCCCGCTTTGTCCACCACCGCGTGGGCGGTCCCGGGGATGCCGGGCGATCCGTGATCGATGATCGGCGTCGTCGTGGCAGCCGCCTCGACCTCGATGGTGTACGCCTTCGACGGCATGCTCAGGCCGGCCGAATTGCCTGCCTGCACCGACAGGCGGCACAAGCCGTCCGACAGCGGCTGCGGCAACTGGTATGTCCACGTTCCGTCGGAGCCGACTTGGGCGGTGCCGACCTCGCGCCCTTCGGCACGGATGTGGATGATCGAGCCGATGTCGCCGTGCCCGCTCAACACCGGGCGCGGGTCGCTGGTCAGCCCGGACTGGCCGATCGCACCGGTACGCGCCCCGACGTTGCCGGTCACGGTGTCGATGGTCGGGCGCGACGGCCGCTTGACTGCAGATTGATTTGCCATGATCTAAAACCTCCCTGAAACAGATTTCAATGAAGCTCCGGGGCACATGCCGAATCGCGCAGCAACACGTTGACGGCGCAAATCGAGGCGGAACGGCTTGACGAGCCCGGGGTGGCGGTTGGGAGATAACCCTCACGCATAGCGGCCATGCGTACCGACGGTGCGTGCGCCGAACCCCGAGATGAGTTCGGCACACGTAAGGGGTTTGCAATGTACAGCGTGCGACACCTGTGCCTGGGCCAAACACGGCCGCTGCTTGACCTGAATCCAACATCGCGTTCCACGAGTGGCTTGACTCGGCGACCTAATGACACGGCCCGGTCTGCGCCTTCACGAAGACCGGGCCCTGCTGCTTCATGCAGCGCGTCGAGCGCTCAGGCCATGAGCGTGGTTTGCATCGCGGCATGCACCATCAGGTCCACATCCTGCGCGGCGTTGTGAGCGCCGGGGTAGCCGGCAACGTCGAGCATAGGCCGCCCTTCGTTGCCCGCTGCCGCGAGGTCCGGCATGCCGCGCACCTGTGCGCCGCCCCCCGCCCGAAACAGCTCCTGATGGCCAGGGTTCAGCAGGTCCGCCAACGACAGCCTCGGCGGGTGGTCGCCGGCACCGTGATCGACATGGGAACCCCCGTCGCTTTCGTCGTGATCCATCCCGTCCAACAACTCGGCGATCGATCGCGTCGATGGCGCCGGGCGGCTGATCGTGCCGCCATAATCGAACGTGAACTCGGGTGACGTCAGCACCAGGCCATTGGCATCCGTCACGCTCGCCGTCAGCGTATGCGTACCCTGCTGCATGCCGGTAGGCAGCGCCAGCGACCACGAGCCGTCGGTACCCGCCGTGACCGTTCCGATCGAGGTGCTGCCGTCGTAGACCGTCACCTGCGCCAGCGCGCCCGCGTGTCCCGACACGCTCGGAAATGCGTTCAGCACGACCGAGTCGATCACCGGCGCGACCGCCGATCCGCCGCTCACCGCGACCGCATTGTTCACGAACAGTTCGGCCTTCAGCGCGTCGTTCCGGTAGACGACATACTGCTCGCCGTTGATCACGAAGTTGCCCGCGCCGGTCCAACTGCCGGCCGCCAGACCGGAAATGCCGGCCAGCTCCACCCGGTCGCCGGCGTTGCCCGTCACCCGCACCTGGGAGTAGCCATCCTGGCGGAAAACATCCGGGTGGCCGAGATTCAACACATCGGCCATCGAGATCCGCAACGTGTTGTCGCCCGAGCCGGTGATGTCGATCACCTCGATGCCGCTGATCTTGTCGGTCGCGCCGCTGTTCAGCGCCGTGACGTCGAGCACCTGATTCCCTCCCGTCAGTTGCAGTGTGTCGGTGCCCACACCGCCATGCGCACCCGCGTTGGCGCCCGAGAAATAGCCGACATCGGACACGTTGAATACCGTCTCCTGGCTTCCGCCGTAGTACGCCATATCACCGGTGAGCATTTGCCGCGTCGGCGAGTCCCCGAACACGGGGCGATCACCCGAACCGAAGGAGCCGGTGAAAACGATGTTGTCCACCCAGTTCATGCCCGCGTCGACCGATCGCCATTCATTGTTGATTTCGACGCGCGTAAATTCCCTGCCGACATCGATATTGACGTACTGATGCACGCCGCCTGCTGCCGAGTACCCGCGGGACGTGTAAATCAGGCTGCCGTTCTTGTCGTAGAAATACAGCTTGACGACCTCCTGCGTCGTCATGTCGCCCAGGTCGAACGACATGCGCGTGGCAGACATCCCATCTTTCAGGTCCAGCCGCACCCTGCCGGTTATCGCCAGCACACGCGAGGTCGGCGCCTCGGCAATAACGGAGGGTGCCCACGCAGTCACATCTCTACCCGTCAACAAACCCTGCCGCCAAACGCCGCCAAGCGCGTCGAGACAGGTCACGTCGAAATAGCGCGTGGACGCCGTAGCCCCATACCTGAACAAATATGAGTCGCTCGACAACGACTCGAAGTTCTCGGAAATGGTGCCTTCCGATTGGAAGTGCTCGACACCACGATACGACGAGATATTGCCGGCCGTATCGACCATGGCCGCCAGCACCTGCTTCGCGCCCATCACCGGCGCATAAAAGCTCGCCACACCCGAGGCAGCCTCCTGCTGGCTCAGAACGTGTTCGTACAGGCGGCCGTCGATCATCAGCGACAGCTTCCAGTCCGCTGCGACCTGCTCCGGAGAGAATCTCACCGCCACCGAGCCGATGGTGTGATTGACCAACATGTCGGTTGGCATCAGCACCGACGTCTTCAGCGTGACCGCCGTGCTGTCCAGCTCGCCCTGCTCGCCCGCGGTATTCACCACGCGCGTCTGGATCGCCCAATTGCCGGTGTGCGCGTTCGGATCGATCGCCACCCACTTGCCGTTCGACTTCATCAACGCGTCCTGCCAGGTGCGCCCGCCGTCGGTCGAGGTTTGCACCCGGTCGCTCGCGCCGAGCACACCCACGATGTGCCCCTCGATCAGCCGGCCCGCCGTGCCGTCGTTGGTCAGCCAATCGCTGTGCGACAACCCGGTGTCGCGCCCCGCGTCGTCCACCACCGCGTGTGCGGTCGGCTGGGTCGGCCCGACGACGTAGTCGAAGTTTGGCGACGACGGACTCAAATTGCCCGCTGGGTCCCTGGCCGTGGCCGTCAACGTGTGATTGCCGACCGACATGCCAGGCGGCAGCGGGAACGTCCATTGGCTGTCGGGGCCGGTCGTCGCGGTGCCGAGGAAGGTGTTGCCGTCATACACGTCGACCGTCGAATACGGCTCCGCATGGCCCGACAGCGTCGCGGGAGTGCCCGCCGACGCGGAATCGATCATCGGCGGCGGCGGCGGCGTCACATCGACCTCGATGATGTACGCCTCCGACGGCGCGCTCTGCCCGTCCGCATTGCTCGCCCGCACCGACAGACGGGCCAGGCCGTCCGGCAGCGGCTGCGTTAATTGATACGTCCACGTTCCGTTCGAGCCGACCCTGACGGTACCTACTTCGTTGTTGTCGACGCGGACGTGAATGGTCGAGCCGACGTCGCCGCGCCCGCTCAACACCGGGCGCGGGTCGTTCGTCAGCCCGGCCTGGCCGATCGGGCCGGTATGCGGCTCGACGTTGTCGGTCACGGTGTCGATGGTCGGGCGCGACGGCAGATCGTCGGGCACCGGCGCGGTCTCATTGTCGAGAACGAACGTGAACTCGGCCGACTTCTGCGCCACGCCGCGGCCATCCGTCACGCTCGCCGTCAGCGTATGCGACCCCGGCTGCATACCGCCGGGCAGCGCCAGCCACCACGAGCCGTCCGGGTCCGCCGTGACCGTCCCGATCGCGGTATCGCCGTGGTAGACCGTCACCTGTGCATGGGCGCCCGTGTGTCCCGACACGCCCGGCGATACGCCCTGCTCGACCCAATCGATCACCGGCACGATCGACGATCCGCCGCTCACCGCGACACCATTGCGCACGAACAGCTCGGCCTTCAGCGCATCGTTCCGATAGACCACATACCGCTCGCCGCCGATCATGAAAGTGCCTGCACTGGCCCAACTGCCGGCCGCCAGATCGGGAATGCCGGCCAGCTCCACCCGGTCGCCCGCATTGCCCGTGACTCGCATCTGCGAGTAGCCGTCCTGGCGGAACGCATTCGGGTGGCCGAGATTCAGCACATCAGCCGTCGACATGCGCAACGTGTTGTTGCCCGAGCCGGTGATGTCGATCACCTCGATACCGCTGAGCTTGTCGGTCGCGCCACTGTTCAGCGCCGTAACGTCGAGCACCTGATTCGCGCCCGTCAACTTCAGCGTGTCGATGCCCGCACCGCCATGCGCCCCCGCGCGAACGCTCGAAAAATAGCCGACATCGGCCACGGTGAACACCGTGTCCGCGCTGCCGCCGTAGCGCGCGATCGTGCCGGTGAGCGCTTGCT
>NZ_BAAILN010000026.1:0-7659 GCF_054589155.1 Burkholderia sp. 3C
GAGATCGTCGGCGATGCGGGCGATCAGGCGCGACGCCACCGCATCGGCCGATTCGAGTTCGGCGCGCTCGACGCCGGCCTCGCCGTGGATGCCGAGCCCCCATTCGATCTCGCGCTCGCCGAGCGTGAAGCCGGGCGTGCCGGCGGCCGGCACCGTGCATGCCGACAAGGCCACGCCCATCGTGCCGAGCGCCTCGGCCGTCTCGCGGGCGTGCCGCGCGACCTCGGCAAGCGGCAGCCCGGCCGCCGCCGCCGCGCCGGCCACGCGGTGAACCAGCACCGTGCCGGCCAGGCCGCGCCGCCCGGCGTGGTCGCCGCGCGCGGCCAGCGCCACGTCGTCGGAGACGATCACCGTCTCGACCTCGATGCCCTCGGCGCGCGCGATCTCGGCGGCCAGCCCGAAGTTGAGCCGGTCGCCCGTGTAGTGCTTGACGATCAACAGCACGCCCGCCGGGCCGCCCACGGCGCGAATCGCATCGAGCACCGCGTCCACCGACGGCGACGTGAACACCTCGCCGGCCACCGCCGCACTGAGCATGCCGGCGCCCACGTAGCCCGCGTGCGCGGGCTCGTGCCCCGCGCCGCCGCCCGACACCAGCGCGACCTCGCCGCGCGACGCGGCCTCGGCCGCATCGGCGCGCACCACGATGGTCCGGCCGGCCAGCAAGGCCAGATGGGGATTCAGCGCGACCAGCCCGTTCAGCAGGTCGGGCACCACGCGTTCGACATCGTTGATCAGTTTTTTCATTCGGCAGGTCCTCTGTCTGGGAGCGGGGCTCCCGGTCGTCTCCGGAATCGGCGGCCGGTGGTCCGGCGCCACGCGTCGCCGGCATGGCGGGGCGCGGGTGGGCTTCACTATAAGACCTGGCCTGGGTGATTGCCTCGGCTGCCGACGTGCCCGTCGTGTACGGGATGCTGCAAGCCGGTTCGACCGCGCGTCGCGGGCGAGTTCCCGCGAGGATTCGATTCGGGGCAAGCGGGCCGGCGAAGGCGGCCGTGCCACAAAAAAAGGCGGTATGACACGAAGGTCGTACCGCCTGCGATCCGGCCCGGTTGGCCGGGGGCGCGGCCAGGCGCGCCGTTGCCGGACAGCCTGACCCGCCGATGCCGCGCGCCGCAGCGCGTCGGCTTACTTGCGCGGCAGCGCCGCGCCGGCCAGCGTCGTGACGAGCGAGGTCACCGGCGAGAGCAGCGTGCCAGCGCTCGCCGACGAGCCGGACGTGCCCGACGCGCCCGACGACGGCGTGATCGCCACACCCGGCAGCGCCGCGCCGACGGCGCCGACCGTCTGCGTCACCACGTTGCCCACCGCACCGACCGTCGTGACGCCGGTCGACGCCACCGTGCCGAGCGCCGTCGCGCCCGAGGTCGCCAGGTTGCCGAGCGTGGCGCCGGTGGTCGACGCGAGCGTCGAGCCGGCCGCGCCCAGCGCCGTGGTGGTGGCCAGGCCCGTCTGGGCAGCCGTCGACAGGCCGCCCGTGAGCGTGTTCGCGACCGTGGTGGCCGCACCCGTCACCGTGGACACCGGCAGCGCGCCCGACAGGTTGCCGACCAGCGACGTGATCGGCGCGATCGGGTTGCCGGCAACCACGCCGGTGACCGCGTTGACGACGCCCGTCACGGCAGCCGGGCCGGTACTGGCGATCGAACTCGCCACCGTCCCGACGCCGTTGACCGTCGACGACAGGCCCGACGACGCGGCGTTGACCACGCCGGTCAAGGCGGCCGTCGGCACCGACGAAAGCGCGCCCGTCAGCGTGCCGGCCGCGTTGCCCAGGCCCGAGGTCGCGGCGTTCAGGACGCCGGTGACCGCCGTGGCCGGATTGATGCTGCCGACCAGGCCCGTGACGGCGGTAGCACCGGTGCCGAGGCCGCTCGCCACGGCCTGCACGCCGCCCGACAGGGCATTCGCGCCCGAGCCGAGCGCGCCCGACAGGGCCGTTGCGCCGGTACCGAGGCCGCCGGCCAACGCGCCGGCTCCGCTCGACAGTGCGCCGGATGCCGTGCCGGCCACCGTCGACAGACCGCCTGCGGCCGAGCTCAAGCCGCCGGCCAGCGCGCCCGCGCCGTTCGACAGTGCGCCCGTGGCTGTGCCGAGGCCGGTCTGCAGGCCGCTTGCGACCGTGCCTGCCACCGTGTTCAAACCACCCGCCGCCGAACCAAGACCACCAGCCAGCGCACCCGCACCGCTCGACAACGCGCCCGAGGCCGCACCGAGGCCGTTCTGCAAACCGCTTGCAACCGTGCTGGCTGCACCGTTCAGGCCACCCGCCACCGAGCCGAGACCACCAGCCACCGAGCCCAGGCCGCCGGCCAGTGCACCCGCACCGCTCGACAGTGCGCCCGTGGCTGCGCCGAGGCCGTTCTGCAAGCCGCTCGCGACCGTGCCAGCCGCGCCGTTCAGGCCGCCTGCCGCCGCACCGAGGCCGCCTGCCAGCGCACCCGCGCCCGAGGCCAACGCGCCCGACGCCGTGCCGAGGCCGTTCGCCAGGCCACTCGCGACCGTGCCGCCCACGGTGTTCAACCCGCCCGCCGCCGCACCGAGGCCGCCGGCCAATGCACCGGCTCCCGATGACAACGCACCCGACACCGTACCGAGACCACCTGCCAGTGCACCCGCGCCCGAGGCCAATGCACCCGACGCCGTGCCGAGGCCGCTCGATACGCCGCCCGCCAGGGCGCCTGCGCCGTTCGCCAGGCCACTCGCGACCGTGCCGCCCACGGTGTTCAACCCGCCCGCCGCCGCACCAAGGCCGCCGGCCAGCGCGCCCGCACCGTTCGACAACCCACCCGCAACCGTCCCGGCCACCGTATTCAAACCACCCGTCGCCGCACCAAGGCCGCCAGCCAACGCCCCCGCCCCGTTCGACAACCCGCCCGCAACCGTCCCGGCCACCGACTGCAACCCGCCAGCCGCTGCACCAAGCCCACCTGCCAGCGCACCCGCACCCGACGACAACGCACCCGTCGCCGCACCAAGGCCGCCGGCCAGCGCGCCCGCACCGTTCGACAACCCACCCGCGACCGTACCGGCCACCGTATTCAAACCACCCGTCGCCGCACCAAGGCCACCCGCCAACGCCCCTGCCCCGTTCGACAACCCGCCCGCGACCGTCCCTGCCACCGACTTCAGCCCGCCCGTCGCGGTGCCAAGCCCCGTCGACAGCCCCGTCACGACCGTGCCGCCCACCGCCTGCAAGCCGCCCGCCGCCGAGCCAAGTCCACCGGCCAGCACACCAGCGCCCGAAGCCAGCGCCCCCGATGCCTTGCCCAACCCGCTCGACACACCACCGGCCAGCGCACCCGCGCCCGACGACAACGCCCCCGACGCCGCGCCCAGCCCGTTCGACAGCGCACCGCTCGCGGTGCCGACGATGCCGGACAACGCGCCGGTCGGGTTCTGCAACGCCGTCTGCAAACCCGAGACGACGCCCGATAGCGGCGTGTTCTGCGCCAGCGCGCCGACCGTGCTGGCGAGCCCGCCGAGCGAAGTCTTGAGCGGCCCGACGACATTGCCGAGCGCCAGATCGATCACTTTCGCGCCGTTCGCCGTCACCGTCAGCGCGACGCCGTCGATCGCATTGATCGCCGCGCTCACGCCGAGCGACGAGCCCGCCAGGCTGCCGGTGCCGCCCAGCGTCGCCCCGCTCGCGTTCAGCGAACTGCCCAGATTCAGATTGGCCCCCAGATCGCTGACGATCGTGCCGGCGTCGGCCATCGCGGGCTGCGCCGCTGCGATACCGAATGCCGTCAGCGCCGAAAGCGCGATGCTCGACAACTTGAAGTGTTGTTTCATTGTTGACCCCATGTCAGTTGGTCTTGCCGTCGGGTATGACGGCTGAGTCCATTGCAGGGTCCGTGCCAGTGCGGCAAGCCAATTGTCAACGGCGCGGTTCGTCGAACAAACATCCGACAAACCCCCGGGAATGGCGGGGTTCGTGCACGACGGCGCCGCAACACGCGATCGTGCGGGCAAGCCAGGAATTCGTCGCGATTCACCGGCGTAACGTAACAGTCGAATGGAACGTTACGCACGATCGCCGTAACGGCGCGAATATCGAATGCCAATCACCCTATTGGAAATGACAGGTCGGCTTTTCACCAATCCGGCGCCGAGGCATTGCGCAACGATGTCGTGCGATCGCACGCCGGACAAGCCTCCCGATGGGTCGATCGAAATCGCATCGAATTATTTTTTAAACATTTTCGATACGAGCGGTTCAATCGCTCGCGCGATTTTCTTTGCGCGGCAATCCCCGATTCATTCCGATTGCCCGTGCTCGCGCGGCAATCATTTTTCATGGTCTGACGAATGCCCTTGCCGGCCCTCTCGGCGACGTTCCGACGGAGATTCCCACGCCCGGACGCCAGTTTTGCGACAATGCCGGGTTTGGTCCCGCGCCCACCCCTTCGAGCCTAGCCGATGTCGTTTCCTCATATCGATCTGCTGTACACCGCTTCCGGCCTGTTCGTCGGCTTCCTCGTGGGCCTGACCGGCGTCGGCGGCGGTTCGCTGATGACGCCGATCCTGGTGCTGCTGTTCAACGTCCACCCGGCCACGGCGGTCGGCACCGACCTGCTCTACGCGGCCGCCACCAAGGCCACCGGCACGCTGGTGCACGGCTCGAAAGGCTCGATCGACTGGCGCATCACGGGCCGCCTCGCGGCGGGCAGCGTGCCGGCCGCGGCGCTCACGCTCTGGCTGCTGCATGCGCACGGCTTCGGCTCGGCGTCCACCAACCGGCTGATCCAGATCGTGCTCGGCGCGGCGCTGCTGCTGACCTCGGTCGCGCTGGTGTTCCGCCCGCAACTGGCCGCGTTCGCCTCGCGCCACGCGTTCGCGCCGAACCCGGTGCGCACCGTCGCACTGACCGTGCTGACCGGCGTCGTGCTCGGCGTGCTGGTGTCGCTGACCTCGGTCGGCGCGGGCGCGATCGGCGTCACGGTGCTGCTGTTGCTGTATCCCACGCTCTCGACCACGCGCATCGTCGGCTCGGACATCGCGCACGCGGTGCCGCTCACGCTGGTGGCCGGCATGGGCCACTGGCTGCTCGGCTCGGTGGATTGGTCGATGCTGGTGTCGCTGCTGCTCGGCTCGCTGCCGGGCATCGTGGTCGGCAGCCATCTGTCGACGCGCGCGCCGGAGCGCCTGCTGCGCAACGTGCTGGCGGCCACGCTGGTGGCGGTGGGGCTGAAGCTCGTCACCGTCTGAGGACGGACGGGCGGCGGGAAATAAAGGGAAAAACGAGGAAAAACCGGAGGGAAACGCGCGCAACGCGGCGAAACCGCCGCGCCGCGCGCTGCCAGCGCCTTACTGCTGCTGGACGGTCAGCTTGTTGTCGACCGACGTGACGCCCTTCACACCCTTGGCGGCGTCGCCTGCCTTGTCGATCTGCGATGCGTCGGGCACCGAGCCCTGCAGCGAGATCGCGCCGCCCTTCGAGCGCACGGTGATGTTCGACACATCGACGCCGCCGGCCTTCGTGATGGCCTTGCGCACCGCGTAGCCGAGCTGGCGGTTCTGCTTGCGAGCCGTCTTGGCGCCAGCCTTCGACGTGCTCTTGGTCGCCGCCGGCGCGTCGGTGCTGGCCGCATCGCTCGCCTGCGCATACACATTGCCGCATACGAGCGCCGCCACTACCGCGCTGCCCAGTGCCTTCCACACGATCGACTTCATGTTTGCTCCTTGTCCTTGTATTGCCGGCGAGGTTCGTTCATTGACGAACCGTGGCCGGTGAACCCCCAGAAAACGGCCGACGGCATGAGCCGCCGGCCGACATTTCCACGAAGCAATCGAGAGGCGCTGCGTCCGCCCGGCAAGCGCTGGGCTGACCGGACTGCCGGGCCTCGTCCGTCTCGCGCCCGATCTGGAAGTGAAGCGCCGGGTCGCGCCGCGACGGACAAGGCGCGGCTGCGTCGCACAATGTAATCCAGCGGCACGCGAAGCGCAAAGCCTTTGCGTTACGGATCGCGAGTGTGGCGCGCAGCCATCCGGACCTTCCCGAATCCCCCGCCCCGCCTGCCTCGCCGCCGTCGAACTCGGTTACCATCGTCGCGATTCAGGATGCCTGAACGTCCTGCGCCGAACCGGCCTGCCCCGCCCCTCCCGCCCCGATGACCGATACGCCCCGCTCCCGTCGCCCGCACCCGATCCTCACCCGCTTCGTGACGGTCTCGTGGCGCGACCTGGCGATGTCGTTCGGCCCGGCGCTGCTGCTCGGCGGCGCGGCGATCTGGCTCGCGATCCGGCTGATCCAGCCCGCGCCGCCCACCCATCTGACGCTGTCGGCCGGGCCGCCGGGCAGCACCAACTGGTCGGCTGCGCAGAAGTACAAGCGAATCCTCGCCAAGAACGGCATCACGCTCGACGTGCTGCCGTCCGAGGGCTCGGCGCAGAACCTGCAGCGCCTGCTCGATCCGCATGCGGAGGTGGACGTCGCGTTCGTGCAGAGCGGGCTCGAACAGAAAACCCCGCCGGACCAACTGGTTTCGCTCGGCAGCGTGGGCTACGTGCCGATCGCGATCCTGTATCGCGGCGCGCCGGTGCAGCGGCTCTCGCAGTTTCGCAGCAAGCGCCTCGCACTCGGCCCGGACGGCAGCGGCTCGCACGAACTCGGCCTGGCGCTGCTGAAGCTGAACGGCATCCTGCCGGGCGGCGCCACCCAACTTCTGCCGCTGGCCGGCGAGGATGCCGCCCGCGCGCTGATCGACGGCAAGATCGACGCGGCGTTCCTGTCGGGCGATTCGACCCAGATCCCGGTGATGGCCAAGCTGTTCCGCGCGCCGGGCGTGCGCTTCTACTCGTTCCCGCAAGCCGACGCCTACGCGCGCCGCCTGCCCTACCTGACCGACATCACGCTGCCGATGGGCGTCTACGACCCCGGCACCAATCTGCCGGCCGAAGACATCCACACGCTGTCGCCCACCGTCGAGCTGATCGCGCGCGATTCGCTGCATCCGGCGCTGTCGGACCTGCTGATCGAGGCCGCGCGCGAGGTGCAGGGCCGCGCCACGATCCTGCAGCGCGCGGGCGAATTCCCTTCGCCGGTCACGCACAGCAGCATCGCGCTGTCCGACGACGCCGCGCGCTACTACAAGTCGGGCAAGACCTTCCTCTACCGCCAGTTGCCGTTCTGGGTGGCGAGCCTGGTCGACCGGCTGCTGGTGATCGTGGTGCCGCTGGTGGTGGTGCTGATCCCGGGGCTGCGCTTCGTGCCGCTGCTGTACGGCTGGCGCGTGCGCTCGCGGATCTACCGCTGGTACGGCGCGCTGATCACGCTCGAACGCAGCGCGCTCGGCGAGCTGTCGCCGCGCGAGCGCGCCGCGTTGCTCGACAAGCTCGACGACGTGGAAGACGCCGTCAACCGCATGAAGATGCCGCTTGCCTATGCGGGGCAGTTCTACGTGCTGCGCGAGCACATCGGCTTCGTGCGCGAGCGCTTGCTGACGCAGGACGACGCCACGCGCGGCGCGCGCGACGGGGCGGCGGGCGCCCCGCCTTCCCCGAATCCGGCCCCGCGTGACGCGGCCGATTCCGGCACGCCTGCCGCCGCCCACCCGCTCGCCACCGGCGCGGCGGCGCTGGCCGCTGCCGCTGCGCTCGACACGGCGCTGCCGCCCGCGCCGGCCGGCCCGCACCCCGGCGACGCGTGAACGGCCG
>NZ_BAAILN010000026.1:7753-34449 GCF_054589155.1 Burkholderia sp. 3C
TCGCCGCGATTGCTGCACGCGGCTCCGCCATTGCGTACCATGACGGCTCGCGGGCCGCGCCGCCCCGCGCCATTCCACAGGAGATTCCCAGATGACCGTGGGCCACGACGCCAGCCAGCCGCGCTGGTATTACGATTTCCTGTCGCCGTTCACGTACCTGCTGCTCGAGCAGCAAGACAAGTGGCCGAGCATGCCGTTCGAGCCGGTGCCGGTTTCGCTGCCGGTGCTTCAGCATCACTGGGGCCAGCGCCCGATGTACGACGTGCCGGCCAAGCGCGTGTTCACGTACCGCCACGCGCTGTTCCGCGCCGATCAGCTCGGCATCCCGTTCCGCATGCCGCCCGCGCACCCGTTCGATTCGTCGCGGATCATGCGGCTCGCGGTGGCCGTGTCGGCCGATTTCGCGACGGTGCGCGAGATCTTCCGCTTCATCTGGCGCGAAGGGCGGGACCCGACCACCGAGG
Source organism: Burkholderia sp. 3C (assembly GCF_054589155.1). Classification (NCBI taxonomy): domain Bacteria; kingdom Pseudomonadati; phylum Pseudomonadota; class Betaproteobacteria; order Burkholderiales; family Burkholderiaceae; genus Burkholderia; species Burkholderia sp. 3C. The sequence goes on from NZ_BAAILN010000026.1 coordinate 8,218, forward strand.
AGGGCTTCGCGGCGCTGTGCGAGCGCGTCGGCATCGCCGCCGACGATCCGCGCATCGACGCCGACGCCACCCGCGAACACCTCGACCGCAACACGCAGGACGCGATCGCGCTCGGCGTGTTCGGCGTGCCGACGTTCTGGATGAACCGTCAGTTGTTCTGGGGCGAGGATGCGCTGTCGATGGTGCTGTATTGCGCGCGCACGCCGAACTGGCTCGAATCGAAGGAAGTGAAGCGAATCAGCGCGCTGCCGCCCGGCCGCCGCTGATACCCCGGATAGCGCGCGCCGCGCCGCCTGCGCGACGCGCTCCGGTATCGTAGGCGCGATATGTGCCCGACCGGCTCCCGACCGCCGATGCTCCCCGATCCCACCCACCTCCACGCCACCGACGCCCGCACCGCCTCGCTCGATATCTGGCTGGTGCGGGTGCTGCGCACGCTGCTGCTGGAGCGCAGCGTCACGCAAGCCGCGCTGCGCCTGAACCAGACGCAGCCGGCCATCAGCACCGCGCTGCGGCGGCTGCGCGAAATTCTCAACGATCCGATCCTGGTGCGTGGCAAGTCGGGCATGGTGCCGACCGAATACGGCGCGTCGCTGCTCGATGCCGCACAACGCGCGCTGCGCGACGTCGATTTCATCGCCACGCCGCACGGCGATTTCGATCCGGCCCGCTCGCGCCGCACATTCCGGATCGCCGCGCCCGATTACCTCAACGATTTCTTCATGCCGACGCTGATCGCGCGCTTTCGCGAGGCCGCGCCGCTCGCGCATCTGGAGCTCGATTCGCTGAACCCGGCGCTCGATCACGCCGGCGCGCTCGATTCGGGCCAGCTCGATCTGGTGATCGCGAACTGGCCAAAGCCGGAGCCGCGCTTCACACGCAGCGAGCTGTTCCGCGATGCGGTGGTGTGCCTGATGCGCGACACGCATCCGCTCGCGCACGCGCCGCTCACGCGCGAAGCCTACGCGGCGGCCGCGCATCTGGCGCCCACGCCGTATACGGGCGCGGCACGCAACGCGATCGAGATCGGCCTGGCGCGCGCCAGACTCGAACGCCGGGTGGTCGCCACGCTGCCGTATTTCGGCGTGGTGCCGCAGGTGCTGCTGCAATCGGACCTGATCTTCACCACCACGCGCCGCTTCGCGATGCACTACGCGCAACTGCTGCCGCTCGTGATCGCCGAGCCGCCCGTGCCGTTTCCGCGCATCCTCTGCTACCAGCTTGCCCATCCGCAGCCTGACCGGCCGACCGACATCGCCTGGCTCGGCGCGTTCGTGAAATCGGTGTCCGACGGGCTGACCGGCACGCGAGCACGCAAAAAACGCTAAGGCATCCTGGGCAAGGGCGTGCTTACGCGCCGATCCACGTTTCCTGCAGATGGGTCCAGCGGATCGCGCCGCTCGCCGCCTCGCGTTCGAGCACGGCCGTCGAGCGGCGCGAGCGCAGCGCGCCCGTCGCGTCGTGCTGATGCTCGTCGTAGCCGATCGCCGCGCCGCCCGGGTAGCACGCGATCGCGCGCATCGCGGAAAACGTGATGCGCAGCCCCGGCTTGCCGCCGCCCAGCCGCGCGAACAACGTGCGCAGGCCGGCGTGATCGAACTGCGCGCCGTCGGTGCCGACCATCGTGAAGCACGGCGCGAACTGCGCGAGCAACGCATCGAGCGAGGCTGCATCGGTGGCGGTGCCGGCGAGCCAGGCCTCGATTGCGGCGCAGGTCGAGATGATCGTGTCGAAGTAGGCTTGCACGTCGGCGGTGCCGGTGGTGGTGGAGGTCGAATCGGTCATCGGGAATCCGGAATGAAAACGAACGGCCGCGCGAGGCGGCCGCAATCGTGGGTCAATGAAACGGCGCCAAGCGGCGCCTCGAATCAACGTGGCTGGCCTCGGCGCCTCAATGCGCCGCGATCGGGTCGAGCCCGGTCGCTTCCACATCGGCGCGCGCCGCCGGCGAAGCCAGATAGTCGAGCAGCTTGCGCGCCGCTTCGGGATGCGGCGCGTTCACCGGAATGCCGGCCGCATAGCGCGTGATCGATTGCAGCGATTCGGGAATCCGCCCGGCGAACGCGACGCCCTTCACCGGCAGCAGTTCGGCCACCTGCTGGAAGCCGAGCGCATAGCTGCCGTCGGCCACCTTCGACGCCACCGGTACGCGCGGCACCTTGGTCGCCTTCGGCTTCAGTTGCGCGCCGATGCCGAGCTTGTCGAACAGCTCGCGCTCGATATACACGCCGCTCGCGCTGTCCGAATAGGCCACCGACGGCGCGGCCAGCAGCGCGGCCTTCAGCGCCTCGGGCGTGCTGACGTCGGGCACCGGCGCACCGGCCCGCACCACCGCGCCGATCCGCGAATCGGCCAGCTCGACGCGCGAATCGGCGCGCACCTTGCCTTCGGCGATCAGCTTGTCGAGCGCGTAGCCGACCATGATCACGACGTCGGCCGGCTCGCCGCGCGCGAGGCGGTTCGGGATCGCCTGCGGCGTCTCGCCCATCGACGGGCCGTAGATGATGTCGAGCGTATCGCCCGAGGCGGCGGTGAATTTCGGCGCGAGGCGCTGATAGGCGGCCGTGAAGCCGCCCGAATTCATGACGTGCAGCTCGACGGCGTGGGCGACGGTGGTGAATGCGCCGGCCGCGAGGGCGGCGGCCAGCAGAATGGCGCGAGCGCAGGCGCGGCGCGATGAAGGAAGATGTCTCGGCATTGTTGTCGGTGCCGGCCCGCGAGGGCCGTCTCGTTGGGAAACAGTGCCGGCTATCTTCGCGAAAAGCGCCGCGTTTGAAAAGATCGAATTGCGCAGCGGCGCGCGCCATGTCATTCCACAGGGCCGTTCACGGCGCGAGCGCAGCCTCGGCCGCCGCCTGTTTGCGCCACGCGCACGGCGCGCCGGTGCGGGCCTGCAGCAACTCGGCACACACCGCCACAGCGATCGCGGCCGGCGCCTTGTCGACGATGCCGCCCACGCCGATCGGGCACACCATGTCGGCCAGGTGCGCGGCCGCAACGCCGCGCGCGACGAGCCGCCGCTCGAACCGCACGCGCTTGGTGCGCGAGCCGATCATGCCGAAATACGCGAAATCCTCGCGCCGCAGGATTCGCTCGGCCAGCGCGAAGTCGAGCGCGTGGTTGTGCGTCATGACGAGGAAATACGCACCGGGCGGCGCGGCGTCCACCAGCACGTCGGGCGTGTCGGTCGGCTCGGGCTGCACGTTCGGCGGCACCTCGTCGGGGAAGCATTCGTCGCGCGTATCGACCCACTGCACCACGCAGGGCAGATGCGCGAGCAACGCGACGAGCGCATGGCCGACATGCCCCGCGCCGAACAGCACGACATGCATCGGCGCCGGGCGTGACGCAATGGCCGGCTCGCGCCGGCGCCCGACCTGAATCGACGACGGAATCGGCCGCATCGCGTCATGCCTCCGGAGGTTGAGCCGCTTGCGTGGCTTGCGTGGCTTCAGCGGCTTGCGCCGAAGCGGCCGCCCGCACGGCCTGCACCGCCCGAAGGATCGATTCTCCGGTGGCCGGCGCTTCGAGCGGCGGCTGCACACGGTAGTCGCCCACCGCGGCCACCGCGTCGCGCACCGCGAAGAACACCGAGAACGGCAACAGCAGCGGCGGCTCGCCGACCGCCTTCGAGCGGTGAATGCTGTCTTCCACGTTGCGGTTGCGGAACAGGTTCACGTGGAATTCGGGCGGCGTGTCGTTGACGGTCGGGATCTTGTAGGTGGAAGGCGCGTGCGTCATCAGCTTGCCGCCGTCGTTCCACCACAGCTCCTCGGTCGTGAGCCAACCCATGCCCTGGATGAACGCGCCCTCCACCTGCCCCTTGTCGAGCGCCGGGTTCAGCGACGCACCCACGTCGTGCAGCGCATCGACGCGCAGCACGCGCATCTCGCCCGTCAGCGTATCGATCACCACCTCGCTGACAGCCGCGCCGTACGCGTAGTAGAAAAACGGCCGGCCCTGCAGCTTGGCCTGATCCCAATACAGCTTCGGCGTGGCGTAAAAACCGTCCGACCACAGCTGCACGCGCGCCAGGTACGCCTTCGCCACCACCTCGCCGAACGGCAGCGCTTGAGCGCCGACCCACACGCGATCGTCGGCGAAGCGCACCTCGGCGGCGCTCACGCTGCCGTCGCCGAGCTTCTCGGCCGCGAACGCCGCGAGCCGCTCGCGCAATTGCCGCGCCGCATCCTGCGCGGCCTTGCCGTTCAGGTCGGAGCCGGTGGAGGCCGCGGTGGCCGAGGTATTCGCCACCTTGCTCGTATCGGTGGCCGTCACGCGCACGCGGCCGAACGCAACGCCCAGCTCGTGCGCCACCACCTGCGCCACCTTGGTGTTGAGCCCCTGCCCCATCTCGGTTCCGCCGTGGTTCACGAGGATCGAGCCGTCGGTGTAGATGTGCACGAGCGCGCCGGCCTGATTGAAGTGCGCGACGTTGAACGCAATGCCGAACTTGACTGGCGTGATCGCGATGCCCTTCTTCAGCACCGGGTTGGCCGCGTTGAATTCGCGCACGGCGCGGCGGCGCGCGCGGTAGCCGCTGGTCGCCTCCAGCTCGCCGAGCAGCGCGTGCAGCACGTTGTCCTCGATGGTCTGGCCGTAGGGCGTGACGTTGTTGTCGTCCTTGCCGTAGAGGTTGCGGTAGCGCACGTCGAGCGGGTCGAGCCCGAGCGAGCGCGCCACGTTGTCGACGATGTACTCGATCGCGAACGCGCCCTGCGGCCCGCCGAAGCCGCGAAACGCGGTGTTCGATTGCGTGTGGGTCTTGCCGCAATGGCCCGCGATCGATACGTCGGGCAGCCAGTACGCGTTGTCGAAATGGCAGACGGCACGCGTCATCACCGGGCCGGACAGGTCGGCCGAGAAGCCGCAGCGCGAGGTCATGTCGACCGACACGCCGTCGATCCGGCCGCTCGCGTCGTAGCCGACCTCGTAGCGGTAATGGAAATCGTGGCGCTTGCCGGTGATCATCATGTCGTCGTCGCGATCGGGGCGCAGCTTGACCGGACACAGCAGCTTCCACGCCGCGACAGCCGCGCAGCACGCGAAGATGCCCGACTGCGATTCCTTGCCGCCGAAGCCGCCGCCCATGCGCCGGCACTCGATCAGCACGTTGTGCGAGGCCACGCCGAGCGCATGCGCCACCAGATGCTGCATCTCGCTCGGGTGCTGCGTCGAGCAATAGACATGCATGCCGTCGTCGTCCTTCGGCACCGCGTAGGCGATCTGCCCTTCGAGATAGAACTGCTCCTGGCCGCCGAGCGTCATCTCGCCCGCGTCGCGGAACGCGGCGGCGGCGGCCTTGGCCGCCGCATCGCCGCGCGCCAGCCGCATCGGCGGCAGCACGTACGATTCGGCCGCACGCGCGGCCTGGGCGGTCAGGATCGCGGGCAGCGGCGCGTAGTCGATCTTCGCGAGGCGCGCCGCGCGCCGCGCCGTGTCGTGCGAAGTCGCCACGACGATGAACACCGGCTGGCCGACGAACTGCACGAGGCCGTCGGCCAGGATCGGATCGTCGTGGATGATCGGGCCGCAATCGTTGACGCCGGGAATGTCCTCGGCGGTGAACACCGCGACCACGCCGGGCATGGCGCGCACGGCCTCGAAATCGGTGGCGACGATGCGCGCGTGCGCCTGCGTGCTCAGGCCCAGCGCAGCGTGCAGCGTGCCGGCCATGACCGGGATGTCGTCGGTATAGGTGGCGCGGCCGCTCACATGCAGATGCGCGGATTCGTGCGGCAGCGAGACATGGACCTGACGGAACTCGAGATCCTGGAGGAACGATTCGGCTTGCTGATTCATGGTGAGGGCTCCGGATTCCAGGGTCAGCGGCCGGCCGATGCCGGCGAAGGTTCGGACGAAGGCGAAGGCGACGCCGCCGCCACGCAGCGCACGTTCAGCGCGGTGCTCGCGAGCGGCGCATCGGTGCGCGTTTCGAGCCAGAACCGGTAGAGCAGGTTGCGCGCGGCATCGAGCCGGTAGGCGCCGGTCGCGCGCATGTCGGACAGCGGCGCGTAATCGCGTTCGAGCGCCTGCATCGCGGCCTGCGCGGTGGCTTCGTGCCAGCGCGCGCCGTCGAGCGCGGCCTCGGTGTGCGCGCCGCGCTTGGGCGTGGCGGCCATGCCGCCGAACGCGATGCGCGGTTCGCGGATCGTGTCGCCGTCGGCGATGAACGAGAACGCCGCGCAAACCGCCGAGATATCCGAATCGAAGCGCTTCGAAAGTTTATAGGTGCGGAATTGCAGGTTCGCGCGCGCGCCGGTGCGCAGCGGCACGCGCAGCGCAGCGACGAATTCGTCGGGCGCCATGTCCTTCTTCTGATAGGCGAGGTAGAGCGCTTCGAGCGGCAGCTCGCGCGTGGCGTCGGGGCCGCGCAGCACGACATGCGCGCCGAGCGCGATCAGCCCCGGCATCGAATCGCCGATCGGCGAACCGTTCGCGACGTTGCCGCCGAGCGTGCCCGCGTTGCGGATCGGCAGCGAGGCGAAGCGCCGCCACATCTCGGTCAGTTCGGGGTAATGCACGGCCAGCGCCGCGTAGGCCCGCTCGACCGTCACGCCCGCGCCGATCTCCAGCCAGCCGTCGGCCTCGGCGATCTCGCGCAGCGCGGCAACCTGGCCCAGATAGATCACGTCGCCGAGGTCGCGCAACTGCTTGGTGACCCACAGGCCGACGTCGGTGCTGCCGGCCAGCAGGCGTGCCTGCGGCTTCGCGGCGCGCAGCGCGGCCAGCGCCTCGATGCTGCGCGGCGCATCGAAGCTGCGACCGGCGTGTGCGTAGTGGAACGTGTCGTCGCGATGCAGTGCGGCGAGCGTGCGGGCCAGCGCGGCGCGATCGAGCGGCGCGGCCGGCGGCGGCATGCCGAACATCTGCTCGGCCGCATCGACGATCGGCCGGTAGCCGGTGCAGCGGCACAGGTTGCCGGTCAGCGCGTCGGCGATCGCCTCGCGCGACGGCACGGCGGGCGGCGTGCACGGGCCCGACGTGCTGCTGTCCGGCACGATCGGAATCATGTTGCGCGCCGCCGTCTCGAAGCCGGCCTTCTCGTACAACGCCCACATCGACATCACGAAACCCGGCGTGCAGAACCCGCACTGCGAGCCGTGGCAATCGACCATCGCCTGCTGCACCGGATGCAGCGCGCCGCCGGGCTGGCGCAGGTCCTCCACGGTGAACAGCGCGCGGCCGTCGAGCGTCGGCAGGAACTGGATGCACGCGTTGACGGCCTTGAACTCGACGCCGCCGGACGGCGTCAGCTCGCCGAGCACCACGGTGCAGGCGCCGCAGTCGCCTTCGGCGCAGCCCTCCTTGGTGCCGGTGCAGTGCGCGTCCTCGCGCAGATACTGGAGAACGGTACGGGTCACGTCGGCGCCGCTGACTTCGCGGATCGCCTGACGGTGATGGAAACGGATCGGCTGGCTCATCGGGTGTCGCTGGTTGAATTCGCGGGGAACCCGGCGGCGCGGGCCTGGCCACAGCATACGGCCGGCCGGCGCTCGGGTCGGGTCGATGGTTCGCAAGCTAACACCGCCGAAAATCGCAACCCATAGCCCGAATCGCATGCGGCTCATACTGGCTCGCCCATATCGGGACGCAGCAGACACGCCACAGCATTCGTCGGATGAACTAAACGGTACCTGCACGGAACGGCGTTCCATGCAACAATTCGGGTTTCTACTGACGCGCTGTTCCGTCCCCGCCGATTTCGCCCATGTCCTCCGATTCTGCTTCGACCCCGCGCAGCGGGTTCTCGACGACCCTGCAAATCCTGTCCGTCGTCTCGTTCACCTTTGTCTGTTATCTGACGATTGGCCTGCCGCTCGCGGTATTGCCGGGTTTCGTGCACGAGGAATTGGGGCTGTCGGCCGTGGTGGCCGGCGCGGCGATCAGCGTGCAATACCTGGCGACGCTGGCCTCGCGGCCGCTGGCCGGGCGCTGCGCCGACACGCTCGGCCCGAAGCGCACCGTGCTGCGCGGCTTGCTCGGCTGCGGCGCGAGCGGCGTGCTGCTGCTGGTGGCGCTGCTGTTCGTGCGCTGGCCGGCCGTCAGCCTGGTGCTGCTGCTGGCCAGCCGGCTGGTGCTCGGCGTGGGCGAAAGCCTGTGCGGCACGGGCGCGATCCTCTGGGGGATCGGCCGGGTCGGCGTGACCAACAATGCGCGCGTGATTTCGTGGAACGGCATCGCCACCTACGGCGCGCTGGCGATCGGCGCCCCGCTCGGCGTGGCGATCGCGCACTCGGTCAATGCGGCGCTGCTCGGCGTGCTGATGGTGGCGCTGGCGGCGATCGGCTACTGGTTCGCGCTGCGCCTCGCACCGGTGCCGCTCGTGCACGGTGAACGGATGTCGTACGCCAGCGTGTTCACGCGCGTGCTGCCGCACGGCATCGGCCTCGCGCTCGGCTCGGCCGGGTTCGGCTCGATCTCGACGTTCATCGCGCTCTATTACGCCGCGCGCCACTGGCCGAACGCGGCGCTGTCGCTGACGGTGTTCGGGGTGTTGTTCATCGGCTCGCGCCTGCTGTTCGCGAACACCATCAAGAATTACGGCGGGTTCCGCGTCGCGATCGTCTCGTTCGTGGTGGAGTGCCTGGGCCTGCTGCTGCTGTGGCTCGCACCGGTACCGCACGTCGCGCTGGCCGGCGCCGCGCTGACCGGCTTCGGCTTCGCGCTGATCTTCCCGGCGCTCGGCGTGGAGGCCGTGTCGCTGGTGCCGCCGGCCAGCCGCGGCGCGGCGCTGTCGGCCTATTCGGTGTTCCTGGATCTGTCGCTCGGCATCACCGGCCCGCTGGCCGGCTACGTGGCCGGGGAGTTCGGCTATCCGCAGGTGTTCCTGTTCGCGGCCGTGGCGGCCGCGGCGGGCGTGGTGATCTCGCTGATGCTCTATCAGCGCCAGAACCGCGCCGGCGCGCAAACCGGCGCGGCGGCCTGAGGTTCAACTTCGCGCGCGGGCGCCCGCCCGCGCGGCAAGCGGCTGAATGACCTGGGCGGCAGACGCGGCCGCCCCTCCTTCCTACAACCGGTTCGACAGCGCCTGCTCCAGCGCGGCCACCCCGCCCGACAGGTCGACCGGCACCTTCAGATCCACCATCGTGCGGCCGAACGCGTGCAGCGTGCGGAACAAATTGTGTTCCCGGCATTGCTCGCCCATCTGGCCGATCCGCACGATCGGCAGCCCGAACGAACCCGAGATCTCGACCTGGTGATGCTGGGAGATGTGCCCGCAGATGAGGCCGGGCGTCAGCCCTTCCGGCACGCGGATGCCGACCACCGAATTGAGCCGGCATTCTTCCGGCGTATAGAGTTCGAGCCCCATTGCGGCGACGCCGGCCTGCAGCGCCACGGCGCAGCGCTGATGGCGCGCGTAGCGGCTTTCCAGCGTTTCCTGGCACACCAGCCGGAGCGCCTCGTGCAACGCCAGCACGCCCGACACCGGCGCCGTGTAGTGATAACCGGCGTTGTGCCAGAAATTCTCGGCCAGCGACATGTCGAGGCACCAGTGCGCGTTCGGCTCGGGGCGCTGCTTCATGCGCGTCCAGGCGGCGTCCGAGAACGCGATCAGCGACACGCCCGGAATCGACGACAAGCCCTTCTGCCCGCCCGTGATGACCGCATCGATACCCCAGGCATCCATGTCGAGCGGCATGGTGGACAGCGTGCACACGGCATCGACCACCACCAGCGCGCCGGCCGCCTTGGCCAGCGCCGCGATCTCCTTCAGGTGCCGGTTCCAGACCGTGTTCGAGGTTTCGCCGTGCACGATCGTGACGATCTCGGGCTGCTCGCGCGCGATCGCCTCGGCCACGGCTTCCAGGCTGGCGGCCTCGCGATCGGGCACGTCGAGATAACGCACGTCGGCACCGATCCGGATCGCCATCTCGGCCATCCGCGCGCTGAAGAAGCCGTTGCGGATCGACAGCACGCGCGTGCCGCGCCAGGCCAGGTTCGAGATCGCCATTTCCATGGCCGCCGAGCCGGGGCCGGCCACGCCGAGCACCCATTTCGTGCGGGTCTGGAACACATAACGCGCCATCTCCTTCACCTGCTCGATGATCTTCGCCATCGTCGCGCCGAGGTGGTTGATCACGATCGCATTCGCCTTGGCAACCGCGGCCGGGATCGGCACGGGGCCGGCCCCCATCATCAGCAGCGGTTCCTCGGGAAGGATCGCGTCGAGCGGAACCACGACGGGACAGGGGATCGGCGAATAGTCGTTATGGGGCATGGGCGGGCAGGAGCGGGAGCGTTGAGACAGGGTGCGGGCGCACCGGAACCGTCGTTCATTCCGCGAACCGGCCCCGCACGCAAGCCCCCTGGCCAATCGGCCATACGGCACAGCCGACGCCGCGCGTCGTGCGGGATTAACCGAATGGATCGAAGCCGATTTATTTGCTCACCTGCCGCGCGACCGAGGCGGCAGATGGATCAGGCATTTTTTGTTCCGTGACATTCGGAATTTTCGATTCCGTGAATTCCAAAATACAGACAAAAAAGAAAATTTTTCAGGTCACCAAAATCGGCCAAATAAAAAAATAAAACTCATTAAATTCATCAACTTAACCAATTTATTCGATTGCATAGGTGACGCTTTATCGGCGCCAACCTGTTAAAAATACCGGCAAATTTGTCGAATTAATCGGTTGACTGACTTAACCACTTTATTGAACAATTTACCGAGCCGTGCGTATTAGATAATTCACCCGGGCTGATCCGACAGCGTTTGACGGGCACCACGACACGGCACACACAAGCACAATCATCGAACGGGCCGACAAAGCTATGAACCAGATCCAAACCATGAGGGTGTTCGTCTGCGTCGCCGAGCTACAAAGCTTTCGGCAAGCGGCGCGCAAGCTGGGCGTGTCCAATGCGCTCGTCACGCGTTCGATCGCGATGCTCGAGACGCACCTCGACACCCGGCTGATCCACCGCACCACGCGCAACCTCTCGCTGACCGAGGCCGGCACGCGCTATCTCGACGGCTGCCGCGCGCTGCTCGAGGAATTCGATCATCTCGAGGCATCGGTGGCGCACACCATCCGCGAGCCGGTCGGCACCTTGCGGATCGCCGTGTCCGGTTCGTTGTCGCCGCAACGGCTCACGCCGCTGATCGACGGGTTCCGCCGCCAGTATCCGAAGGTGCGCGTGCAACTGACCATCGCCGAAAGCCCGATCGACGGGCTCGACACGTCGTTCGACGCCGCGATCGTCGCGGGCCGCAAGGTGGACGACGGCGAGGCGCTGATCAGCCACGCCTTGGCGCCCGATCCGTTCATCGCGGTGGCCTCGCCCGCCTACCTCGAACAGCACGGCGAGCCGCACCGCCCCGACGAGCTGGCCCGCCATGCGGCCGTCGCGCTGCCGCTGGCGGCGCACGGCTTCACCTGGCGCTTCCTCGACGCCGGCCGCTTCGCGCACCTGGTCACGCTGCAGCCGGCCTACACGATCAACGACGCCTGGCTGGTGCGCGCCGCCGCGCTGGCCGGCTCGGGCATCGCGATGCTGCCCGAGAGCTTCGTGGCCGACGCGATCTCGCGCGGCGAGCTGGTGCGGCTGCTGGCCGATTACCGGATCGACGACACCGATGCGCAACTGGCCGTGGTCTATCCGAACCGCCAGTTCGTGCCGGCCCGCACGCGCAGCTTCGTCGAGCACGCGCTCTACCACTTCGGCCCGCGCTCGAACGGCCGCTACGGCTACGTCCACGATGCGGTGGATGAACGCGGCGACGTCGTCACCGGCCTGCAGTAAGCCCACGCGCCACCGCCGGCCCTGCTCGGCCGGCCGGTGGCGCAGCCTTCCGCCCCCTCCCCCGTACGTCGCATTCCCGCCGCGCCCCTTGCGGCGCTGCATTGGCGCGGTATCTGTTATCGTGCCGGCTCCGGCCGCCGCCCCCGGCGGTCCAGCAGCCCCGACAGCCTCCCCATGCGTTTCGACGATTCCTCGATCGCCGCCGTCTACCGCGCGATTTTCGAGCGGCGCGACATGCGCCATTTCACCTCCGAACCGGTCGACCCGGCCGTGCTCGCGCGGCTGATCCGCGCCGCGCATCACGCGCCGAGCGTCGGCTTCATGCAGCCGTGGCGCTTCATCCGCATCACCAGCCGGCCGCTGCGCGAGCGCATCCACGCGCTGGTCGACGCCGAACGACGCGCCACCGCCGACGCGCTCGGCGAGCGTCAGGACGAATTCATGCGGCTGAAGGTCGAGGGCATCCGCGAATGCGGCGAGATCCTGGTGGTCGCGCTCGGCGACGACCGCGAGCGCCACGTGTTCGGTCGCCGCACGCTGCCCGAGATGGATCTCGCCTCGGCCGCCTGCGCGATCCAGAACATGTGGCTCGCGGCGCGCGCCGAAGGGCTCGGCATGGGCTGGGTGTCGCTGTTCGACGTCGACGCGCTGCGCGAATTGCTCGGCATGCCCGACGGCGCCAAGCCGATCGCCGTGCTGTGTCTCGGCCATGTCGATGCGTTCTACACGCGGCCGATGCTGGAGGAAGCGCAATGGGCCGAGCGCGTGCCCGTGGAGGATTGCGTGTTCGAAAACGGCTGGGGCAGCGCACCGCCCGCCTGACAGGCGAACAGGGGCAGGATCGGCCGGCTCACGCAGCCTCGGCCGCCTTTGCGTCGCGCAGACGCCACAGCGTTTCCAGCCCCATTTATCAGGGTTTTTACCAAGCTAGAATCGCGGCTATCCCTGCCCGATCCCCCGCGCGCCGCATCCCGCGACGCCAGAATCCGGCCCGTTAGCCCCGGACCTCTCCATGCCGTTGCCGCTCCTCGCTCTTGCCATCGCCGCGTTTGGAATCGGTACCACCGAATTCGTCATCATGGGCTTGCTGCCCAACGTCGCGCTCGATCTCGGCGTGTCGATCCCGGCCGCCGGCATGCTGGTGTCGGGTTATGCGCTCGGCGTCACGATCGGCGCGCCGATCCTCGCCGTCGTCACCGCGAAGATGCCGCGCCGCCAGGCGCTGCTCGGCCTGATCGGCGTGTTCATCGCCGGCAACCTGCTGTGCGCGATCGCCCCCAACTACGGCCTGCTGATGGCCGCGCGCGTGGTGACAGCGTTCTGCCATGGCGCGTTCTTCGGGATCGGCTCGGTGGTGGCCAGCAGCCTGGTCGCACCGAACCGCCGCGCGCAGGCGATCGCGCTGATGTTCACCGGCCTCACGCTGGCCAACGTGCTCGGCGTGCCGCTCGGCACCGCGCTGGGCCAGGCGTTCGGCTGGCGCTCGACGTTCTGGGCCGTGACGGCGATCGGCGTGGCCGCAGCCGGCGCGCTCGCGCTGTGCCTGCCGCGCCGGCTCGAGATGCCCTCCACCAGCATCGCGCGCGAATTCCGCGTGATGCGCAATCCGCAGGTGCTGATGGTGCTCGGCATCAGCGTGCTCGCCTCGGCCAGCCTGTTCTCGGTGTTCACCTACATCACGCCGATCCTCGAAGACGTCACGCACTTCTCGCCGCACGAAGTCACGCTGGTGCTGCTGCTGTTCGGCCTCGGCCTGACGGTGGGCGGCACGATCGGCGGCAAGCTGGCCGACTGGCGCCGGATGCCGTCGCTGATCGTCACGCTCGCGCTGATCGGGCTCGTGCAGGTGGTGTTCGGCAGCACCATGCACCTGCCGATCCCCGCGCTCGTGACGATTTTCCTGTGGGGCGTGCTCGCATTCGCCATCGTGCCGATCGCGCAGATCCTGATCGTCGATCGCGCCAGCGAGGCGCCGAACCTCGCCTCGACGCTGAACCAGGGCGCCTTCAACCTCGGCAACGCCACCGGCGCCTGGCTCGGCGGCATGGCGATCGGCGCGGGCATGCCGCTCACGCAGCTGCCCTGGGTGGGCGTCATGATGGCGCTCGGCGCGCTGGCGCTGACGCTGTGGTCGGCCTCGCTCGAACGCCGGCCGTTCGCGGGGCCGTCGACGCTGGCCTGAGCGGCGCACCGGCGGCGGCATCCGCCGCACCTCCCCAACCTGCCGCACCTGCCGCTCCGGCCACACAGGCTTCACCGGCCTCACGCTCGCAACGCACCGGCCGACGGTAAGGATGGCGCCGGCATCCCGCCGGGCAACGCCGCCGGCACGACCCGCATCATGGCCGGAAAGCCGCGCCCGGTGTAGCATCTCGGCCAATGAAAACCATCCTTACCCGCGATTTCCTGGCACTGATCCTCAGCGTCGCGGTGGTCGGCCTCGGCACCGGCGCGACCTTGCCGCTGACCGCGCTCGCGCTGACCGAATCGGGCCACGGCACCGGCGTGGTCGGCATGCTGACCGCCGCGCAAGCGGGGGGCGGCCTGGCGATCGTGCCGTTCGTCACCTGGCTCACGCGCCGCTTCGGCGCGCGCGAATCGATCGTCGTGTCGGTGCTGACAGTCGCCGCGGCCACCGCCGCGATGCAGGCCACCGCCGATCTCGTCATCTGGGCCGTGCTGCGCGCACTGTGCGGCGCGGCCTTGATGCTGTTGTTCACGATCGGCGAGGCCTGGGTCAACGAACTGGCCAACGACGCCACGCGCGGCCGCGTGGTCGCCATCTACGCCACCAACTTCACGCTGTTCCAGATGGCCGGCCCGGTGCTGGTCAGCCGGATCGCCGATCTCGACAGCACGCGCTTCGCGCTGTGCGGTGCGCTGTTCCTGCTGGCGCTGCCGGCCCTGGCCGCGATCCGCCGCCCGCCCGGCGCGAGCGAGCCGCATCACGGCGAGGCCGAGCACGATCATTGGCGGCGCGTGCTGCCGCTGATGCCGGCGCTGATCGTCGGCACCGCGTTCTTCGCGCTGTTCGACACGCTGGCGCTGTCGCTGCTGCCGATCTACGGGATCGAGCGCGGCGTGGCGAGCGGCGTGGCCGTGCTGCTGGCGTCCATCACACTGCTCGGCGATACCACCATGCAGTTCCCGATCGGCTGGCTGGCCGACAAGCTCGGACGCGCGCGCGTGCATCTCGGCGCGGGCATCGTCGTGACGCTGTTGTTGCCGCTGTTGCCGCTGGTCATCACGAACCCGTGGCTGTGCTGGCCGCTGCTGTTCGTGATCGGCGCGGCGGCGGGCAGCACCTATACGCTGTCGATCGTCGCGTGCGGCGAGCGCTTTCGCGGCGCGGCGCTCGTCACGGCCAGTTCGCTGGTGTCGGCGTCGTGGAGCGCGGCGAGCTTCGGCGGCCCGATCGTGGCCGGCTCGCTGATGAACGCCTGGGGCAGCGATGCACTGGTCGGCGTGATGGTGGCCGCGGCGCTCGCGTTCGTGATGGCCGCGTTGTGGGAGCGGCGGCGCGGCGTCTGAGGACGGCGGCGCTTGAGCCGGACGCCGTTGTCATGCGTCGCGGGCGAGCGCCTCGGCGAAGCTCATCGGCCAGGGCGGCTGGCCGATTGCCCTGCTTCGGGTAAAAGCGAGTGCTTCGCCTTGAACAACGTTCAACGGCGTCAACCCGCATGCCGAACCTCAGCTCGAACAGCGCCGAGCGCTTCGTCTCCAGCAAGCTCCGACAGCACGAATTGCCTGCGGCCCGCCCCAGCACAAACGGCACCCGGAGCGCTTCACTTCAAGCCATCTCCAACCGCCTCAAGCCACCTGCCGCGCCTGCGGCCCACGCCCACGCGTGGCAACGCCGAGCCCCAGCACGAACAGCGCCGAGGCCAGCACCGGCAGCGCCGCGGCATGGAACAGCGACGCATTGCTCCAGTTCAGCGCGATCAGTTGCCCGCCGACCAGCGGCCCGAGCACCGAGCCGATCCGGCCGATCCCGAGGCTCCAGCCGATGCCGGTCGAACGCAGCGCGGTCGGATAGAACTGCCCGGCCAGCGCATTGACGGCCGGCTGGCCGCCGACCACGCAGAATCCTCCCGCGAACACCACGGCAAGCAGCCACGGCAACGCACCCGCCACCGCACCGATCGCGCCCACCGACACGGCCGCGCCGAGAAAGCAGACGAACAGCACGCGCACGAAGCCGAAGCGCTCGATCAGGCTGCCGAGCAGCAAGGTGCCGACCACGCCGCCCGTCTGCAACGCCGTGCCGACGATCACGGCCGTGGACGACGCATAACCGGCATCGCGCATCACGGTCGGCAGCCAGTTCGACAGGAAGTACAGATCGATCAGGTTCATGAAGCTGATCGCCCACAGTAGCAGCGTGACGGGCAGGCGGCCGGCGCGGAACAGCTCGGCGACGGGCGCGCCGTCGGTGGCCGGCTCGCGCACCACCAGGCGCGTTTGCGCGTCGACCGCCAGGCTCGGCGCGAAGCCGGCCAGCCACGCACGGGCGCGCTCGACACGGCCCTTCAGCACCAGGAACTGCAGCGATTCGGGCAGCCACGCGAGCATGGCCAGCGCCAGCACGAGCGGCACCGCGCCGCCCGTGAAGAACACCGCGCGCCAGCCGAACGCCGGGATCAGCGCGGCGCTGATGAAGCCGCCCAGCGCCGCACCGAGCGTGAAGCCGCACGACACGACCATCATCCGCTTGACGCGGTGCGCGGCCGGGCTGAACTCGCCGACCAGCGCCATCGCGTTCGGCATGATGCAGCCGAGGCCGAGCCCCGTGACGAAGCGCAGCGCGATCAGCGTCGGGATGGTGGAGACGAACGGCGTGGCGAGCATGGTCAGCGCGAAAAACAGCGTCGAGCCGATCAGCACCGGCCGGCGGCCGATCCGGTCGGCCAGCACCGATAGCCCCAGCGCACCGATCAGCATGCCGAACAAACTCGCGCTGAACACCGGGCCCAGCGCGGATTTCGCCACCCCCCATTCGGCGATCACGCTCGGCGCGACGTAGCCCATCGCCTGCGCGTCGAAACCATCGATGACAAGGCAGGCGCCGCACAGCACCAGCAGCAGCGCGTGGAAACCGGGCCGCCGCGTATCTTCGATCACGCGATCGACTTCAAGCGTGCGCGCGGCGCTCATCGCGCGGCTCCGGCCAAGGCGTGCAGCGATGCCGATATCGATTCAGCGACGGCGATCGTACGAGGCAGGCCACGGCTGGGCAGGGTGACGGGCTGAAATCGGGGCATCGGGCGTCTCCGGTGGTGTCGTCTCTCGGACATGCGGGGCATGCAGGGCATGCGATACGGCACAGGCGGCCACCGCCTGCGCGCAACGTTACGAATGGTAAAACCAATTTCCCATAACGTAACCGCTGTATACCCTGATCCCGCCCTCGCCCGCCGTGCCCGGTCGATATCCATATGACCAAAACGCCGAACTGCACCTTGCCGGCACTGCTACTATCCTTGAGGTACTCGGGCCGCTTCGCTCCGTTTGCCTACCCAATCCCACCATGATCCCGCTCACCATCCCCGAACTGGTCGAACGCGCCGGCGCCCGGCCTTATCTGCGCGAGCATCTCGCGCTGGCCCCGGGCGGCAACGCGGCTATCGCCACGCTGTCCGGCATCACGCTTGGCAGTACCTATCAACCGATCTATGACGTGACGATGCCCGGCGCGCCGCAATCCTCGTCGTTCGCCGATGCGATCGAGCGCTACGGCGACGAACTCGGATTCCAGGCGGTGCTCAGTTCGGAAAGCGAAATACCGCTCGATCCGTTCGAGGCGATCGGCGAAGACACGCTGCTGGTCGAGTTCGACCGGCTCTCGCGCGCACTCCACGCGATCAACTTCTTCGGCGCGCAGCGTCACGGCTTGCTGTTCCTGCGCGTGCACGAGCGGCTGCTCAAGAGCGTCAAATACGATCACGGCAAGCATTTCGGCGCCGTGTTGCGCCAGTTCGGCATCAACCCCGAACGCGTCGTGATCGAGCTGCCGGCCGCCGCCGTCGCGCACAAGACGTTCGTCGGCTATCTGACCAAGAGCTATCAGCATCACGGCTTCAAGGTGGCCGACAAGCTGCCCGATCCGGGGCGCATTCTCGCGGTCGAATCGGAGCTGGCCCGCCCGGACTACATCAAGATGGATGCCACGGTCGCGTTGCGCGACGGCATGGTGAAGGCGCTGGTCGGCTATGCGCAGCGCATGAAGGTGCCGATCATCTTTGATCAGGTATCCGATGAAACGCAGTTCTCGCTGCTGCGCCAGTACGACGTGCGGCTCATGCAGGGGCCGGTGTTCGCGCAGCCCGCGCACGTCTGAGCGCCGCTGGCGCGCCGTGGCCATGGCGGCCCGGCGCTTTCCGTTGTTTCGCGCTCAGCCCGGCTCGCCGAGCCGCTGCGCCAGCGCGCGCAGCTTCGGGCCGATGCGCTTGCGAAATACCTCCTCGCCCATCGACGACGCCGGCCCGCTGCAACTGAGGATCAGCCAGCGCCCTTCGCGCGGCTCGCGATACGGCACGGCTGCCGCGTTCACGTCGTCGTGCCAGTCGCGAAACGAATAGCAACACCCGTCGCTCGCGAAATCGGCCAGCGCGCGCTCGGCCGCCGCCACGCGTGACGCGCCCGCGCGCGCCGGCACCACGCCGCGCTTCAACTCCGCCAGCAGCGCCGCGCAGGCATCGGCCGGCTGCACGGCCAGATAGGCCCGCCCCATCGAACTCGTCAGCATCGACAGCCGCGAACCGGCGGCCAGCCCCAACGTGAGCGCCGTCTCGCTGCGGATCGTTTCGAGGTAGATCATGTCGAGGCCGTCTCGGCAGCCGAGCGAGACGGCCGCGCCGATCTCGCGCGCGAGCGCCTGCATGTGCGGACGCGCCACGTCGAGCGCGCTGGCGCCGGACAGCAACGCATAGCCGAGCGACAGCACGCCGGCGTCGAGCGCGTACTTGCCGAGCGCCTCGTCGAAGCGCAGATAGCCGAGCACGCTCAACGTGTAGGCGAGCCGGTTCACGGTCGCTTTCGGCAAACCGGTGCGCTCCACGAAATCGCGATTGCCGAGCATGGTTTCGCCGGGACGGAACGCGCGCAGCAGATCGAGACCGCGCGCAAGCGCCGTGACGAACTTGCGCTCGTCGAGCGCCGGATCAAGACGGGATGAATTCATACGGTGCTACACTGGCTGTCAATTTGCAGAACATTGTTCCGCACAGCGAAACTCCAGTCAAGCAAGGAGATGAAACATGGCTGCCGCCACTTTCCATTGGGACGACCCTTTGCTGCTCGACCAGCAGCTCGCCGACGACGAACGGATGATCCGCGACGCCGCCCACGCTTACGCGCAGGGCAAGCTCATGCCGCGCGTGACCGACGCGTTCCGTCACGAAAAAACCGATGCGGCGATCTTCCGCGAGATGGGCGAAATCGGCCTGCTCGGCCCGACGATCCCCGAGGAATACGGCGGCCCCGGCCTGAACGCCGTCAGCTACGGGCTGATCGCGCGCGAGGTGGAGCGCGTCGATTCCGGCTATCGCTCGATGATGTCGGTGCAGTCGTCGCTCGTGATGGTGCCGATCTTCGAATTCGGTTCGGAGGCGCAGAAGCAGAAATATCTGCCGAAGCTCGTGAGCGGCGAATGGATCGGCTGCTTCGGCCTGACCGAGCCGAATCACGGCTCGGACCCGGGCAGCATGATCACGCGCGCGAAGAAGGTGGCGGGCGGCTACGCGCTGTCGGGCGCGAAGATGTGGATTACGAATTCGCCGATCGCCGACGTGTTCGTGGTGTGGGCGCAGCTCGACGAGGACGGCCGCGACACGATCCGCGGCTTCATCCTCGAAAAGGGCTGGAAGGGGCTGTCCGCCCCGGCGATCCACGGCAAGGTGGGCCTGCGCGCGTCGATCACCGGCGAGATCGTGCTCGACGAGGTGTTCGTGCCCGAGGAAAACCTGCTGCCGAACGTCAGTGGCCTGCGCGGCCCGTTCACCTGCCTGAATTCGGCGCGCTATGGCATCGCCTGGGGCGCGCTCGGTGCGGCCGAAGCGTGCTGGCACACGGCGCGCCAGTACGTGCTCGATCGTCATCAGTTCGGCCGCCCGCTGGCCGCCAACCAGTTGATCCAGAAGAAGCTGGCCGACATGCAGACCGAAATCACGCTCGCCCTGCAGGGTGTGCTGCGCCTCGGCCGCATGAAGGACGAAGGCACCGCGGCTGTCGAGATCACCTCGATCATGAAGCGCAATTCGTGCGGCAAGGCGCTCGACATCGCACGGCTCGCGCGCGACATGCTCGGCGGCAACGGCATCTCGGACGAATTCGGCGTGGCGCGCCATCTCGTCAATCTCGAAGTGGTCAATACCTACGAGGGCACGCACGACATCCATGCGCTGATCCTCGGCCGCGCGCAGACCGGCATTCAGGCGTTCTTCTGATCTGATCGACCGAGCGGGAGCGCACCGGCCCCGATCCTCGCACCGACGAAAAACGGGCATCGCAGCGTGGCTTGCGATGCCCGTTTTCAATGGCGTGTCGCGTGGCCGCGCGCGGCGGCCACGGCGATCACTTGTTCGGCTGCGGCGTGAGGCGCAGGTACGGACGCACGGCCTTGTAGCCCTTCGGGAAGCGCTGCTTCAGCTCTTCCTCGTCCTTCAGCGACGGCACGATCACGACATCGTCGCCATCCTTCCAGTTGCCCGGCGTGGCGACCTTGTAGTTGTCGGTCAGTTGCAGCGAATCGATGACGCGCAGCACTTCGTCGAAATTGCGGCCGGTGCTGGCCGGATAGGTGATGGTCAGGCGCACCTTCTTGTTCGGATCGATGACGAACAGCGAACGCACGGTCAGCGTTTCGTTCGCGTTCGGGTGGATCATGTCGTACAGCTGCGAGACCTTGCGGTCGGCATCGGCGAGGATCGGGAAATTGACGACCGTCGATTGCGTTTCGTTGATGTCGCCGATCCAGCCCTTGTGCGACTCGGCGCTGTCGACCGACAGCGCGATCGCCTTCACGTTGCGCTTCTCGAACTCGCCCTTGAGCTTCGCGGTCAGGCCCAGTTCGGTCGTGCACACCGGGGTGTAGTCGGCCGGATGCGAGAACAGAACGCCCCAGCTGCTGCCGAGCCACTCATGAAACTTGATGTGGCCGAGGCTCGAATCCTGCTCGAAGTCGGGTGCGATATCGCCAAGACGTAGACTCATGTTGCTCCTCCAGGATGGATGAACCGGTGGTTGGCGGCCAGGCGCGGCACGCGCGCGGCCAAAGCTCAAGCTTACGTCAACAGGCTGTTCGGGCAACGATTATTCCGTCAGATCGACATGAGGTTTTGTCATTTTTTCCCGGCACATTGAAAGTTTGGGGAAACTTTTTCGCAAGCGATTCACTCCCTCCTTTTATCGCCAGTCGTTTACCATGACCCGTCATGCCCTCTGGCGGGCCTCTGCCGCGATCCGGCACCCCTTGCTCGCCAGCGGGCACGGGTTTCGCTAGGATGTGTGCTATGTGGTACCTCTGCACAAAGGGAGTTGCAATGTCGGAAATCAACAAGGAGAAACTGATGTCGGATATCAAAACCGTTCTCGCGGATGCGGAAGACCTGCTGAAACAAGCGGCAGCCAGCACGGGTGATCGCGCGTCGGAACTTCGCGAAAAGGCGCTGTCGCGCCTCAAGCAGGCGAAGGAAAAGGCCGCCGACGTTCAGGTCGTGGTGGTCGAGAAGGGCAAGAAGGCCGCGCGCGCCACCGACGACTACGTTCACGAACATCCGTGGACCTCGATCGGCATTGCCGCAGGCGTGGGCGTGCTGATCGGCCTGCTGATCAACCGCAAGTAAGTTCCACTGCGGCGCCCGCAAGCGGCGCCGTGTCCCGCTGCCGGGCCGGCCGGCGTCCTTCGCGCCGGCCGGCTTCGGCTCGCCGCCTCCTGCACGCGCAAGCGCCCCATCCATGACGACAGATACGCCACCGCTCCATTCAGCACACGGCCCGTTGCGCCGCCTGCTCGGGTCCGTATTCGCGCTCCTGCAAACCCGGCTGGAGCTGGTCGGGATCGAGCTCGCCGAGGAAAAAGAGCGCCTGATCGGCGTGTTGTTCCTCGGCCTCGGCGCGATGATGCTCGCCACGATGGCCCTGATCAGCATGACCGTGCTGGTCGCGATCGCATTCTGGGACACCTACCGCTGGCAGTCGCTGGCCGGCATTACGGCAATCTACGCGATCGGCGCGCTGATCTGCGGGCTCAAGGCCCGCAGCGGCCTTCGCGAAGCGCCGAGCGTCTTCGAGGCCACGCTGCACGAGCTCGAAAAGGACCGCGAACTGTTTCGCGGCAAGCCCTGACCCACTTCACGCCCACGCGCCATGAACTCATCCGCCTCGGACGACCCGTTCCGCCAGCCGCGTTCGCGGCGGCGGCTCAGTCCCACGCAGTACCGTGCGTTGCGCAAGGAATTGCTGATCCTGCGCTCGGACGTCGAACGCCTCGAACTGGCCGAAGCCGGCGCTGAACTGCGCCAGGCCGTGACGCACTTCCGCTGGTTGAAGCTGCTGATGCCCGGCTTTTCGGGCAGCTCGTTCAGCCGCTCGGCGAAAGGCATCAACGCGAGCCTCGGTTCGATCGTCAGCCAATACCCGCTCGTCAGCTCGCTCGTGTCGGCCGTGCTCGCCAAGCCGGTGCGTTCGCTGGTCGCCAAAAGCGCCGTCCCAGCCTTGAAATGGGGATCGGTCGGCTTCGCGGTGTGGGAGGCCTACCAGATCTGGCGCGGCGCCCAACGCAACAAGGCCGCGGCGGAAGCCATCAAGGTTGGCGGCGCCGCCACCGGTGCGCATCACGTCGCGACGAAAGACAGCGACAGGCCCTGATCCTGCGGGTGCCGGCATATCGTGCCGGCGCCCTTCATCACATCATCCAGCACGCCGGCCGCGGTTCTTCCGGGCTGGCTTCCGCCCCCGGTATCCGATTGGCTCGCGAACCGTCCGAACGCAGCAGATAGCTGCCGCAGCGGTCCTCGGCCATCGGCCCTTGCCGCTCCGGCGTCGCGCTCAACACATAGCCTTCCGAACCCGCCGACTCGACTGTCAGCCGGTATACCGGCGCGCCCTGCTCCGGGATCGGACCCAGCTCGACGGGCTGCTTGCCCGGCTCGCCGCCTCCACGCGCAGCCAGATCGTGCGCGGCGCGATAGAGCGCCGTGACGGCGGCGAGACGATGACCGCGCTCGATCTGCCGCCGATACGACGGCACCGCGAATGCCGCAATCACGGCGGCGACCGCCAAAACGATCGTCAGTTCGATCAGCGTGAAGGCCGACATGCTGTTCGAGCGGCACCTGTATGTGCGCAGTCGGATCACGGTGCATTCCCCTCGAACGGGGCCGCCACGACATGACGCCAACGCCGCGCGACCATCACATCGCCCTCGAACGCGACCTGCGCCTGCAGCCAGATGCGCGTGGTGCGCGTCGTGCCGGTTCCGGCCGCAGTCAGCAGATAGGCCTGCCATCGTGGATGCGAAGCGAGCGGCCAGCGTTCGATCAGGCACGCAGGCGGCATCGCGGCGCCGGGCCAGCTCGGGAATGGATGCAGCGCGGCCGGGCCATCGAGGGCGCCAGGTTGCCGCCATCCACTCGGCTCGCCAACCGCGCTCCGCACGCTCGATGTCCGCATCGGCCGCGCGATGAGGGCGACGCGCTCGGCCAGGCTTCGCTCGCATGCGTCCAGCGCGGCCTCGGCGGCGTGGAAGGCGATGCTGCGCGATGCGTAAGCGCCCACCGCGCGCGCATCGGACATCGACATCTCGAAACCTCCCGCACTGACGACGAGCATCGCGGACAAGATGGCAAGCACGCCCGGCAGGGCCGCACCCGTCATGCGCTCGTGCCGGCGGTGGCCGTGCGATAGCGCGATGAAACGGGCTCGGTTCATCGCGTGGCGCCTTCGGCGGCAATGCCGTTACGCAACGACAGCCATTGCCGTGCGATCCAGCGTGCCCGACCATCCCGGACCACACGTGCTCGACCATCGCAATCGACATAGCGGTTTGCCCGCGACCCTGGCGCACCACGCGCCTCGACGCAGACTTCGACAGCCACCACGTTCGCCCATGCCGCCCCCGTGATCGTTCCGGCGTCTCGCCATGCCGCCTCGTCGTGCAAGCGGTAACGCATGCGCAACCGTTCGACGCCCTCCACAAGCGGCTGGGCCACACCGGGGCGGCCGCCGCCCTCGCAATAGAGTTCCGGTTCGCCGCTGCGGCTGCCGTTGCGAACGAAGTAGCGATTGACGATCGATGGACGCTCGACCTCCGCACCGACGCCTTGCCCGAGACAGTCGGTCACCTGCCCGCTCGCGGTCGGCCAGGTCGATACCGCGTCGCCGATGTAGTGCACCTGCAGGCCGTCGGAATCGGTCGTCGCGCCGGAGCAGCCGGGTCGCGCCGGATCTCCGGATGGCCGTGCCGACGCGCATCCGAACAGTGGCGCGCTCGCTGCGCCAACCGGCGTATCGAGCGGCACGAAACCGGCCATGCGCACCGATTGCGCGATCAAGGCCAGCGCCGTGGATGCCGCATCGCGCGCCCGCATGCCGTCGAGCGACGCCCCATGCGTGCTGCGTTGCGCTCGGTAGAGCGACACGGCGGCGGCCACGACGAAGGCCGCCAACGCCAGCGCGATCAATGCTTCGATGAGCGTATGCGCCTGCTCGGTATGACGTCGCCTCATCGCTCCCCTCCCGCCGAGAACGCCAACGCCACGCAACCCTGGCTGCAAACCCTATCGTTCGATGCCGGTACATCGCGCCGCCATCGCACTTCGACCTGTGCGAATGCAGCGCGCATCGTGCTGTCGATTTGCATGTCGTGCAAACCTGCCGAGGCACGCACGAGGTCGATCGTCGAGGTACTTCCGCTGCGCGCAAGTTCCGCCCATGAATCGGCCATCCGCAACGCCCGCATGCGCGTGGCAGCTTCGGATGCCGCCCGCTGCATCGCGAGTTGCGCGCCGAGCACGGCAATCGTTGCACCCGCAAGCAACAGCATCGCGATCGCCACTTCGAGCAAAGCGCTGCCGGCCATCCTTCGCGCGCACCTCATTGCGTTGCCCCGCAGCGTCCAGCCGTGACGCGCGCGCGGCCGCCTGCGGCAATCCTGAGGCAACGCGCAACGCGTATTGCTCGTGCGCCGTCCACCACGCCGCGCAGCTCCTGCGGTAAAAATTCGAAGCGCCGAAAGCCGCCGATCACCTGCCCCGCAGGCGGCGTAAACACCACACCACCGGCCGCGCCGTCGACCCGCACACCCGGCATGGCCGGCACTCGCCGGAGCACTGCCGGCTCATGCCGGTGCGAATCGGGCAACACGATGCTCCATCCGCACGACCACTCACCTTCGATCTTGCAAGTGCCCCCGCTCGTTGCGCATACGGGGTTCTGATCGCCGCGGCAAACCGCGACACGCACGCCTCGCGACACGGCCTCGACGCGTGCGGTGGCCAGCGCCGCCAGCATCGACATCGCACCGGCTTCCACTCGGTCGCGCTGCCGCCAGGCAACGAACGATGGCGACGCGTAGGCCGCAACGATCGCAAGCAGCGCGATCGCCAGCATCGATTCCACGAGCGTGACGCCCGCCATCCGTTTCGTGATCCGCATGCCCAACCCCGCTTCGCCAGAACGATGCGAGGACTGTAGCGGGATGAACGCAGGCGCGCCATTGGCCGAACGGCCTAATGGCGCAAACCGTCATCGCCGGCAACAATCGTTGCGACGAGATCGGTTCAGGAGAGCGGGAATGAAGCGGAAGGAAAGGAAATCAGCGCTTGCGGGCCGGGCCCGGCTTGGCCGGCACCGCGCGGCGGAATTCCTCGATCACGTCGGCGAATTCGGAGACATCCTCGAAACGCCGATAGACCGATGCGAAGCGCACGTAAGCGATGGTGTCGAGCTCGCGCAACTCGTTCATGACGAGTTCGCCGAGCTTCTCGCTGCGCACCTCGCGCTCGCCGGTAGCGAGCAGTTGATACTCGATGCGGGCGACCGACGCGTCGATCGCATCCGCCGCAACGGGCCGCTTGCGCAGCGCCAGTTGCATGCTCGCGACGATCTTGCGGCGGTCGAATTCCGTGCGGCTGCCGTCCTTCTTGACGACCGCCGGCAACGCCAGCTCCACGCGCTCGTACGTCGTGAAACGCTTGTCGCAGGCGGAGCAGCGGCGGCGGCGCCGGATCGCGGCGCCATCTTCGGACACGCGGGAATCGACAACCTGCGTGTCCTCATGCCGGCAGAACGGGCAGCGCATCGGCGATCAGCGATAGACCGGGAAACGCTTGGTCAGCTCGCTGACCTGGCCGCGCACGCGTTCGAGCGTAGCCGCATCTTCCGGGTTGTCCAGCACGTCGGCGATCAGGTTGCCGACGATCTCGGCTTCCTTCGTGCCGAAGCCGCGCGTCGTCATCGCCGGCGAGCCCAGGCGAACGCCCGAGG
>NZ_BAAILN010000027.1:0-9591 GCF_054589155.1 Burkholderia sp. 3C
GCGCTGTCCTGACGGACAGCGCGCTTTTTTATCTGCTGCGCCTCGAAATCAGAGCGGCGACGGCGCAGTAGTGCGCGGACGGCTCTTCGGCAACGGCGCCGGCATCGACGGGCCGGCCGGCGAGCGTTGCAGGCCTTGCGGCGCAGGCGCACCCTCCGACGGCGGCTGCAAGCCGCTATTGACGCCCCATTGCTCCCCCAGCGCGGTGTCCGGCATCTGGCTGAAGTGCTCGACGAGGTGGTCGATGAAGGTGCGAACCTTGGCCGGCAGGTGGCGGCGGCTCGGGTAGGCGACGTTGATTTCGATCTGCGGCAGGCGATAGTCGGGCAGCAGGCGCACCAGCTTGCCGCGCGCCGTGTCGCCACCGATCAGGTAGCTGGGCAGCATCGCCACGCCCATGCCGAGCAGCGCGAACTGGCGCAGCATTTCGGTGTTGTTCGCGACGATCACGTTGGTCGGCCGCACGCGCACTTCGCCGTCCGGCCCCGTGAACACGCGCTCATCGCCCCAGTATTCGGCGGGCAGACTCAGCGACGGGTGTTCCATCAGATGCTCGGGATGCGTCGGCGTGCCGTGCTTTTCCAGATAGGCCGGCGTCGCGCACACCGTCATGCAGCCGGTGGTGAGGCGCCGTGTGACGATGCTCGCGCTGCGCATCTGCCGCGCGATCACCACCCCGACATCGAAACCTTCCTCGACCAGATCGACCTGCCGGTCGACCAGCGTGAGATCGGGGATCACCTTCGGATAGCGCTGGGTGTAGCTTTGCAGCACCGGCGCGAGGTTGTGCAGCCCGAACACCACCGGCGCGACGATGCGCAGCGTGCCGACCGGCTCATGGTTGCGCGCCACGACCATCTGCTCGACGTCTTCCAGCTCATCGAGAATCTGGCGGGCACGTTCGAGATAGACCTGGCCGGATTCGGTCAGGGAAAGGCTGCGCGTCGTCCGGTTCAACAGACGGGTGCCGAGCCGCCCCTCCAGATCGGCAACGTGGCGCGTGGCCACGGCATTCGAGATATCCATCGCGCTGGCCGCTCGCGCGAAGCTGCCCAGATCCGCTACCTTGACGAACACTCGCATCGACTGCAGATGATCCATAACCACTCCCGCCGCTGTGCTTTACAGCTTCAAAATTGTGTAGCAAATGCGTAATTCTCCTACGACAGCGAATTTGGTGCAGAGTTGCCATCGGAGTGCGGGATTTCGACAAAAAATGTTCGATTAAGGGGCACCTTACATTGAGATTCATCTAATTATTCTGATTCCGGAAACAATCCGCCGCGAACAAGCCGATTCGCGCGTCCAAGTCAACGGTCGCGCCCTCCGATCCGGGGCGTCGCCGCACCGCCGCCCCGTAACAAGCTGTTAAAAAGAGATACACCTGGCCGGCGCGCGTCATAAGATCATGACGGCCCGCCCCCGTTCGGGCCGCCGGCCTGCCACACAGCCATGGCGATGCCCGGCGCATCCCGCTTTCCGTGCCGTTCTCGACTACTCCATGAAAATAGCCATCCTCGACGACTATCAGGACGCCGTCCGCAAGCTCAATTGTTTCGAGTTGCTCGCCGACCACGAGGTCAAGGTCTTCAACAACACGGTGCGCGGCCTCGGCCAGCTCGCCAGCCGGCTCACCGAGGTCGAAGCGCTCGTCCTGATCCGCGAGCGCACTCACGTCACCTCGCAACTGCTGTCGAAGCTGCCGCATCTGCGCATGATCAGCCAGACGGGTAAGGCATCGAGCCATATCGACATCGACGCCTGCACCGAGCGCGGCATTGCCGTGCTCGAAGGCACCGGTTCGCCGGTCGCGCCGGCCGAACTGACCTGGGCGCTGATCATGGCCGCCCAGCGCCGCATTCCGCAGTACGTCGCCAACCTCAAGCAGGGCGCCTGGCAACAGTCGGGGCTCAAGACCTCGGCGATGCCGCCCAACTTCGGCCTCGGCCAGGTGCTGCGCGGCCAGACGCTCGGCATCTGGGGCTACGGCAAGATCGGCCAGATGATTGCCGGCTACGGCAAGGCGTTCGGCATGAACGTGCTGGTCTGGGGCCGCGAGCCTTCGCTCGAACGCGCGCGCGCCGACGGCCACACCGCCGCTGAAAGCCGCGAAGCGTTCTTCGAACAAGCCGACATCCTGACGCTGCACCTGCGCCTGAACGACGAGACGCGCGGCATCGTCAAGCAGGACGACCTGATGCGGATGAAGCCCACTTCGCTGCTCGTCAACACGAGCCGCGCCGAGCTGCTGGAGGAAAGTGCGCTCGTCAATGCGCTCGCGCAAAACCGACCCGGCATGGTGGCCATGGACGTGTTCGAGAGCGAGCCGATCCTGCAGGGCTACAGCCTGCTGCGCATGGAAAACGTGATCTGCACGCCGCATATCGGCTATGTCGAACGCGAGAGCTACGAGCTGTATTTCGGCGCCGCATTCCGCAATATCCTCGCGTTCGATTCGGGCGACATGTCGAGCGTGGCCAATCCCGATGCGCTGGTGGGTGGGCGCAATCGGCGGTGATGCGGGATTGATCGTCGCGGGCGGGCGCTTCCCTTCGTGACTCGGGAAGCGCCACGCGACGGTGCAGGCGCTTGAGCGACGGGCTTGTGCCGCGCGTTCAGGACGCCACGGCCACCGGCTGCGCCATCTGCTCGCGTTCGCGCACCATCGCCGCAACGAACTGCTCGCCATCGCGGCGGCCGAGATCGTAGGCGTGCTGCATCTGGCCCGGGCTCGTGTAATCCCAACTCGAAATCGGCACCTTGATCGACGGCTGCACGTAGAGCCGCGTCTGTTCGCCGTGCGCGACCGTGAACCTTTGCGGGCGCGGATAGCGGCGCGTCACCATCACCAGCACCTTGCCCGGCGCGGGATCGAGCGCGCCCACCGGCACGTTGTCGACCATCCCGCCATCGAGCACCGGCCGCCCCGCGCGGCGCAGCACCGGCGTAAACGGCGGCGTGCACGACGACTGCAGGATCAGGTCGGCCAGCTCGTCGACATCCGCGCAGGCCTGCGCCCGCACGAATTCCGGCCGGAAGCCGAGCGACTGGCCGAGCGTGGGATGCAGCGTCTTGCGAACGTATTTCTCGATGTTGTAGGCCACCAGGCCAGCCGCCACCGCGCTGCGCGCGCCGAGCCAGCGCGGCACGTGCGAGACGCCGATGCGGATTTCGGGCGCGTCGTCCAGGCGCGCGAACGGCTCGCCGTAGATGTCGACCAGCGCCTGACGATAGATGCGGTAATGCGGGAACACCGGCTTGCCGCGCAACAGGTTGCCCCAGTAGGCGTTTTTCGTGTTCTCGCGCAGCGCCTCGCGGTAATAGCGCATGACCCATTGCGAATCGCGCGTGTAGAGCATGCAGGCCGTGGCCGCGCCGGCCGAGATGCCGGTGATCACGCGCGGACGGATCGCCAGCGCCGGTTGCGCGATGTCCCAGAAGCCCGCCTGCCACCAGCAGCGGTTGCCGCCACCGGCGAATACCACTTGATCGAACATCGCGGGGGCTCCTTGATTGGTGAACCGTGCCGGGGGCCGGCTGCGGCGAGGGTGAATGGCCGATTGGCCCTGGGCTTGGCCCCTGCCTGTCTGCCGGGCATCATGATAGCGGAGCCGCCGCGGGCAGGTCGGGTGGGCCTTGGGCGGAGCGAGGCACTTTTTTGAAGGAAAAGCGAGAAAGGGGTAGACAAGCCTCAAAAGCTTGTGCATAATCTTTCTTCTGTTGGGGGCGTTAGCTCAGTTGGTAGAGCAGCGGACTCTTAATCCGTAGGTCGAGTGTTCGAGTCACTCACGCCCCACCAAGCATTTGGAAGCCCGGTTAGCGAAAGCTGACCGGGCTTTTTGCTTTGGTGGCCCCGGGACAGTCGAATCACCCGCCAAGGCCATCAGCCCACATCCCGTCTCAATCGACGTTGAAGTTATTCGTCTAGTCTAATAAATCGCTCAGGCCCGCCATTCCCATATCGTCAATTACGCGCCCTCCCCATACCGGTGCGAATAGGGTAAATCGGCGAATAACCGGCACTCCCACGACAATGCTCACGCGATCATCCGGGCATACCCGCCCGCACCCCGCAGGCGCCCGTCCCAGGCGCCTCACGCCTGCGCCATCGATGGGATTAAAAACATCCAATACCCGCAAATAATCCCGCTGTTTCTCGACAGCAGTTAATCCAGGCGAGGCAGCTCCGGCGTTACCTTCTTGTAATCCAACAAGACACAACTCCGTCAAGATTCCCCAAGACCAGCCGTTATCATACGGGTCGGCAAATCCGCTCGATCTTTACCATGGCCAGCTCGCCACAGCGCTTCTTCAACGCCTCTCGCCTCCTCGCCTATGCCGGCACGATTCTGCTCGTCGTGCAGGCGTTCGGGGTCGTCGTGTCGGCCATGGACGGCTGGAAGCAGCACGGGCATCCGATCGGCTATGACTTTCAGGCGTTCTGGGTAGCCTCCCATCTGACGCTGGCCGGTACGCCGCTCAAGGCCTACGACTGGAACGCCTACGCGAATACGTTTCAACTGATCTCGCCGCACGCGCAACTCACCGGCCCGTGGTTCTATCCGCCGAACTTCCTGCTGGTGGTCTGGCCGTTCGCCCTGCTGTCGAGCCCGGTTGGCTACGTCATCTTCGAAGCGATCACGACGCTGCTGTTCGTCTTGCTGATCCGCCGCACGGTGTCGTCGATACCGAATTCGCTGGTTCTGATCCTCGCGTTTACCGGCCTGTGGCTCAATGCCGCGCAAGGACAGAACGCGGCGCTGACGGCCAGCCTTGCACTCGCGGCGCTGCTCGCCCTGAACACGCGCCCCGTACTCGCTGGCGTGTTCATCGGCCTGCTGTCGATCAAGCCGCATCTCGCCATTCTGTTTCCGGTCGCGCTCGCGTGCGCCGGCATGTGGACGGCGTTCATCGCCGCGGGCGTGACGGCCGCGATCTTCACGGCCATCTCGATCGGCGTGTTCGGCGTCGGGATCGTGCATCCGTTCCTGGAGGGCTTGTCCCACGCAAACGCCGCTGTCGCCAGCGGCAGGTTGCCGTGGAAGCAGATGGCCAGCCTGTTCGCCTCGCTGCGCGTGTTCCACGTCGGAATCGGCCCGGCCTATATCGCACAGGCATGCCAAGCCGTGCTGGCGCTCGCCGCGGTCGGCTGGGTGTGGCGTCACTCGAAGGCGCTCGAAGTGCGCGCGACGGCGCTGGTCGGTGGCACCTTCCTGATCAGCCCATACATGTACAACTACGACGGCGTGTGGCTCGGCATCCCGCTGGCGCTGCTCGCCGCCGCGTCGGTAAAACACGGCTGGCTGCGCGGGGAACGGTGGATCCTCGTCGTCGCGTGGCTGTATCCGGCACTCGGCAATCTGTCCGAGGATCATCTGAAAATCGGCTTCGGCCCGTTGGTGTTCTGGGCGCTGCTGCTCGTCGCGGTGCGGCGCACGCGCCTCGCGATGCGCGTCGAACGCATGATGCCGACCGTCGATACCGCGTTGCCTGCCACCGCCGGCAGCGCGCACTGAACCGCGCGGGGAGCGCCCATGCAACCGTCCACGCTGATCGAACCGGCTGCCAACGACGCACGTGATGCGAGCGCGGCGGCAACGTCGACGGTCATCGCACTGCGCCCCGATCCAGCACTGGCCCGCCCGCTCGTCGTCGACCTGGAAGGCACGCTGTTGCGCTCCGGCCTGCTCGTCGAATCGGGCTGCGCACTGCTGCGCGCCAAGCCGCATCGCGCCGTCGAAGCGGTGATGCCGCTGCTGCGTGGCGGCAAGGCGGCGCTGGCGGCCTGGCTCGCCGAGCAGGCGAGCATCGACGTCACGGTGCTGCCCTACGACGGCATCGTGCTCGACTGGCTTCGCAGCCAGCACGAACAAGGCCGCACGCTCGTGCTGACGACGTCGGGCCACGCTCGCCAGGCGCAACAGATCGCCGATCACCTCGGCATCTTCGAGTGCGTGGTGGCCGCCAGCGAATCGCACGGCAAGCGCGACCGGCTGGTAGCCGAATCCGGCGAACACGGCTTCGATTACATCGGCAACGCGCGCATCGATCTCACCCTATGGCGCAACGCGTATACAGCGCATCTCGTCAACCCGTCGCGCGGCCTGGAGCGGCAGGCACATCGGCACGGCAACGTCGAACTGGTCATCCGTTCGCGGCCGCCCGTGCTCGATGCCTGGGTGCGCGCACTGCGTTTCCATCAGTGGCTCAAGAACCTGTTGATCTTCGTGCCCGTGTTCGCGGCGCACAAGATGTCGGACCCGGTGCTGATGCTGCAGGCGCTGCTGGCATTCCTGGCGTTCGGCATGTGCGCGTCGAGCGCGTATCTGCTCAACGACCTGCTCGATCTGCAGGACGACCGCCATCATCCGATGAAGCGCAAGCGGCCGTTTGCATCGGGCGCATTACCGATCGCGCACGGCGCCCTGCTCGCGCCGCTGCTGCTCGCGGCGGCTGCGGGCATCGCCTGGCTGGCGCTGCCGATCCGCTTCGTCGGCGTGCTGGGCGGCTACTACGTGCTGACGCTCGCCTACTCGTTATTCCTGAAGAAGCAGGCGATGGTCGACGTCGTCGTGCTGGCCGGCCTGTACACCGCCCGGATCATCGCGGGCGCGGCGGCCGTCAGCGTGCCGCTGACGTTCTGGCTGCTCGGCTTCTCGATGTTCATCTTCCTGAGCCTCGCGCTCGCCAAGCGCTATGCGGAACTGCACGCGATGCAAGCGCGCGGCGTCGAGAAAACGCGCGGGCGCGGCTATCTGGCGAGCGACCTGCCGTTGATCTCGTCGCTCGGCACGTCCTCGGGATATCTCGCGGTGCTGGTGCTCGCGCTGTATATCCAGGACGCGCGCACGGCGGAACTGTATCGCTCGCCGCAGACGATCTGGCTGGCGTGTCCGCTGCTGCTGTACTGGATCAGCCGCATGTGGATGGTGTCCCATCGCGGCCAGATGCATCACGATCCGATCGTGTTCGCCGCGCGCGATCGCGTCAGCCTCGTGATCGCCGTGCTGTTCGGCGCGATCTTCTTTGCCGCATGGTAGCCATGCCGGGCACGCTTTCGTGGGGCCGCTATCCGTACTTTCCGCAAACGCCGCACGCACTCGCCTGGCGGGACGGCGTGCAGCCGACGTGGACGCAACTCGCGCAGGCACACGGCACGACGCTGGCGTTCGGCAACGGACGCAGCTACGGCGATAGCTGCCTCGCCGCCTCGGATCACGTCCTGCGGACAATCGCGCTCGACCGCCTGATCTCGGCCGATTGGGAAAACGGCGTGCTGCGCGCCGAAGCCGGCACGACATTCGAAGCCATCCTGAATACCGCGGTGCCGCGCGGCTGGATGCTGCCGGTCACGCCGGGCACGCAATACGTGACGCTCGGCGGCGCCATCGCCAACGACGTGCATGGCAAGAATCATCATCTGCGCGGCACGTTCGGGCGTCATGTGCGCCGCTTCCTGCTCGCACGCAGCGACGGCAGCCTCATCGAATGCGCGCCCGACGAAAACCCCGACTGGTTCGCGGCGACCATCGGCGGCCTCGGGCTGACGGGCATCGTGGTCTGGGCCGAAATCCAGTTGATGCCGGTGCG
Source organism: Burkholderia sp. 3C (assembly GCF_054589155.1). Taxonomy (NCBI): domain Bacteria; kingdom Pseudomonadati; phylum Pseudomonadota; class Betaproteobacteria; order Burkholderiales; family Burkholderiaceae; genus Burkholderia; species Burkholderia sp. 3C. Next base: position 7,591 of record NZ_BAAILN010000027.1, read on the forward strand.
CTCGAGCCTCATCGATGCGCACGCGATCCGCTTCGGCCACCTCGACGCGTTCTTCGATCTGTCCGAGCGGCTCGATCCGCTGCACGAATACGGTGTGGCATGGATCGACTGCCAGGCGAGCGGCGCGCAACTCGGGCGCGGCATCTACATGGTCGGCGATCACGCGACGAGCGGCCCGCTGCGCCTCGACGCGCGCAAGAAGCGCAGCGTGCCGTTCACGCTGCCGGTGTCGCCGATCAACCGGCTGACGCTGCGCGCGTTCAACGCGCTGTACTACCGCAAGCAGGCCGCCGACGAAGTGCGCTCGACGGTCGGCTTCGACGCGTTCTTCTATCCGCTCGACAGCCTGCTCGAATGGAACCGCATCTACGGCCGCGCGGGCTTCCAGCAGTTCCAGTGCGTCGTGCCGGCGGCCGTGGCGCGCGACGCGACCCGCGCGCTGCTCGACGCCATTGCCCGCAGCGGCACCGGTTCGTTCCTCGCAGTGCTCAAGCGGTGCGGCGCGCTGGCGTCGCCCGGGCGGCTCTCGTTTCCGCTCGAAGGCACCTCGCTGGCGCTCGACTTTCCGCAACGCGACGCCATCAACGCGCGGCTGTTCGCGACGCTCGGCGCCATCGTGCGCGAAGCGGGCGGGCGCCTCTATCCGGCGAAGGACGCGCAGATGTCGGGCGCCGATTTTCGCGCGGCCTATCCGCACTGGCAGGACCTCGAACGGCATCGCGATCCGGCGATCCTGTCGCGCTTCTGGCAACGAACCACGCAAACATGAAGAACATCCTCATCATCGGCGCGACGTCCGCGATCGCTCATGCATGTGCACGCCGATGGGCCACGGACGGCGCGCGCTTCTTTCTGGTCGCGCGAAACGGCGAGCGCCTGAGGCAGGTGGCCGACGATCTGACCGCGCGCGGCGCGGCGCTCGCGGCGACGTTCGTGCTGGACATCAACGCTGTCGATCGGCACGGCGAGATGCTCGCGCGCTGCGCCGAAGCGCTCGGTGCGCCCGACATCGTGCTGGTCGCACCGGGCACGCTGCCCGATCAGGCCGCCTGCCAGGCCGATGCCGCGCTGACGGTGCAGGAGTTGATGAGCAATGCGGTGTCGGTGATCGCGCTGCTCACGCCGATCGCCAACCTGCTCGAAGCGCAGCGGCGCGGCGTGCTTGCGGTGATTTCGTCGGTGGCGGGCGAGCGCGGGCGTCCGTCGAACTACGTGTACGGCAGCGCGAAGGCCGCGCTGACCGCGTTCTGCGAAGGGCTGAATGCGCGGCTGTTCAAGGCCGGCGCGCATGTCGTGACGATCAAGCCGGGCTTCGTCGCCACACCGATGACCGAAGGCCTGCCGCTGCCGGGGCCGCTCGTCGCGATGCCGGACAAGGTGGCCGGCGATATCGTCGCGGCGGTCGCTCGGCGCCGGGACGTGTGTTATACGCCGCGCTTCTGGGCGCTCATCATGCTCGTGATCCGCTCGCTGCCGCGCTTTCTGTTCAAGCGCGCTTCGCTGTAGGCCAGGCGGGGACGCCCCTCACTCCCATTCCGCCACCCCGCCGTGGCGCGAGCAGGTGCCCGACCGATGTCGGCTGAAGCTGTACGTGCCGTCGCCGCAACGCGCGCTCGCACCGGCCGGCGCGCGCCCGTTGCGCGAATGCGCCGGCGAGTGCACGGCCTGGCCGTCGCGGTTCGTGTAATGGTGATGCTCGCGCAGTTACGATTCGTCGGGATCGGGTTGGTAGGCGAAGGCCGGCGCGGCCAGTACGCCGAGCAGGATCGCAATCAGGCATCGTTTCATCGTGGTCCCCCGGGCCGGTTCGGCCGCTTTTTGTCGGTGCCGTCTGCGCATCCGGCAAAGCAATCCGGTGAATCATGCGAACGCGGCTGTCGCACTTTACCGCGACTCGCGGCACGCGCCATTCGACAATGAGGAACGCTGCGCGCCGGACGGCGCAAGGACGATGCAGCCCGCGATTCGCAGGCATGCCGATCGTTGCAAACGCAACGATCG
>NZ_BAAILN010000028.1:0-65883 GCF_054589155.1 Burkholderia sp. 3C
GCGATCGCGATCAGCAGCTCGATCAGCGTGAAGCCGCGCGCGCGGCGCTCAGAGCGAACGATTGGTTTCATTCGCCACCACCGTCACCATCTGCGCGAGCACGCCTTTCTCACCGGTCTTGCTGACCGACACCTCGACGCGCCGGAACACCGGGTTCGGCGTGGTCTTGACGCGCTGCGTGCAGCTCAGTTCGAGATTGCCCTGGGAGCAATCGAAGGTCTGCTCGCCGACCTCGGGCCAGGCATGCGCGAGGCGCAACTGGCCGAGCACGTCGTCGGCGCTCCAGCTTGCCAGCAGGCGGTCGTTCAGCGCGCCGGCATTGCTGGCGAGCGTGCCGACCGCGCGGATCGACGCGGCCAGCGCGATCGCGATGATGGCCAGCGCGATCAGCACCTCGATCATCGTGAAGCCGCGCGCGCGCGAGGCGCGGCGCGGTGCAGGGGTGAGCCGGGCGGACATGTTCAGCGCACCTCGTAGCGGCCGTTGCCGGTGCCGACGATCGTCGCGCTGCCGATCGCGGAATAGAGCGTGACGCGCACCGGCACGTCGATCGGTTCGGTGCCGAAGACGATCCGGTTCACTTGCGTATCGGAGCCCGGGTAATCGATGCTCGCGCCGGTCACGCCGCCATCCCAGTCGCGCGGGCGCAACAGGTCGTCGCGCAGCGTGCGCCAGCCGTCCTGGCTGCGGATGTCGAAGCGAAAGCCGTGCTCGGTGGGCTGCCAGGCGATCGGCCGGGCGCGAACCTGGGCCTCGTCGCCGGCGCTTTCGAGCAGCAGCGAGACGCGCACCGCTTCCTCGTGGAGGTCGGTGCGCGGATTGCGCCGCATGGTCAGCGTGGCCGCCGTCACGAGGATCCCCGCGATCACGAGCACGACCATCATCTCGAGCAGCGTGAAGCCGTGCATCCGCCGGGGCGGAGAACGCAGCAGGGTAGTGCCGGGGGTTCGCATGACAAACGAAGGGTAAAGGGAACGGTATCGGTCGGTCGGCCGCGCGGGCGGGACGTTACTGCCAGGACCCGATGTCGGCGTCGTTGTTCTCGCCGCCTTCCTTCGCATCGGCGCCGTAGCTGAACACGTCGATTTCGCCGTGCACGCCCGGGTTCAGGTACTTGTACGGGTTGCCCCACGGGTCGTTCGGCAGGCGTTCGAGATAGCCGCCGTCCTTCCAGTTGTTCGGCACCGGATCGGTGGTGGGCTTGGCGGTCAGCGCCTGCAGGCCCTGCTCCTGGGTCGGGTAGCGGCCGTTGTCGAGGCGATACAGCTTCAGCGCCTGCATGACGGTGCCGATGTCCTGCTTGGCGGCGACCCGGCGCGCTTCGTCCGGGCGGCTCATGATCTTCGGCACGATCAGCGCCGCGAGAATGCCGAGAATTGCGATCACGACCATGATCTCGATCAGCGTGAAACCGCGTTGGCCGTTCGGGCGACGCGCGGCTTGCGGGCGGCGATTGATCCACGTTTGCATGGGTGAAACCTCTCTTTCAAAAACAGTCAGTCAATATTGAATGGCGCTGGCAGGCACACCGCCCGCGCAGCGAAGCCGCATTGTAAGACGGCCCCTGCTTCGGGCTTTCACCCAACGCAAATTTCACATAATCGTCCGTACAATAGCCCGCATGAACGCGCTCTCGATCCGGATCCTCTCCCTCGCCCTCTTCGCGGCTTTGTGCGCGACGGCCACTTACTGGGCCATCACGCTCTCGGCGCATCAGGCCCCACTACCCGCCGCCGCCGCGCGCGCACCCTTGCGCACGGAGGACGCTGCCGCGCTGTTCGGCGGGCAGCTCACGCACAACCCGGTACAGGACATCCACCTGTTCGGCATCCTCGCGCTGCGCCAGGGCGCCGCCGCGATCATCGGCGCGGGCGGCGACCCGGCCCGCGCGATCACGCTGGGCAGCAACATCATGCAGGGCACCAAGCTCGCCGAAGTTCGCGCGCGCTCGATCGTGATCGACCGCAACGGTGCGCACACCGAAATCTTCCTGCCGGCCAACGCGCCCGGCGCCACCATCTACGTTCGCTGAGCCGCCGTTGCCCTGACGCCACTGCGGTTGCCCGCGTCAGGGCCTGCCGTTCATTCCGCAAGCGGGCCGCATCATGCGGCCCGTTTTGCTTGCTCCACCCGTTTCGCCTGCCTGCCGCCGCCTCACTGCACCATGTTGTTCAGGTCGATGATCGGCAACATCACGGCCAGCACGATCACCAGCACGATGCCGCCCATCGCCAGGATCAGCAGCGGTTCGAGCAGGCTCGTCATGAACATGGTGCGGCGTTCGAGTTCGCGCGCCTCACCTTCGGCGGCGCGGTCGAGCATGGTCGTGACGTCGCCGGTGGCCTCGCCCGAACGGATCAGGTGCACCAGCACCGGCGGGAACGTCTTGACGTGATTGAGCGCGCGCGAGAGCGAGGTGCCTTCGCGCACGCGGATGATGGCGTCCTCGATGTTGCGGCTCATCGCGCGGTTGCTCAGCGTTTCGCCCGCGGCCTGCAGCGCGCGCAGGATCGGCACGCCAGCCGCGGTCAGGATCGCCAGCGTGCTCGCGAAGCGCACCGTGTTGTAGCCGCGCACCAGCTTGCCGGCCAGCGGCGCGCCGAGCAGCCAGCGGTCGAACGCGAGGCGCGGGCCTTCGCGCGACAGCGTGGCCTTCGCGGCCCAGATCACCAGCGCCACGCCGATCAGGATCGCCCACCACCAGTTCCGCACGAACGCGGACAGCGCCATCATCACCACCGTCAGCACCGGCAACTGCTGCTTGGTGCTCGCGAACACGTTGACCACCTGCGGCACCACGTAACTGAGCAGGAACGTGACGATGCCGAGCGCGATCAGCGTGACGATGCCCGGGTAGGTGAAGGCCAGCACGATCTTCTGCTTGAGCGCGTTGCGCTGCTCGATGTAGTCGGCCAGGCGCGACAGCACGAGGCCGAGCTTGCCGGTGTGTTCGCCGGCCGCGACCAGCGCGCGGTAGATCTCGGGGAAATCGCGCGGGTGCTCCGCCAGTGCGCTGGCCAGCGAATGGCCGCCCAGCACCTCGGCGCGGATCGCCGCCATCAGTTCGCGGATGTAATCGCGCTCGGCCTGCTCGGTGAGCACGGCCAGCGCCTCGCCGAGCGGCAGCCCGGCGGTCAGCAGGCTGGCGAGCTGACGCGTGAGGATCGCCTGCTCGCGCTGCGACATCTTGCGGCCGATCGACAGGCGCTGCTTGCGCTGCCCGGCCGTGCGCCTGGCGGCCGGCTCGACCACCAGCGGCGTGAGGCCCTGGGTGCGCAACTGGCCGCGCGCGGCGCGCGCGCTGTCGGCCTCGATCACGCCTTTCTGAGGGCGGCCGCCTGCGTCGATGGCTTCGAAACGGAATGCCGGCATCGCGCTATGCGCCTCCTGTCACGCGCAGCACTTCCTCGAGCGACGTGTTGCCCTGCTCGATCCAGCGCTCGGCGTCGTCGCGCAGCGTGCGCATGCCACGGGCGCGGCCCGAGGCGAGGATCTCCGAATCGGGTGCGTTGCGGTGGACCAGCGAGCGGATGTCGTCGTCGAGCGTCAGCAGTTCGTACACGCCGCGCCGGCCCGAATAGCCCGAATGGCCGCATTTCTCGCAGCCGACCGGGTGATAGCGGATGCGGCCGTCTTCCTCGCGCGGCGCCTTGCAATGCGGGCACAGCTGGCGCACCAGCCGCTGCGCGAGCACGCCGAGCAGCGACGACGCCAGCAGATACGGCTCGACGCCCATGTCGGTCAGACGCGTGACGGCGGACGCCGCGTCGTTGGTGTGCAGCGTGGCCAGCACCAGGTGGCCCGTCAGCGAGGCCTGCACGGCGATCTGCGCGGTTTCGAGGTCGCGGATTTCGCCGATCATGATGACGTCCGGGTCCTGACGCAGGATCGAACGCAGCGCACGTGCGAAATTCATGCCGATCCGCTCGTTCACCTGCGTCTGGCCGATGCCAGACAGGTCGTATTCGATCGGATCTTCCACCGTCATGATGTTGGTGGTGGCGGTTTCGAGCCGCGACATCGCCGCGTAGAGCGTGGTGGTCTTGCCCGAGCCGGTCGGGCCTGTGACCAGCACGATGCCGTGCGGCCGCGCGATCAGCTTGTCGAACTGCCTGAGCGTATCGCCGCCCATGCCGAGCGCTTCGAGATTGAGGCGCTTCGAATCCTTTTCGAGCAAGCGCAGCACCGCGCGCTCGCCATGGCCGGTCGGCAGCGTCGACACCCGCACGTCCACCGGGCGGCCGCCCACCCGCAGCGTGATCCGGCCGTCCTGCGGCAGGCGTTTCTCGGCGATGTCGAGCTGCGCCATGATCTTGATCCGCGAGATCAGCGCGCCGTGCAGCGCCTTCTTCGGGCGCACCACGTCGCGCAGCGTGCCGTCCACGCGGAAGCGCACCACCGAGGCGTTCTCGAACGGCTCGATGTGGATGTCCGACGCCTGTTCGCGCGCGGCCTGCGTCAGCAGCGCGTTGATCATGCGGATGATCGGCGCATCGTCTTCGGATTCGAGCAGGTCCTCCACCTCGGGGATGTCCTGCATCAGGCGCGACAGATCGACCTCGCCTTCCACCTCGCCCACCACCTGTGCCGCGCTGCCGTCCTGGCGCGCGTAGGCGGTGTTGATCGCCTGGGCAAGCTCGTCGGCGGGCAGGCGGCGCGCCGTCAGCGCACCGAAATTGCGGGCAACCTCGGCCAGCGCCGCATCGGTCGTGCGATCGCTGATCCACACTTCGATCGCCTCGCCGTCCTGCTGCGCGACGAGGATCTGGCCGGCCTTCGCGAAGCCGTAGGGCAGCAGGCGCGCGGCGATCGCCGACGGGCCGGCGTCGCTCTGGGCGTCCCGGACGGCGTCGTTCACGGCTGCGCTCCCGGCTGGGTGGTCACGCCCTGGGTGGGCACCGGCTGGACCACCGGCGCGGCCACGCCCGAGGTGGGCGCGGTGGCGGCCGGCGCGCTGGCCGGATTCGCCGGATAGCCCGGGCGGCGCGTCATGCGCGACAGGTCGAACAGGTTCGCGGCCGGCGAACCGCCGTCGCTCGGGCCGATCGGCATCGGCGGCGTGACCGGATCGTCGCGATCCTTGATCAGGTTGTTGTCCGACTTGTACGCGCCCTGCACGCCCTGGATGTAGTCGTAGCGGTTCGCGGTAATCGCCTGCGTGGTGGATTGATCGCTCAGGATCACCGGGCGCAGGAACACCATCAGGTTGGTCTTCGAGCGCTGCTTGCCTTCCGAACGGAACAACTGGCCGATCCAGGGGATGTCGCCGAGCAGCGGCACCTTGTTGTTGCCGGCCTGGTAGTTATCCTGCATCAAGCCGCCGAGCACGATGATCTCGCCGTTGTCGCACAGCACGGTGGACTGGATCGAACGCTTCGTGAAGGTCGGCACGCCGATCGTGCTGGCGCTGCTCGAGGTGCTCGGCAGCACCGCAGAATCCTCGGTGTAGATCTGCAGCTTCAGGATCCCGCCTTCGGTGATCTGCGGCTTCACGTGCAGCGTCAGGCCCACGTCCTGGCGGTCGAAGGTGTTGAACGCGTTGTTGCTGTTGCCGCTCGTCAGGTTCGAGTACGAGCCGGTGGCGATCGGCACGTTCTGGCCGACCACGATCTTGGCTTCCTCGTTGTCGAGCGTGACCAGATTCGGCGTGGACAGCACGTTCGCGTCGCTCGACCCGGAGAACGCCTGCAGCAGCGCGCCGAGGCCGGTGATGCCGAACATGTTCTTGAGCCAGCCGATATTGAGGCCCGGCGTGAGCGAGGCCGCCGCCGCGGCGCCACCGCTGATGCCGCTCGCCGAGCCCGTCGCGGCCGCGGACGTCAGGCCGGTGATGGTGTTGCCGAGGCCCGACACGTTGGTGCCGAGCGAGCTGCCCGCGTACAGCGCGTTGTTCGCGACCTGCCACTGGATGCCCAGGTTGGCCGAGGTCGTGGAATTCAGTTCGACGATCAGCGCCTCGATATAGACCTGCGCGCGACGCTCGTCCAATTGGTCGATCACGGCGCGCAGGTTCCGGTAGACCGGGTCCGACGCGGTGATGATCAGCGAATTGGTGGCGGCGTCGGCCTGGATCATGCCGCCTTGCTGGTTGTCGTCGCTTTTGTCCTTGTCGCTGCTGAGGAAGCCGTCGTTCTTGCCGCTGCCGCTGCCGCCACCGCCGAAGCTGCTGCCCGAACCGGAACCGGAGCCCAGCGAGGACGAACCCGACGGCAGCGGAGCGGTGCCGGACGTGCCCGTCGAGAAGTTGCTGCCGCCACCCGAGCCGCCGCCCGAATTGAACGAATTGGCGTCATTCGTGGAGCTGGAGCTGCTGCTGTCACCCTTGCCCAGCATGCCGCGCAAGGTTTTTGCAAGTTTCACGGCGTCGGCATTGCGCAGCCGCACCACATGCATGTTGCCCGGCACGCCGCTCGGCGCGTCGAGCTGCGACACGAGCCGCTTGGCCGCGGCCAGCCGCGAGCCGTTCGAGGCGCGCAGCAGGATGGCGTTGGTACGCGGATCGGCCGTGACGCTGACCTTCAGCGTGGCATCGGTATTGCCGATCGAGCCCGGGTCGAGCAGCTTGCCGAGCTGGCTGGCCACGTCGATCGCGTTGGCGTTGCGCAGCGGCATCACCACGACCTGGTTGCCGGCCGCGCCGTCCACGCCCGCGATGATCTGGGCAATACGGCGCACGTTGTCGGCGTAATCGGTGACGACCAGCGTGTTGTTGGCCGGATACGCCGTCACGGTATTGTTCGGCGAGATCAGCGGGCGCAGCACCGGCAGCAGGTTGTTGGCCGATTCGTTATGCAGTTCGAACACCTGCGTGACGATCTGGTCGCCGGTGGCGCGCGGCGTATTGCCGATATAGGTGGGCACGCCCTGCAGCTTGGCGTCGGCTTCCGGCACGACCTTCAGGACGCCGTGGTCCTGCAGCAGCGAGAAACCCTGCATGCGCAACGCCGATTGCAGCGTCTTGAGCGCCTGATCCTCGGGCACCGATCGTTCGGAGATGAGGTTCAACTGCCCCTTCACACGCGGGTCGACGATGATCGTCTTGCCGGTGGCCGCGCCGATGGCCTTGGCCACCTGATCGATATCGGCATTGACGAAATTGAGCGTGACCTGGGCGTGCGCGACCGTGATCTGGGACGCGACGATTCCGGCGACGACGAGCGCTTTTGCAGCGCGCCGCATAGCAAAACGAGTGGTTGTCATGAGGTGGGTAGTCGATGCCGGGTAAGGCCGTATCAGACGGTAGAGCGTGATTGCGGAAAACAAAAAACGGACATTATCAGCTTTTCGTGTCCGAAATATCACATTGGTCCGAGAGACCTCTCGCTTTTTTCAGCCAGATCATCCCGGCTGCTGCGGGTCGTATTTCTTTCGGCAAGTTTTCGCAAGAATTCCAAATAAAAGGCCCTGGAAAAAACCGTGTTCGCTGCCCGCAACACCCGCTGCGGACGGTGGCGGGATGCGCCAGGGCACCGGTATGATACGGGCGGCGCAGCGCCTGCGCCCGCTTTCCGCGTTGGGGGTTTTCCCGCCCCGATTTCCCGTTTTTTCAGCTATTTGAAGGCTTCCTAATGCAAATTAGGTGTTTTCTCTTCGTGTCGTGGCTTGCCGCAGCCGGCTTCAGCGCTCCCGCGCATGCCGACTGTTATGACGAGGCCGCCAAGTATCAGAAGGTCAATCCGCTGATCCTTCGCGCCATCGCGTGGCAGGAATCCCACAACACACCCGACGCGATCAACCGGAATGCGAACGGTTCGACCGATTACGGGATCATGCAGATCAACTCGATCCATCTGTCGCGGCTATCCCAATACGGGATCACCAAGGACACGCTGATGCAGCCGTGCAAGAACGTCTACATCGCGGCGTGGCACCTGCGCCAGAAGATGAACAAGTTCGGCAACACCTGGGCCGCGGTAGGTGCTTACCACTCCGAAACGCCGTCGTTGCGCGATAAATACGCTCGGCAGATCGCGGCGATCCTGGCCAAATGGCGTCTGCTGCCGACGGCGAACGAGCCGCACTGAGGGCGAGCGGTGCGGTACGGCCACAGTGCGAACGCACCGCCGAGCCGCCGTCTGCCGGTAGCCCCCCACCGATTTCGCCTGCCGTATTCCTCGTTTCATCCGCTTCGTTCAGCCCGTTTCTTTCTGCCGCTTCCTCTCCCGCTTCTTCTGCCGATGCTCCCCAGCCAGCCCGGCGTCCCCGCCCGCCCGCGCGTTTGATGCACAATGCGGCTTTCATGCCGCCACGCCTGCGCGCGCTCGGCTGCTTTCGTCTTTTTCCGGGGTATCCATCGCCATGAACTCGCCGTTGCCCGTTACCGTGCTGTCCGGCTTTCTCGGCGCCGGCAAGACCACGCTGCTGAACCACGTGCTCGCCAACCGCGACGGCCTGCGCGTTGCCGTGATCGTCAACGACCTGGCCGACGTCAATATCGACGGCGCGCTCGTCGACGACAAGGCGGCGTTGTCGCACGTGGAGGAACGGCTGGTCGAGATGTCGAACGGCTGCATCTGCTGCACGCTGCGCGACGACCTGCTGGTGGAAATCCGCCGGCTGGCCGCCGAGGGCCGTTTCGACGCGATCCTGGTCGAATCGACCGGCGTGGCCGAACCGATGCCGATCGCCGAAACCTTCACGTTCGTCGACGACGACGGCGATTCGCTCGAACATGTCGCGCGGCTCGACACGATGGTGACGGTGGTCGACGCGTTCAATTTCCTGCGCGATTACGGTTCCGACCAAGGCCTCGCCGATCGCGGCCTGGCCACTGCCGGCGACGACGATCGCCAACTGGTCGAACTGCTGATCGAGCAGATCGAATTCTGCGATGTGCTGGTGATCAACAAGGCCGACCTGGTGGAAGCGGATCAACTGGCGCAGTTGCAACGGATTCTCGCCCGCCTCAATCCGCGTGCGCATCAGGTGGTGAGCCGCTTCGGCGTCGTGCCGGTGTCCGAGGTGATCGGCACCGGGCGCTTCGATTTCGAGGCCGCCGCGAACGCGCCGGGCTGGCTCACCTCGCTCGAACATCGCCACGACGGCGATTGCAGCGACGCCTGCGACGGCGCCCATGCGCATGGCACGCCCGACGAATTCGGCATCGGTCATTTTGTGTATCGCGCGCGCCGGCCGTTTCATCCGCAGCGTTTCTGGACGCTGCTGCACGACGAGTGGAAGGGAGTGCTGCGCAGCAAGGGCTTCTTCTGGCTGGCGACGCGTCATGATGTCGGCGGCTCGCTGTCGCAGGCCGGCGGCGTGTGCCGTCATGGGCCGGCGGGGCTCTGGTGGGCCGCGCAGGATCGCAGCGAATGGCCGGACGACGATCCGTCGCTGCTCGACGAAATCGCCGCCGATTGGCATGGCGATCCGGACGACACGACGATCGGCGACCGCCGCCAGGAACTGGTGCTGATCGGCGTGGGCCTCGATACGAACGCGTGGCGTGCGAAATTCGACGCCTGCCTGCTCGACGAAACTGAATTCGCGGCCGGCCCCGATGCCTGGCACGCGCTGCCCGATCCGTTCCCTGCGTGGGACATCGAGGAGCACGATCATGACGATGATCATGATCACGACGGTGAAATCGTCCATCGTCACTGAACGCGATGCGTCGCCGCGCCCAGGGCCGTGATGCCGGGGACGAAAAAAAACCCGCCGGGAAGGCGGGTTTTTCCGTTAACAAACGCAGAACTTAGCGCTTGTTCACTGCATCCTTGAATGCCTTGCCAGCCGTGAACTTGACGGTCTTGGCAGCCGGAATCTTGATGGTTTCGCCCGTCTTCGGGTTGCGGCCGGTACGTGCTGCACGCTTACCCGAGCCGAAGCTGCCGAAGCCGATCAACTGAACCGCGTCGCCTTTCGACACGGCCTTCTTGATCACTTCGAGGAGCGTGTCCAGCGTTTCGCCGGTTTGTGCCTTGCTGGCGCCCGTCTGTGCGGCGACGGCGTCGATCAGTTCCTGTTTGTTCATTAAGGTTCCTTTCTCAGGTTAGGTTGACACGAACAGCGCAGACGCGCCGATTATAAGTGCGCCCACCGTAGCATCGCAGTTCGCGGCGACGGCAGGGCGCAGTCGGACTGCGCCGCGCCTCGTAACAGCGAAGGCGCCTGAGGCGCTTCCGCTTTACGGCGCTTGCTATGATAGCGCAGCGCAAACCCAATAACGACAAGGGTTTCAAAGATTTTCATCCGGATTTTGCCGGATTCCAGCGCCGTTGCCCGCATTTTTGCAGCGCACCGCCCGGCCTTGTCAAGCGTGCGAACCCAGCCTTGCGCAATGACGTTGGTTTTTGCCAACGCCAAGCGGGGCGGGGCTTCCACGGCGATGCCGGCCCATTTCGATTGTTTCGCATGACCGACCGACTGATCCCTGCCACGCTTCAGCGCCTTGAAAACGGCACGCTCGTTTCATCGTTTCACGGCGAGTTGCAGCCTGCCGCGGCCGATGCGCACCCTGCGCCAGCGCAAGCCGGCAGCGGCTTGCTGCACGGCAACGGGCTGCCCGAACGCTGGCGCGGCCGGCGCAGCTTCACGATCGTCGAAACCGGCTTCGGCGCCGGATTGCAGTTCCTCTCCACCTGGTCCGCCTGGCGTGCCGATCCGGCGCGCGGCGAACGTCTGCACTACGTAGCAATCGAGTCGCACCCGTTTTCACGCGAGGATCTGCATCGAGCTGCCAAATATCTGGTTGCGAGCGCAACCAACAGGGAAGCGGGTGTCGAATGCTTGATCGATACGCTCGTCGATACGTGGCCAATGCTCACCCCGGGCCTGCATCGGCTCGAACTCGATGCCGGGCGTGTGATCTTGACGCTCGCGTTCGGCGACACCGAGGCGATGCTGTCGTCGCTCGTGTTGCGCGCCGATGCGTTCCATGTCAATACCTTCGCAGTCCGGAACAATCGGAATGCAAGCGCGGCCATGACGTGTCGCGCGCTCGCCAAACTGGCCGATGAGAACGCAACGTTCACCGTCGATACGATCGACGATGAAATGCGAAAGGCCCTGCAAAATGCGGGCTTTTCGTGTCGCGAGGAAGCCTGCGCGGGCACCTTCGCGCCACGCTGGAAGGTACGTCGTCACGAGCCACCGCGCGCGCATGACGCAAGCACCCGCGACGCAATCGTGATCGGCGCGGGGCTGGCCGGCAGCGCGCTCGCCGAACGTCTTGCCGCACGCGGCTGGCACGTCACGCTGATCGAGCGCCATGATGCTGTCGCATGCGAAGCCTCGGGCAATCCGGCCGGCGTGTTTCATCCGCTCGTCGCGATCGACGACAACTTCGGCGCACGGCTGTCGCGCGCCGGTTATCTGTATGCGCTGTCGCGCTGGCGCGCGTTCGAGGCGGCCGGTCACGACTTCTCGCGCAGTGCAAACGGCTTGCTGCAACTGGCCTGCGACGATGACGAATTCGTTCGCATGCAGGCCGCGGCCGACGCGCTCGACATGCCGGAAACACTGGCCGTCTTGCTCACGCGTGAGCAAGCAGCCGAGCGCCTGCGCACCGATGTTGCTCATGGCGGATGGTTCTTTCCGCACGGCGGCTCGCTCGATCCGGCGGCACTTGCGCGTGCCGCATGCGCGATGGCCGGCGAGCGGCTGACGCGCCTGCACGGTGTGGACGTCGCGCAGCTCGTGCCCCGCGACGGCGCCGGATGGCGCGCCATCGATGCGTCGGGCGCAACGCTGGCCGAGGCATCCGTGGCCATCGTCGCCAACGCGGCCGATGCGCCCCGCGTCGCGCGCTTGCATCATGCCCCGGTGCAGATCGTGCGCGGCCAGTTGAGCCTGCTGCCGGCCGGCGTCGCCCCTGACGTTGCGCTGCCCGTGATCGGCGACGGCTACCTGATCCCGTTCGCCGACGGCACCGCGCTGACCGGCGCGACCTACGATCCCGACGACACGGACCCAGCCTTGCGCGCCGGCGATCATCGAGACAATCTCGCGCGGCTCGCGGCACTGCTGCCATGCAGCCACGTCGATATCGATGTCATTGCAGATCCGGCCGCGCTGGCGGGCCGCGTCGCGTTCCGCTGCGTGGCGAGCGATCGTCTGCCGATGGCCGGCGAGCTTGGCGACGAGCCCGAAGCGGCAGCCCAAGCCGCCTTGCTGTCGGGCGCGCAGGCACGCGATGTGCCACGCGCGGCAGGCCTCTATGGCGCGTTCGGCTTCGGCTCGCGCGGTTTCATCTGGGCCGCGCTCTGCGCAGAATTGATCGCCTCGCAGCTCGACGGCGAACCCTGGCCGATCGAACGCGAACTGGCCGAAGCCGTCGACCCCGCACGCTTCCTGCTCCGCGCCCTGCGCCAGGGCCGCGCCGGCTGAGATCCGCACCTTCCGGCCGCGCCAATGGTGCGGCACGCCGGCTTTCCGGCTTCACCCATTCCCGGTTGCCACAGCCCGATCCGGCACAGCCGCCCAGAAAACGGCGCCTGTGCGCGGCAGCTTATCCACCGGCATCTGTGGATAAGCGCGCGATTTCCCCGTGAGTTCCCTGTGTAACCACAGTGGACGTAAACGGGGTAACTTGGGTTCGCCGCACAGCACAGCAAAAGTTGTTCTGTGAATTGCTGTGCGAGCGCACAGGCTGTGCGGGGTTTTTGAGTTTGGCAAGCTTATGAATCTGTGAGGTTTACCGGGGTTATCCACAGAAAATCGATGCCCTTGTTAACTACTACTACGTATACATACAAGTAAACCTGTGGTTATAAACCCATGGCATCTACCGAGCGGCCAGGCTTCGGATAAATCCGATCCGGTGCGAAATAGATGTGGCACAATCGGACACCACTGCGCCGCACCGGAATGCCACCGGCGCGGCACATCAGGAACAGTTCTAGCGAATCGGAATCTGAGGATGAGATCGCGCTGTTTCCATCACGCCAGGCCGGCAGTCAGATCGGCCATCTCCCGAGCAGCGTCCTCATGCGTCGCGATTCGGGAAATCCCGTGTCATGACGCCCTGATCCAGACCAACAACAACGGGGCAACCAGCCAAGCCAGCGCGCCATTTCGTTCGATACGCTCGACCCAGCGTCGCAGCCGGTTGCCTTCGCATAGGAGAATTCACCTCGATGAAGTCGGCATTCTCGTTTCTACCGAATTGGCCGTTTGTTCCCGATGCCGTGTTCTGGGCCGGGATCGCGCTGTTCGCGGCAGGCCTCTGTGGCGAACTCTGTTACCGCGCGTGGCGCCTGCCGCGCGTCACCGGCTACGCCGTCATCGGGCTGATCGCCGGGTCGGCCGGGTTCGGCGCGATCGACGCCAGCACCAGCAATACCGCGCGCCTGCTGATCAACGTCGCGCTCGGGCTGCTGCTGTTCGAACTCGGCAGCCGGCTCGACCTGCGCTGGATTCGCCGCAACCCCTGGCTGATCGCCACCAGCGTGGCCGAAGCCACGCTGACCTTCGCGCTGGTGCTGACCGTGCTGTTGGTGCTCAACGTGCCGGCCATGGTGTCGATCGTGCTGGCCGCCATCGCGGTGGCCACCTCGCCGGCGATGGCGATCCAGCTCAAGACCGAACTGCGCGCGGAAGGGCAGGTGTCGCAACGCCTGCTCACGCTCACGGCGCTCAACAGCGTGTATTCGGTGGTCCTGACGAAATTGCTGACGAGCTGGTTGCACCAGGAGGAATTCGGCAACGTGTTCGCGACGATCCTGCAGCCGCTGTATCTGATCGCCGGTTCGATGATCCTCGCGTACCTGCTCGCACGCGCCTGCAATTACCTGTTCCGTCACATCGCGCCGGTCATGCGTGACGAGCATTCGTTCGTCGCGCTGTTCGGCCTGGTGGTATTGGCGATCGCGGTCGCGCAGGCGCTCAAGTTGTCGACCGTATTGACCTTGCTGCTGGCCGGCATCGTCGTGAAGAATCTCGAGGTGCGTCCGCAACTCTGGCCCGAGCATTTCGGCACGGCCGGCTGGCTGCTGACCGTCATTCTGTTCGTGCTGACGCTGACTTCGTTCACCTGGCACGACCTCGCCACGGGCGGGTTGATCGCGCTGGTGCTGATCGCCACGCGCCTGGTCGCCAAGCTGATCGGCGTGGTGGCGTTCGCCAAGAAGAGCGGCATCAACGTGAAGCAGGGCGTGGCGCTCGGCCTGTCGCTGGCGCCGATGTCGGCGCTGGCCTACTTGCTGGTGGACGACACCTATCAGTCTTATCCGAACTTCGATCCGCACCTGCGCGCGGTCGTCATGTGTTCGATCGTGCTGCTGCAGCTCGTCGGTCCGGCCTTCGTCTATCGCAGCCTGTCGGCGGTGGGCGAACGGCGCGACGACAACTGATCGGCGCCGCCGCGGCCACGATCGCGGCGGCACCCAACCCGTTATCCGGAATTTGCCATGGCACTCGAAACCTTCAACAATTCCGAGCCGTTCACGTTCGGCGTCGAGCTGGAAATCCAGATCGTCAACACGCACAACTACGACCTGACCAAAGCGGCGTCGGACCTGATG
The DNA here is from genome assembly GCF_054589155.1 of Burkholderia sp. 3C. Lineage (NCBI taxonomy): Bacteria > Pseudomonadati > Pseudomonadota > Betaproteobacteria > Burkholderiales > Burkholderiaceae > Burkholderia > Burkholderia sp. 3C. The sequence goes on from NZ_BAAILN010000028.1 coordinate 14,463, forward strand.
CGGCTGATCGAAAACGAGCCGCATCCCGGCAACATCACGCCGGAAATCACCGAAAGCATGATCGAGCTGTCGACCGGCATCTGCCATTCGCACGAGCAGGCGCTCGGCGAATTGCGCACGATTCGCGACGTGCTCGTGAAGGCGGCCGACCAGCTCAACGTGGGTCTCGCCGGCGGCGGCACGCACGCGTTCCAGCAATGGAGCGACCGGCAGATCTACGACGCGCCGCGCTTCCAGTATCTGTCCGAGTTGTACGGCTATCTGGCCAAGCAGTTCACGGTGTTCGGCCAGCACGTGCACATCGGTTGCCCCGATGCCGACAGCGCGTTGTTCCTGCTGCATTCGATGTCGCGCTATATCCCGCATTTCATCGCGCTGTCGGCGTCGTCGCCGTACGTGCAGAACGTGGATACCGGATTTCATTCAGCACGCCTGAATTCGGTGTTCGCGTTTCCGATGTCGGGCCGCGCGCCGTACACGCTGACTTGGGATGGCTTCGAGGAGTACTTCTCGAAGATGGTCAACACCGGCGTGGTCAACAGCATGAAGGACTTCTACTGGGATATCCGCCCGAAGCCGGGCTTCGGCACGATCGAGGTTCGCGTGATGGATACGCCGCTGTCGGTCGATCGCGCCGCGGCGATCGCCTGTTACATCCAGACGCTGGCGCGCTACCTGTTGCTCGACAAGCCGCTGAAGCTGTCCGAAGACGATTACCTGGTCTACACGTTCAACCGATTCGAGGCCTGCCGCTTCGGTCTGGACGGCACCTGCGTGAATCCGCAAACGGGCGAGCGCCGCACCATCGCCGAAGACATCCTCGATACGCTCGACCGTCTCGCACCGCATGCGGCCGCGCTCGGCTCGCGTGCCGCGCTCGACGAAATCGGCGCGCAGGCGAAGGCGCGTGTAAATGACGCATCGTGGTTGCGCACCGTGTTCAAGCAGGAAAAGTCGCTTAACGAGACAGTTCGTCAGCAATGTTTGCGCTGGCGCGAGTGAAAAAGACTATTTCCGCCGCCGGTATCTGCGGCAGAAAGTCCGACCGGCTTTCGGGCCGGTCGAACAAATGTAGTAGTCTGAAGTAATTCTCATCGGGCGCTTGTGGATAACCGGCGCTTTCCCAGCAAACTCAAGGCTCTGCGCGTCTCGCGCACGATCGCGTCTTCCCCCGCCGGCACACCGTTGTTTGTCGATTGAAAGCGGCCGCCCGACGTGCACATGAGAGTCGTTCTTAATGGCACAGCGAAACGCTTCGGTTATCCAGGTTTTATCCACAGACTTATTTGGATAACTTAGCTGTGCGATTTTCTGCTCTCGCATAGAATGTCGGCTTTGCGAACGACAGTGCCGGATAGCATCGCGTTCGCAGGCCGGTTCATGGCGTATCAGTCATGGTGAACGGGCATCGGTGCGCCGTTCCGGACACTGCATCTCGATTCTCGATGGCAGGCTGGACACGGATCTCCCCACAAAGGCCGTCGGTTCGAACCGAGGCCGGCAACAGCGAAAAGACTATGAGCGAAGGTGTTTACGGGAACGAGGCAGCGGGTCGTGTGACCCACAGCCTGTTGCGATTGAGTACGGCCATGCGAAGCGAAGCATGGAATTGGGCGGAAGGCGCCGGTCTGACGCCGACGCAAGGTGAAATCCTGGTGCTGTTGCTGCAGCGCAAGGGCCCGATGCGTCTCGGCGAGATCGCCCGGGAAACCCAGTTGACCGCGGCTACCACCAGCGATGCGGTCAGCACGCTCGAAACCAAGGGTCTCGTGGAAAAGCGCCGTGCGCTCGACGATGGCCGCGCACTCGCCGTTCGCCTCAGCGCTCGCGGCCGCACCGCGGCCAAGAAGGCGCTGCAATGGCCCGATTTCCTGTCGAAGGCCGTGGGCGTGCTCGGCGGCGACGAGCAAGGCGCGCTGTACCGCGCGCTGCTGAAGGTCATGCGCGAGCTGCAGGTGGCCGGCCAGGCGCCGCAACACCGCATGTGCGTGACCTGCAAGCATTTTCAGCCGGGTAAAACCGGCCGCAAGGCATCGTACCGTTGCTCGCTGCTCGACCTGACGATGGCCGACAGCGATCTGCGCCTCGACTGCACCGTGCATGAAGAAGCGGACGCACTGACGCAGAAGAAAACCTGGAAGATATTCGCGCAGCTGTAAAAAGGCGCCGCGCGTGGCGCGCCAGACGGAGCCCGGTTTGATGAATGCAGAAGTCGTGGCGATCCGCCACGTCCACTTCGAGGATCTCGGCAGCTTCGAGCGCGTGCTCGGCGAACGCGGCCGGCGTGTCCGTTATGTCGATGTCGGCACGTCGCGCGTCGAGGTGCTCGACGCCTGCGAGCCGTCGTTGCTCGTGGTGCTCGGCGGGCCGATCAGCGCCTACGACGACGATCTCTATCCGACCACCGCGCCGCTCGTCGAACTGATCCGCCGGCGCATCGAGGCCGGGTTGCCGACGCTCGGCATCTGTCTCGGCGCGCAACTGATCGCACGAGCGCTCGGTGCGCGGGTCTATCCGGGCAAGGTGAAGGAAATCGGCTGGGCGCCGCTCACGTTGACGGCGGCCGGCGAAGCGTCGCCGCTGCGGCATCTGTCCGGCGAACACACCTCGATGCTGCACTGGCACGGCGATACGTTCGATCTGCCGCCCGGCGCGATCCATCTGGCGGCCACACCCGACTGCGCGCATCAGGCGTTCTCGTGGGGGCAGCATGTCCTCGCACTGCAATGCCACCCGGAAATCTCGACCGAAACCTTCGAGGCCTGGCTGATCGGCCATGCCAGCGAAATCGGCTCGGCGTCCGGCGTCGATGCCCGGCAGTTGCGTGCGGCCACGGCGCTGCACGGCCCCGTGCTCATGCCGGCCGCTGCGCGCATGTTCTCGGAATGGCTCGGCGCGGTCGGGCTTTGATCGACGATCCTCGGCATCTCTCACGAAACGGCACGCCAATGCGTGCCGTTTTGCTTCAAGGGGCCGCTGGCGGCTTCGTCAGCCATTCGACAGGGGCAGGCCTCGGTGGCCTCCCCGGAGCGGCGCCAGCAGCCTTGTGCGCTGCGTGCTAACCTCGATCGCTTCCGCCCCCTTGTAGCGAGCCAGCCTGCGATGAGCGTCCTGTTTTCTCCCTTTACCCTGCGCGGCATCACATTGCCGAATCGCATCGTCGTCTCGCCGATGTGCCAGTACTCGGCCGAACGCGGTGAGCCCACCGCCTGGCACACGATTCACCTTGGCAGCCTCGCGCTGTCGGGCGCATCGATGCTGTGCACCGAAGTGGTGGCCGTCGAACCGGATGGCCGCATCACGCCGGGCGATCTCGGCTTGTGGGACGACGCCACCGAGGCCGCCTACGTGCCGCTGCTGGCCGCCATTCGGCAGCATTCGCCGATCCGCGTCACGATGCAGATCGGCCACGCGGGCCGCAAGGCATCGAGCCAGGCGCCGTGGGAAGGCGGCCAGTTGATCGAGGTGGCGGACGGCGGCTGGTTGCCGCATGCGCCCTCGGCGGTGCCGCACAAGGAAGGCGAAACGCCGCCGCTCGCGCTCGACACGGCCGCGCTGAATCGCGTGCGCCGCGCGTTCGAGGCCACCGCCAGGCGTGCCGCGCGGCTCGGCGTCGACGCGCTCGAAGTGCACGCCGCGCACGGCTATCTGTTGCATCAGTTCCTGTCGCCGCTGGCCAACCGGCGCGACGACGAATACGGCGGCTCGCTCGAAAACCGCATGCGTTTCCCGCTGGAGATCTTCGACATCGTGCGCGCCGCGTTTCCGGCCGACCGGCCGGTGGGCGTGCGCGTATCGGCCACCGATTGGGTGGACGGCGGCTGGACGCTCGACGAAACCATCGAATTCGCGAAGGCGCTGAAGGCGCGCGGTTGCGACTGGATCGACGTGTCGTCGGGCGGTGTGTCGACGCTGCAGAAGATCCCGCTGTCGCAGGGCTATCAGGTGCCGTTCGCGCGCGCCGTGCGTCATGCGGCCGACCTGCCGGCATTCGCGGTCGGCCTGATCACCGAAGCGGCGCAGGCCGAGAAGATCGTGGCCGACGGCGATGCCGACTTCGTCGCGCTGGCCCGCGCGATGCTCTACGACCCGCGCTGGCCGTGGCATGCGGCTGCGGAACTTGGCGCGACCGTGACGGCTCCGCCGCAGTATTGGCGCTCGCAGCCGCGCGAGCAGAAGGCGTTGTTCGGCGACGTGGCGTTCGGCCAGCGCTGAAGCCCGCTGCAATCCCCCATCATCCCGCGCAACGCGGGCCGGATCGACACGACAAGCTGCCTGTTGTCGTGTCGATTCGCGCCGATCCATGCCGTTCGCGCATGATCGGTTGAACGAAGCAAGCGCGAACGTGTAGCATGCGGTTGGCCCGTCGCGGGCGCGTCGCTTCGACGGCTCCGCGCGCGCGACGCAGATCGCGCGCCGCATGCGGACGGCGGCCGGCTTGCCGCCGCCTTCGCGTCATCCATCGTCTTCACAAGGATTCATCGATGAGTTCACGCAGGATCGTCGTGCGCCGTTCCGGCGTTCACGGCAAGGGCGTATTCGCGGCCGCGCCGATCAAGACGGGCGAGCGCGTGGTCGAATACAAAGGCGAGCGGATCTCCTGGAAGGAGGCGCTGCGCCGTCATCCGCACGATCCGAGCGATCCGAATCACACGTTCTACTTTGCGCTGGAAGGCGGCGACGTGATCGACGGCAAGGTCGACGGCAACAGCGCACGCTGGATCAACCACTCTTGCGCGCCGAACTGCGAAGCCGAGGAAACCGCCGGCCGTGTGCATATCCGCGCGCTGCGCGACCTCGAAGCCGGCGAGGAGCTGTTCTACGACTACGGCCTCGTGATCGACGAGAAGCTGACCAAGGAACTGAAGCGCGAGTACGCGTGCCATTGCGGCGCGAGCACCTGCCGCGGCACGCTGCTGGCCGTCAACGACGACTCGGACAAGAAGAAAAAGAAGAAGTCGAAGAAGGCCAAGGCCGAGAAGGAAGCGAAGGCCGAGAAGACCGAAAAGGCCGAAAAGGCCGAGCGCAAGGAGAAGGGCGCGAAGAAGAAGTAAGCGCCCGGGCGGCTGACAGTCAATCAATCCATGACGGCGCGCGATGCGCCGTCATGCGTTTTGCGGGCCGGTTTTCAGCGTTCAGCCGTGTTGCGCTGGCGAATCGGTGGCCTTGGCCGTCGCCTCCGGCTTGCTCGCCAGCGGAATCCGCACGATGAAGCGTGAGCCGCCTTCCGGCGCATCGGCATACAGCACGTCGCCGTCGTGCATCGCGATGATGTCGTAGACGATCGCGAGGCCGAGGCCCGCGCCCGTTTCCACGCCGTTGCCGCTCTGCGCATCGCCACGGAAGAAGCGCTTGAACAGGTCCGCCTGCTGGCCTTGCGGCACGCCCGAGCCGTTGTCCTCCACCACGATCTCGCCCGCGATGCGCCCGTTCGGCAGCGTGACCTGCGCGGCGTTCACGGTGATCCGCGCGCCGTCGGGGCGTGTCAGCGGCACGTACTTCAGTGCATTGTCGAGCAGGTTCGCAATCACCTCGCGCAGCAGCACCGGGTTGCCGCGCACCATCAGCGGCTCCACATTGGCCAGGTCGAATTCGTCGGGCGGCAGGTCGTCGGCATCCGCGTCGTCGCCGTGAATCGATTGGCAGTCCGGAGAAGATGCGGCGGCGGTGTCGTCGCAGGTCTGGAAGCCGAGGTCGACGTGCGCGGCGAGCGCGCGCGGCACCCATTCGGCGCCCGTCTCGAACGCCAGCGCGGCCAGATCCACTTCCACGAAACGGGCCGCCTGTTCGCCAGGTTCGGCGCGCGCCAGCGACAGCAACTGATTCGACAGCCGCACCGCGCGATCGGCTGCCGCGCGCAGTTCGTGCACGGCGGTCAGCGTCTGCTGCGGATCGCGCGCAATGGCGGCCTGCTCGGCATGCAGCTTCACGGCCGTCAGCGGCGTGCGCAACTGGTGCGCGGCGTCGGCGATGAACTTGCGCTGCGCATCGAGCGCCGTTTTCAGCCGACCGAGCAGCGCGTTCATGGCGCTCGTCAGCGGGCGGATTTCGAGCGGCACATCGGTTTCGTCGACCGGTTCGAGCGAGGTGTGAGTCTGCCGGTTCAGCGAATCGGCCAGATGCGTGAGCGGCCCCAACTGCTGGTTCACGACGCGCCAGACGATCCCCCAGCCGGCCAGCAGCAGCAACAGCAACGGCATCATGATCGCCACGAGGAATTCGGCGGCGATCTGGTAGCGGTGCCGCACCGGCTGCGCGACCTCGACGATCATCGGATTGCCGTTGTCGGTCTGCTCGACACGCACCTGGGCCACGCGCACGGCCTGGCCTTCGTAATCGGCCTCGAACACGTAGGCGTAGTGCATGCGGCGCACGCTGGTGCCTTGCAGCGGCAGGCGCGGATCGCCGGCGAGTTCGTGCTCGCCGTCGCTGATGCGGTAGATCAGTTGCTCGGCGGGATCGGAGAACATCGCCTGCGCGAGCGGCGGCACGGTAAACGGCGCGTCCGGCCCGGCGATCTGGATCTGTTTGGAGATGGCGGTGGCCAGATCGGCCAGCGATCGATCGATCACGTGCTGCGTGTACTGCCAGGCGAGCCAATAGGCGATCAGGCCGCTCATCAGCGCCAGCATCGACAGCGGGGCGGCGAGGCGGCGCAGCAGCGAGCGGCGCAGGCTGGAAGCGGCCGGGTCAGTGGACATCGCGTCGGTCAACCATCAAAAAGAAGCGCCCGGCGAAAGGGCCGGGCGTGGTGTTCGCAAGCGTGCCGGCAGGAACGCGGCGGGCATGCCGCCTGCGCTCCCGGGGCGGCCGGGCGTCAGACGCTGGCCGGCTGGCGGATTTCCTGCAGCAGGTAGCCGAAGCCGCGCACCGTGACGATTTCCACGCGGCACTGTTCGAGCTTCTTGCGCACGCGGTGCACATAGACTTCGATCGCGGTATCGCCGAGATCGCCGCCGAAGTGCGTCAGGTGATCCTGCAACTGGGCCTTGCTGACCACGCGGCCGTGGCGCAGCAGCAGCATTTCGAGCACGGCGAATTCGCGCGGCGACAGTTCGAGCGGCTTGTCGTCGTTGAAGATGCGGCGATCGACGCCCGACAGGCGAACGCCGCCGAGCGAGACTTCCGGACGCGGCATGTCGCTGTGCGGGCCGCTGCGACGCATCACGGCGCGGATGCGCGCCTCGAGTTCGGCCGGCTCGAACGGCTTGAGCATGTAATCGTCGGCGCCCGAATTCAGGCCCTGCACGCGATCGTTCAGCTCGTCGCGGGCGGTGAGGATGATCACCGGCGTGTGGCGATTGGTCTGACGGAAGCGCGACAGCAGCGTCATGCCGTCGATACCGGGCAAGCCCAGGTCGAGGATCACCAACTCATGGCGATTCTGGGCGAGTGCCTGCTCGGCGAAAATGCCGTCGTGAACCATGTCGACCGTGAAGCCGGATTGTTCGAGACTGCTCTGGATGCCGCGTGCGATGGGGCGGTCGTCTTCGATGAGGAGGAGTCGCATGAGATTCGCTCAAGTACAATGGGTTGGCTGGGACAGCACGACGCCGTTTCCAACAGCATGTCGCGTGGCCGACGACAGCAAGGCGGCTAGCGAACGAAATTCCAACTATGTCCGACATCTCGATCTACGAACTCGAAGCCGCGATCAATTTCTGGCGCGCCCGTTCGCCGTCCAGCGGCGACGAACTCAGATTGTGCGAAGAAGCGAGCGCGCTTTCCAGGCCGTATGCGTTGCTGATTGTACAGCGGCAAGGCGCACTGAAACTGGAAGGTTTGGACCCCATCGCACGTCGTGCCTGGGAGTCTTACACGCGCCTCACGAACGGCCTGGAAAACTGACAGCCGGCACCGCTTCGCGCAATCTTTCTGAATCAAGAAACGCGCGTCCACGCTTCGGCGTTGACGCGCGTTCTGTTTTTGCACCTTGCCACGCGCCGGTTCGTATGAAGGATGCGGAACGTCGGGACCGTATCAGTATGACGCTCGCATGGCGGCCCGTGCAGTTTGTCTTGGGGATGTCAGGTGCCTGTCGGCAAGGTGTCGGGTTGGGCGCGAAGGTTCGGTCCCCTGATCAACCGAGCTGGGCCTCGCCGCCGGCCTGATCGATGAAGCGCGCGAGCGCGATGTCGCGTTCGGTCAGGCCGTCGGCATCGTGCGTGGACAGCGTGATGTCGACGCGGTTGTACACATTGAACCACTCGGGATGGTGATCCATTTCCTGCGCCTTGATCGCGACGCGCGTCATGAAGCCGAACGCCGCGTTGAAATCGGCGAAACGCAGGCTGCGCTGGATCGCGTCGCGCCCGGGGATGGACGACCAATGGGGCAGCGTGGCGAGCTGCGTCTTGCGTTCTTCCGATGTGAGCTTGTGAATCATGGGATGGCCTCGTTTGCGGATGGGGCGCGCCTGCCAGGGGCGGCGCGCCGATCCGGTCATTCTTCCATATTTGCGCGATGCCCGATTTGATCGGGCTTCAGGCCGCGACGCGATCGCTCGTATCGGCATGCTCGGCCCAGCCTTCGCCGGTGCCGCGATGGAACACGTGGTCGCCATCGAGCACCGCGCCGGCCGGGTGTTCGCTCAATTCGGCCAGGCGGCGGGCCAGCGCGCGCGCATCGACCTTGGCCAGCGCGAACAGTTGCTCGAAATCGTCGATCACGAAGTAGGTTTTCTGGAACGTGTCGATGCGATAGGCGGTGCGCATCACGCGATCGAGGTCGAAGCCGATCCGGTTCGGCGTATCGCTTTCGAGGCTGTAGACCGATTCGCCGCGGCTCGACACGATGCCCGCGCCGTAGATCTGCAAGGTGTCCGGGTCCTGCCGGCTGCGGATCAGGCCGAATTCCACGGTGTACCAGTAGAGCCGGCCGAGCAGCGCCAGCGCGACCGGATCGTCGGCCACGGCCAGCGCGGCCTGGCCATAGGCGTGCATGTAGTCGGCGAACACCGGATCGATCAGCAGCGGCACGTGGCCGAACAGATCGTGGAAGCAATCCGGTTCTTCAAGGTAGTCGAGCTGGTCGGGGCGGCGCATCCACCAGGTCACGGGAAAGCGGCGATTCGCAAGGTGTGCGAAGAATACGTCGCTGGGCACCAGGCCCGGCACCGCGACGATTTCCCAGCCGGTGGCCGGCTTCAATTGGCGGTTCACGTCCTCGAACGACGGCACGCGATCGGCCGGCAGCGTCAGGCGCTTCATGCCGGCCACGAACGCGTCGGCCGCGCGGCCTTCGAGCAGGGCGGTCTGACGTGCGTAAAGCGTTGCCCACACCGCGTGATCCACCCGGCTGTAGCGCTCGAGCGGCTGATCGATCGTGAAATCGGCGCGGGTTTCGAGACCCGCGTCGAACTGCTCCTGCAGTTTCGCGGTGACGACGGTGGGCATGGCTGGCTCTCTGTTCAAGCGGTGACGATGGATGCCAGTGTAGAGCGGACAACGCGCGGGATGGGCGCAATCTCGACGTGAAATCACGAGTTAATGCGATAATCGCGCATCTAAATCGGAATTCGTGCGGAGAATTTTCATGTTGGAACTCGATCACTTCGATCTGGCGCTGCTCGACGTGTTGCAGCGTTTTGGCCGCGCCACCCACCAGCAGCTCGGCGAGCAGGTGCCGCTGTCGCCATCGCAGATCGGCCGCCGCCTGCAGCGGCTCGAATCGGCCGGCGTGATCGACGGCTATCGCGTGGTGCTGCGCCCCGAACGGCTCGGGTTGGGCGTGACCGCGTTCACGAGCCTGAAGCTCAAGCATCACGGCGATTCGATCATCGAGCAGTTCCAGCAGGAGATCGACCTGCTGGCCGAGGTGCTCGAATGCCACGCGGTGGTGGGCGATGCCGATTATCTGCTGCGGATCGTGGCGCCGGATCTGAACGCGCTGTCGTCGTTCGTCATGAAGAAGCTGATGCGCGTGCCGGGCGTGGACAGCGTGCGCTCGAACATCGTGCTGACCACCTTCAAGCGCAACGGGCCGCTGCCGCTGTCGCACCTGGAGCCGGGCGCGGCGCCCGCCTGAGCGGGGCGCGCCGGATCGTGACACCGGGCGGGGGCGGCCCCACCCGGACATTACCTTGCTGCTTTATTGCCTTGTTGCCGGGTTCAGGCGGCGGCCGCCTCCGGCGCGTTCAGCAGGTCCACATAGGCCACCGCCACCAGCGCCTCGGCCGGCACACCGAGCTTGGCGAACATTTCGTGCGCCTCGGCCTCGCCGCCGGCTTCCTCGTCATCCTCGGCCAGCAGCACTTCCAGTTCGATGAAATCGCCGAGCCCGTCGACGCGATCCAGATGGATGCGCGTGCGGCCGACCAGATAGACGTGACGTTCCTTGCTGACGATGCCGCGCGTGGTCAGCGCGGTGGCCAGCAGCGCGTGCATCGCTTCGGGGTTGGTGACCGGGCTGCGCGTGTAGTACGACACCTTCGGGCCGTCGCGATCGTCGCGTTGGTAGAAGATCAGTTCGGGCGGGGTGTTGTCGTCGAAGCGGCGCAGCTTGAGCCGGCCGCGCGGCACGTCGTAGAAGAAATCCTGTTGACGGTAGAACAGCGGGGCGTCGGTGGCGAGCGATGCCGCCTTGTCGCGCAGGGCGTCAAAGTCGCTGACGCGGGCCTTGATCTCGATGTTGCGTGCCATGCAGTTCTCCTCGGTCTTGGCGATCGAATCGCCTGGGTGGGTGATGAATCTAACAAAAACTCCGGGTCCGTGGCGTGACGCCTGACGAACGGCAGGGCAAACGCGCGCCGCGAAAGGTGAGGAAAAATCCGGAACGGTGAGTGATTTTTGTTTTCTATCCTCACCGTTTAAAGGTGAGGAAATTGTTGATAACGCGCAGGCGGAGCGCCGCCCGACGGGGCTTCGACGCTATCCGGCCCATTGTTGCTCGACCAGCCGCAGCGCCGCGGCGATCACCGGTTCCTCGCGCCGATCGGCCCGCGTCATGAAGGTCAGCTCGGTCGGCACGCTGACCGGCTCGACGATCACCAGCGCATGCGCGTGCGCCTCGCGCAGCGCGATCGAATCGCGCACCAGCGACAGTCCCACGCCCGATTTCACGAGATCGAGCATCGACGGTTCCTGATCCACCTCCGCTACCTTCACCGGTTGCACGCCGGCCTCGGCGAAGCGGCGCGACAGCAGCCGGTGATGGGCCGAGGAGGGCGGCGTCCAGATCCACGGCAGCGCGGCCAGCGCGCGCCAGTCGCGGGCGCGCTGCACGCGCTCCTTCCAGCCGGCCGGCGCCATCACGCGGTACTGGTAGCGGGTCAGCGTGAGCGTGTGGAACAGCACGCCGTCGAGCGGATCGTCGTCGTCGGGGCGGCCGATCGAATAGCCGACATCGAGCTCGCGCGCCCGCACGGCCTCGCGCACCCAGCCCGACATGCCGTGGCGCAGTTCGGTTTCGATCTGCGGATAGGTTTCGACGAGTTGTCGCAGAAAGCCGCCCAAGCGCAGGAATTCGGGATCGAGCACGGTGCCGATCCGCAGCCGGCCGCGCACTTCCTGGCGCAGCGCGCTGGCTGCGCGTTGCACGTCGTGAGCGGCCGACAGCGCGCGCTCCGCGTGCGGCAGCAGCGCCTGGCCGTCGCGCGTGAGCACCAGGCCGCGCGAAGTGCGCGTGAACAGCACCACGCCAAGCGTTAGCTGCAGATGCTTGATCTGCAGGCTGACGGCGGGCTGCGTCAGGCACAGGCGAGCGGCGGCGCGCGTCAGGTTGCCTTCGCGGGCCACCGTGGCGAACGCACGGAGCAGGATCAGATCCATCGAGCGATATTAGCGCGGCTTATAAAGCTGTTCAGCATAACTCATTGGATTCGGATCGCGGCGCGCGGGTACGCTTCGATGCATTCGCTGCCGGCAAGCCGCACGCGCAGCGCCAAAAACGAAAGGAGACAGATCGTGACATCCCCCCGCACGCTCGAAGGTGAATTCGATTATGTGATCGTCGGCGCGGGCACGGCAGGCTGCGTGCTGGCGAACCGCCTTAGTGAGGATTCCGACGTGTCGGTGCTGCTGCTCGAAGCCGGCGGCAAGGACGACTATCACTGGATCCATATCCCCGTCGGCTATCTCTACTGCATCGGCAACCCGCGCACCGACTGGCTCTACAAGACACAACCGGAAGCCGGCCTCAACGGCCGCGCGCTGTCGTATCCGCGCGGGCGCGTGCTGGGCGGGTCGTCGTCGATCAACGGCATGATCTACATGCGCGGCCAGCGCGAGGATTACGACGATTGGGCGCGCCTGACGGGCGACGCGGGCTGGGCCTGGGATGCGGTGCTGCCGGTGTTCCGGCGCAGCGAGGACCATCACGGCGGCGCGAGCGACGCGCACGGGGCGGGCGGCTTGTGGCGCGTCGAGAAGCAGCGGTTGCGCTGGGAGATCCTCGAAGCGTTCTCGCAGGCCGCGCAGCAAACCGGCGTGCCGGCCACCGACGATTTCAATCGTGGCGACAACACCGGCGTCGGCTACTTCGAGGTGAACCAGAAACGCGGCGTGCGCTGGAACGCGTCGAAGGCGTTCCTGCGGCCCGCGCTGTCGCGCCCGAACCTCACCATCATCACCGGCGCGCAGGCCGAGCGGCTGGTGTTCGAGGGCGCGCGATGCCGTGGCGTGGCGTATCGCGGCGGCGGCCAGGCGTTCGTGGCGCATGCACGCGCCGAGGTGATCGTCGCTTCGGGCGCGGTCAATTCGCCGGCGCTGCTGGAGCTGTCCGGCATCGGCGACGCGCAGCGCCTGCGCGCGCTCGGCATCGAGGTGCAATGCGATCTGCCCGGCGTCGGCGAAAATCTGCAGGATCACTTACAGTTGCGCAGCGCGTTTCGCGTGTCGGGCGTACGCACGCTCAATACCTTGTCGGCGCATTGGTGGGGCAAGCTCGCGATCGGTGCCGAATACCTGTTGCGGCAAAGCGGGCCGATGGCGATGGCACCGTCGCAGCTCGGCGTGTTCACGCGCTCCGATCCATCGATGGCGCGCGCCGATCTCGAATATCACGTGCAGCCGCTGTCGCTCGACCGTTTCGGCGAGCCGCTGCACCGCTATGACGCGTTCACCGCATCGGTCTGCAACCTGCGGCCGAGCTCGCGCGGCAGCATCCATATCGCGTCGTCCGATCCGTTCGCGGCGCCTAACATCGCGCCGAACTACCTGTCGACCGAGGAAGACCGGCGCGTGGCCGCCAACGCGCTGCGCCTGACGCGCCGCATCGCGGCTGCGCCGGCGCTGTCGCGCTACCGGCCCGAGGAAATCCTGCCGGGCACCCGCTATCAAACCGAGGCCGAACTGGCCGAGGCGGCCGGCGCAGTGGGCACCACGATCTTCCATCCGGTGGGTACCTGCCGGATGGGCCGCGCCGACGATCCGCAGGCCGTGGTCGACAGCCGCCTGCGCGTGCGTGGCGTGGCGGGGTTGCGCGTCGTCGATGCGTCGGTGATGCCGCTGATCACGTCGGGCAACACCAATTCGCCGACGCTGATGATCGCCGAACGCGCGAGCGAGATGATTCGCGCAGATCGGCGCAACGGGGCCGCCGTCGAGAACGTGATCGCGCCGGCGGGGGCTGTCGCGTCGTCGGCTGCGGCGGCCGTCTGAGCGGCGCTATCGCGAAGGGCGATTGCTGATCGCTGATCGCGCCCGCGATAGCGCCCGCGATAGCGCACCACAATCCGTCCCGCAATCGAGGTTTCCGGCAATGCCGCGGCGCGCCATCGCAACCGGCGCGCCCGCGCATAACGCGATCTCTCAGTGCAAATCCCGATGAATGCACTGCACCAACGGCGCGACAATGCTGCGCAGCAGGCATGCGTGCCGACGCACGCGCGTCGATGCCGGATGCCGGCGCCTGGCTCGGGGGCAGGCCGCATCGACGTGCGGCGGCGCAGTGGCTCGTGCGAGATTTTTGCGGTGTTTCGCGTCATATCGGACGGAAGCGGACATGATTCTCGGCGACACGATTCTCGAGACGCGCGGGCTGACCAAGGAATTCCGCGGCTTCACCGCGGTCGGCGGCGTCAACCTGCGGGTGCGGCGCGGCTCGATCCACGCGTTGATCGGCCCGAACGGCGCGGGCAAGACCACCTGCTTCAATCTCCTCACCAAATTCCTGAAGCCCACCGCCGGGCAGATCGTCTATAACGGCCTCGACATCACGCGCGAGCGGCCGTCGCAAATCGCGCGGCGCGGCATCATCCGCTCGTTCCAGATCTCGGCGGTGTTCCCGCATCTGACAGCCTTGCAGAACGTGCGCGTCGGCCTGCAGCGCACGCTTGGCAGCGAGTTCCATTTCTGGCGCAGCGCGCGTTCGCTGCGCCGGCTCGACGATCGCGCGATGGATCTGCTGACCCAGGTCGGCCTGACCGATTTCGCGCATGTGCGCACCGTCGAGCTGGCCTACGGCCGCAAGCGCGCGCTGGAGATCGCCACCACGCTTGCCATGGAGCCCGAACTGATGCTGCTCGACGAGCCGACCCAGGGCATGGGCCACGAGGACGTCGATCGCGTCACCGCACTGATCAAGAAAGTATCGGCCGGGCGCACGATCCTGATGGTCGAGCACAACATGAACGTGATCGCCGGCATCTCCGACACCATCACCGTCCTGCAACGCGGCGAGGTGCTGGCCGAAGGTGCGTACGCCGAAGTATCGAAGAATCCGCTGGTGATCGAGGCCTACATGGGCAGCGCCGACGCCGCGCTGACGGGGGCGCACGGATGAGCGCGGGCGAACGGCGGGAACCGGCGCTGGCCGGCTCGATGCACGGCGCGGCCGCGGCCTTCGATGCGTCGATGAAGGTGGTCGACGCGCAGGCGGTGCCGGCGCTGGCGATCCACGATCTCGAAGCGTGGTACGGCGAATCGCACATCCTGCACGGCGTGGAGATGACGGTCGGGCGCGGCGAGGTGGTCACGCTGCTGGGCCGCAACGGCGCGGGCCGCTCCACCACGCTGCGCGCCATCATGGGCCTGACGGGCCGGCGGCGCGGTTCGATCCGGATCGCGGGCCGCGAAACCATCGCGCTGCCCACGCACCGCATTGCGCACGGCGGGGTGGGCTATTGCCCGGAGGAGCGCGGCATCTTTTCCAGCCTGTCGTGCGAGGAGAACCTGCTGCTGCCGCCGGCGGTCGGGCCGCGCGAGAACGCGATGTCGCTCGACGAGATCTACACGCTGTTTCCGAACCTGGCGACGCGCCGGCACAGCCAGGGCACGCGCCTGTCGGGCGGCGAGCAGCAGATGCTGGCGGTGGCGCGCATCCTGCGCACCGGCGCGAACCTGCTGCTGCTCGACGAGATTTCCGAGGGCCTCGCGCCCGTGATCGTGCAGACGCTCGCACGCATGATCGTCGCGCTGAAGGCGCGCGGCTACACGATCGTGATGGTCGAACAGAACTTCCGCTTTGCCGCGCCGCTCGCCGACCGCTTCTACGTGATGGAGCATGGCCGCATCGTCGAGCATTTCGAGGCGGCGCAACTCGAAGGCAAGATGCCCGTGCTGCACGCGCTGCTCGGCGTCTGACGTGCCGGGCGCGCCGCGGCCGCCACGCGCGGCGGCGGTCGCGCTCTACAACCACAAATGCATCACACCAGGAGACGTCAATGAAACTGAGGACCCTCGCGCGCGCGTGTCTCGTCACCGCGTTCGCCGCCGCGGCCGCTTCCGGCCCGGCGCACGCGGCCGATGCGGTGAAGATCGGCTTCATCACCGATTTGTCCGGGCTGTATGCCGATATCGACGGGCAGGGCGGCCTCGAAGCGATCCGCATGGCGATCGCGGATTTCGGCGGCAAGGTGAACGGCAAGCCGATCGAGCTGGTGTATGCGGATCACCAGAACAAGGCTGACATCGCCGCCTCGAAGGCGCGCGAGTGGATGGACCGCGACGGCCTCGACCTGCTGGTGGGCGGCACGAATTCGGCCACGGCGCTGTCGATGAACCAGGTCGCGGCCGAGAAGAAGCGCGTGTACATCAACATCGGCGCCGGCGCCGACACGCTGACCAACGAGCAGTGCACGCCGTACACGGTGCATTACGCCTACGACACGATGGCGCTCGCCAAGGGCACCGGCTCGGCCGTCACGAAGCAGGGCGGCAAGACCTGGTTCTTCCTGACCGCCGATTACGCGTTCGGCAAGGCGCTGGAAAAGAACACCTCGGACGTGGTCAAGGCCAACGGCGGGCAGGTTCTCGGCGCGGTGCGCCATCCGTTGTCGGCGTCGGATTTCTCGTCGTTCCTGTTGCAGGCGCAGGCCTCGAAGGCGCAGATCCTCGGCCTGGCCAACGCGGGCGGCGACACCGTCAACGCAATCAAGGCCGCCAAGGAATTCGGCATCACCAAGAGCATGAAGATCGCCGCGCTGCTGGTGTTCATCGACGACATCCACAGCCTGGGCCTCGACACCACGCAGGGCCTGGTGCTGACCGACAGCTGGTACTGGAACCGCGACGACGCCTCGCGCAAGTGGGCGCAGCGCTATTTCGCGAAGACCAAGAAGATGCCGTCGAGCCTGCAGGCCGCCGATTATTCCTCGGTGACGAATTACCTGAAGGCCGTGCAGGCGGTGGGCTCGACCGACGCCGACAAGATCATGGCGCAACTGAAGAAGACCAAGATCGACGACTTCTACGCGAAGGGCTACGTGCGCCAGGACGGCAGCATGATCCACGACATGTACCTGATGGAAGTGAAGAAGCCGTCGGAATCGAAGGAACCTTGGGACTACTACAAGATCCTTGCGACGATCCCGGGCGATCAGGCCTACGGCACCAAGCAGGAATCGCGCTGCGCGTTGTGGAAGTAAGCCGGCTCGTTCGCAGCGCCCGGTGATGCGCGTGCGCCGCCGGCCACCACGGTGAGCCGGCGGCGCATGTGTTGCGCACCCCTAACAGACGGCAGATTCGATGAACATCTTTGGCATTCCGTTGTCGGCGATGCTGAGCCAGTTGCTGCTCGGCCTCGTCAACGGCTCGTTCTACGCGATCCTGAGCCTGGGGCTCGCGGTGATCTTCGGGCTGCTCAACGTGATCAATTTCGCGCACGGCGCGCTGTTCATGCTGGGTGCGATGCTCGCGTGGATGGGGCTCAACTATTTCGGGCTGCCGTACTGGGCGATGCTGGCGATCGCGCCGCTGGTGGTCGGCTTGTTCGGCATCCTGATCGAAAAGACCATGCTGCGCTGGCTCTACCGGCTCGATCACCTGTACGGCCTGCTGCTGACCTTCGGCCTGACGCTGGTGATCGAGGGCGTGTTTCGTTCGATCTACGGCGCGTCGGGCCAACCGTACGACGTGCCGGCGCTGTTGAGCGGCGCGACCGATCTCGGCTTCATGTACCTGCCGAACTACCGCGCCTGGGTGGTGGTGGCCTCGCTGACGGTGTGCCTCGTCACCTGGTTCGTGATCGAGAAGACGCGCCTGGGCGCGTACCTGCGCGCCGGCACCGAGAACCCGAAGCTGGTCGAGGCGTTCGGGGTGAACGTGCCGCGCATGATCACGCTCACCTACGGCTTCGGCGTGGCGCTGGCCGCGTTCGCCGGCGTGCTGGCCGCGCCGGTGATCCAGGTCTCGCCGCTGATGGGGCAATCGATGATCATCACCGTGTTCGCCGTGGTGGTGATCGGCGGGATGGGCTCGATCCTCGGCTCGATCGTCACCGGCCTGCTGCTCGGCGTGATCGAGGGTTTCACGCGCGTGTTCTATCCCGAGGCATCGGCCACCGTGGTGTTCGTGATCATGGCGCTGGTGCTGCTGGTTCGCCCGGCGGGCCTGTTCGGCAAGGAAAGATGATGCAGAGAAAAGTGCTCTACGGCCTGCTGCTGATCGGCCTCGCGTGCGCGCCGTTCATCGGCGCCTATCCGCTGTTCGTCATGAAGGTGATGTGCTTCGCGCTGTTCGCGGCCGCCTTCAACCTGCTGATCGGCTATACCGGCCTGCTGTCGTTCGGCCATGCGATGTTCCTCGCCACGGCCGGCTACCTGACCGGCTACACGATCCAGACGCTCGGCTTCACGCCCGAGCTGGGCGTGGCGGCCGGCACCGCGGCGGCCACGCTGGTGGGGCTGGTGGTGGGCCTGTTCGCGATTCGCCGGCAGGGCATCTATTTCGCGATGATCACGCTGGCGTTCGCGCAGATGATCTACTTCGTCTACCTGCAGGCGCCGTTTACGCACGGCGAGGACGGCCTGCAGGGCGTGGCGCGCGGCCGGCTGTTCGGCCTGCTCGATCTGTCGCAGGACCTGACGCTCTACTACGTGGTGCTGGTGGTGGTGGCGTTCGCGGCGATGGGCATCGTGCGGATCGTCCATTCGCCGTTCGGCCAGGTGCTGGTGGCGATCAAGGAGAACGAGCCGCGCGCGATCTCGCTGGGCTACGACACCGACCGCTTCAAGCTGCTGGCCTTCGTGCTGTCGGCGGCGCTGGCCGGGCTGGCCGGCGCGCTGAAGGTGGTGGTGCTCGGCTTCGAGACGCTCGGCGACGCGTACTGGACCATGTCCGGCCTCGTGATCCTGATGACGCTGGTGGGCGGCATGGGCACGCTGTTCGGCCCCTTGCTCGGCGCGGCGCTGATCGTCGCGCTGGAGGAGCGGCTCGGCGACATCGGCAGTTGGCTCGCCTCGGTCACCGGCGTGGACTGGTTCCGCTCGCTCGGCGAATCGACCTCGATCGTCACCGGGTTGATCTTCATCGCCTGCGTGCTGGCGTTCCGGCGCGGTATCGTCGGCGAGATCGTGGCGCGCGTGAAGCCGCTCCGGACGTCGTGATGCGCAGCGTCAAAGCGGCGACTGGCGCGCGGTGCGTGCCGCGTTAAACGGCCGCGAACGCCCGTCAAATGGACGCCTCGTTGCCGGGAATTGTGCCCAATTTCCGTGCGGCGATGCACCATAGGGGTAAATGCTAGGTTGCTCGTAATTCCACGCTTGTTTAATCTTCGTTCCTGTTCTGCTGCACCGCGAACCCGATTTTGCAGGTGGAGAACGAGGAGACAATCGAGGCACTCAGTGCCCGGCCCCAAAGCGCTGTTGGACGGAATCCAACAGCGCTTTTTCATTTGGCGCGGCGGTTTGCGCATCCGGTTTTCCGGCATTCCTTCCTGTTTCGTTCCCCTTCCGTTTTTTCTTCGTTTCCCTGAATTTCCCCCGTTTTCGCTCGTTCTCCGGTTTCAGCTTCTTGCCGTTTACCCGGTTTGTCGCGCGCGCGTGGCGGCCGCTACACTCGCTTTCGCGAACCATTCGATTGGGTAACGCGTGGGGTTTCCGGTGTGTCTGCGCATCGCTCCGGATTCGTCGTGGGCGTGATCCGGCAGGGTGCCTTGGCGGATGGCGGAGACGGGTTGGCGCGGGCTTGCCGGGCCGCCGATGGGAAGATCTTCGGCGCGTGTCGCGAGGGCCGTGGCGAGGCGCTGGAGCGGCCGCTACGTGATCCATCTGCGATCTGCTGGTCGCCGCGTCGAACGTTTTGCAAAGCCGGCCGGCATCGTGACAGCGGCGATCGATCGAACAGGGCGCGTGCTTCGTAACGCGCCTTTTTATTGCCCGCGCGATGGGCCGTCGCGCCGAACGATGGCCGTCGATTGCGCCGAGAGCAGGGCGACGGCCGGCACGATGATATCGACCAGAACGAACAACGCGGGGAGACAGGGCATGACGATCAAGCGATGGACGCTGACGCTGCTGGCGGCGGGCCTGGCATGCGGTGTGACGGCTGCGGTGGCGCAGGTGACGGTGGGCGTGTCGGTGTCGGCCACGGGGCCCGGTGCGTCGCTCGGCATCCCCGAGAAGAACACGGTCGCGCTGCTGCCGAAAACAATCGGCGGGCAGGCGATCCGCTACATCGTGCTCGACGACGCATCGGATTCGAGCCGCGCCGTGCAGAACACTCGCAAGCTGATCGACGAGGATCACGTCGATGCGATCGTCGGTTCGACGATCACGCCGAACTCGCTGGCCATGATCGATGTGGCCGCGCAGGGCCGCACCCCGATGATCTCGCTGGCCGCCAGCGCGCAGATCATCGCGCCGATGGATGCGAAGCGCGCGTGGGTGTTCAAGACGCCGCAGAACGACCGACTGATGGCCGACGCGATCGCGGGCTACATGGCCAAGCACGGCGTGAAGACGGTCGGCTTTATCGGCTTCGCCGATGCCTACGGCGACGGCTGGTCGACCGTGTTCACGGCGGCGGCCGCCGCGAACGGCATCCGCGTTGTCGCCAACGAGCGCTACAACCGCCCGGACACCTCGGTCACGGGGCAGGTGCTGAAGCTGCTCGCCACGCGGCCCGATGCGGTGCTGATCGCCGGGGCCGGCACGCCGGCCGCGCTGCCTGCCAGGACGCTCAAGGAGCGCGGCTACGCGGGCAAGGTCTATCAGACGCATGGCGTGGCCAACAACGATTTCCTGCGCGTCTGCGGCAAGGATTGCGACGGCGAACTGCTGCCGGCCGGCCCGGTGCTGGTTGCCGACCAATTGCCCGATTCGAACGCCGTGAAGACACCCGCGCTGGCCTACAAGGCGGCCTATGAGGCTGCGTATGGTGCCGGCTCGCTGTCGACCTTCGGCGGCCATATGTGGGACGCCGGGCTGATGTTGCAGCGGGCGATTCCCGAGGCGCTGAAGGCCGGCAAGCCGGGCACGCCGGCATTCCGTGAAGCGCTGCGCACGGCGCTCGAAAACCTCCGCAACCTGCCTGCGTCGCACGGCGTGTTCAACACCACGCCGGCCGATCACAACGGCTTCGATGCCCGCGCCCGCGTGATGGTGCAGATCGTCGACGGCAAGTGGAAGCTCCAGGCCGATTGATCGGCTGCCGCAATGTTTCATGTGAAACATTGCGGTGCGCGCCTTGCCTGACGGGCGATTCCGGTATTCGCTTCCGTGTTTGCTGCCGTTTCTATCGCCGATTTCCGACCCAACCGGATTCGATCGCATGGATCTTTCGATAGCGCTGATTCTCGCGCAGGACGGCATCACGACCGGCGCGATCTACGCGTTGCTCGCACTGGCGCTGGTTCTGGTGTTTTCCGTGACGCGCGTGATCTTCATCCCGCAGGGCGAGTTCGTGGCCTTTGGCGCGCTGACGCTGGCCGCGTTGCAGACGCAGAAGGTGCCGGCGACCTGCTGGCTGCTCGTCGTGCTCGGCATCGCCTGCTTCGTGCTCGACGTGGCCGCGTTGATCCGGCATCGCGAACGCCGCCATGCGCTCGGCCGCACGTTGACGACGCTGGCCGGGCGTTGCGTGTTGATGCCGGTCGCCGTGTTTGCCGTGGCGCATGCAATGGCCGCAACGGCGTTGCCGATGCTGGCCCAGATCGCGTTGACGCTGGCGATCGTCGTGCCGATGGGGCCGTTCGTCTATCGGCTCGCCTATCAACCGATCGCGGAGGCGAGCACGCTGGTGCTGCTGATCGTGTCGGTTGCGGTGCATTTCGCGATGGTGGGGCTGGGCCTCGTGATGTTCGGCGCGGAAGGTTCGCGCACGGCGGCGTTCTCCGATGCGCAGCTCGCATTCGGCACGCAGACGATCTCGGTGCAGAGCGTGGTGGTGATCGTCACGGCGCTCGCGATGATCGCCGCGCTGGCCCTGTACTTCGGCCGCACGATTGCGGGCAAGGCGCTGCGCGCGACCTCGGTGAACCGGCTCGGCGCGCAGTTGGTCGGGATCGGCACGACGCAGGCCGGGCGGCTCGCGTTCACGTTGTCGTCGGCGCTCGGCGTGCTGTCCGGGATTCTGGTCGGGCCGCTGACGACGATCTATTACGACTCGGGCTTTCTGATCGGGCTCAAGGGCTTCGTTGGCGCGATCATCGGCGGGCTGGTCAGCTACCCGCTCGCGGCGGCCGGCGCGGTGCTGGTGGGCCTGCTCGAATCGTATTCGTCGTTCTGGGCCAGCGCGTACAAGGAGGTGATCGTGTTCACGTTGATCATTCCGGTGCTGCTCTGGCGCAGCCTGACGTCGCCGCAGGGCGAGGACGAGGAGGGCTGACGCGATGAAGACGCTGCATCGCCATCGCCTGTTCGTGGCGTTCGTGCTGGTGTTGTTCGCGTTGCCGGCGCTGCCCGGGGCGCTGCGGATTCCCGAGTTCTGGATCACGCTGCTGAACACCATCGGCCTCGATGCGATCGTCGCGATCGGCCTCGTGCTGCTGACCGGCATCGGCGGCATGACGAGCTTCGGGCAGGCCGCGTTCGTCGGCATCGGTGCGTATGCCACGGCCTATCTGAGCACCGCCTGCGGCCTCTCGCCGTGGCTCGGTTTGGCCGCCGGGGTGGTGTTGACGGCACTTATCGCACTGGTGCTCGGCGCCGTGACGATGCGGCTGTCGGGCCATTTCCTGCCGCTCGGCACGATCGCCTGGGGCCTCGCGCTGTTCTATCTGTTCGGCAACCTGGCGTGGCTCGGCAAGTACGACGGCATCAACGGCATCCCGGCGCTGCACGTGCCGGGCCTCACGTTCGACACCGGACGCAGCTTCTATTACCTGATCTGGCTCGTGGTGCTGGCGGCCGTGGTGTCGGTGCGCAATCTGCTGGACAGCCGGCCCGGCCGGGCCATCCGCGCGCTGCGCGGCGGTGCCGCGATGGCCGAGGCGATGGGCGTGAATACCGCCTGGATGCGCGTGACGATCTTCGTCCACGCGGCCGTGCTGGCGGCCGTGTCGGGTTTCCTCTATGCGCACTTGCAGCGCTCCGTGAATCCGACCCCGTTCGGGCTGAACCATGGCATCGAGTTCCTGTTCATGGCCGTGGTGGGCGGTGCCGCGCATGTCTGGGGCGCGTTGCTCGGCGCGGCCATCCTCACCGTGCTTCAGGACTGGCTGCAATCGCTGCTGCCCAGGCTGCTCGGCCAGGACGGCAACTTCGAGATCATCGTGTTCGGCGTGCTGATGGTGGTGCTGTTGCAGACGGCGCGCGATGGCGCATGGCCGTTTCTCGTGCGGTGCTGGGCCGGTTGGTTGCCGTCGCGCGGCCAACGGGCGAGGGCGCTGGAATCGGCCGAACCGCTGCCGCGTCGCGCGCGGCCTGCGCTCGGCGAGCCGCTGCTCGAAGTGGAGCGGATACGCAAGACGTTCGGCGGCCTGGTCGCCGTCAACGACATCAGTTTCGAGGTCAAAGCGGGACAGATCGTCGGCCTGATCGGCCCGAACGGCGCGGGCAAATCCACGACGTTCAACCTGGTCACGGGCGTCTCGCGTGCGACAGGCGGCACGATTCGCTTCCGTGGCGAGCGGATCGATTCGATGGTTTCACGTGAAATCGTGCGACGCGGGATCGGCCGCACCTTCCAGCATGTGAAGCTGCTGCCGGGCATGACGGTGCTGGAGAACGTCGCGATCGGCGCGCACCTGCGTGGCTCGGCCGGGGTCTGGCGCAGCATCGCGCGGCTCAACGCGCATGAGGAAGCACGCCTGCTGGCCGAGGCGGCTACGCAATTGCGGCGCGTCGGGCTCGGCGCGCAGATGGACGAGGAGGCGGGCAGCCTGGCGCTGGGGCAGCAGCGGATCGTCGAAATTGCTCGCGCGCTGTGCTGCGATCCGACGCTGCTGCTGCTCGACGAACCGGCCGCCGGGCTGCGTTACCAGGAGAAACAGCAGCTGGCCGAACTGCTGCGCCGGTTGCGCGACGAGGGCATCAGCGTGCTGCTGGTCGAGCACGACATGGATTTCGTGATGAATCTGGCCGATCGGCTCGTCGTCATGGAGTTCGGCACGCGCATCGCGGAGGGCGTGCCCGACGAAGTCCGGCGCGATCCTGCGGTGCTCGAAGCGTATCTCGGTGGAGTGGAATGATGGCGACTGCGATCCTCGAAGTCGACGGCCTCTCGGTGCGGTACGGCAAGGTCGAGGCGCTGCGCGGCGTGTCGATTCGCGTCGCGGCGGGGCAGATCGTCAGCGTGATTGGCCCGAACGGGGCAGGGAAGTCGACGCTGCTTAACGCGATCATGGGCGCGTTGCCGGCGACCGGGCGGGCGAGCGGTGCGGTGCGTTATTGCGGCGAAGCGGTGGAGACATTGCCCGTCGAGCAGCGCGTCGCGCGTGGCATGTGTCTGGTGCCTGAAAAGCGCGAGCTGTTCGGCTCGATGACGGTTGAGGACAACCTCGTACTGGGCGCATATCGCCGCAAGCAGGCGGGCGAGGCGCGTTATCTCGACCAACTTGACCCCGTGTTCGCGCTGTTCCCACGCCTGAAGGAGCGACGCAGGCAGGCGGCCGGCACGCTATCCGGCGGCGAACGGCAGATGCTTGCGCTGGGCCGCGCGCTGATGGGCAAGCCCGATCTGTTGATGCTCGACGAGCCGAGCCTTGGCTTGGCGCCGTTGATCGTCAAGGAGATCTTCCACATCGTCAGCGCACTGCGCGGCACAGGCGTCGCCATTCTTCTGATCGAGCAAAACGCACGGGCGGCGCTGCAGATTTCCGATCACGGTCATGTGCTCGAAACCGGCGAATTCGTGCTCGACGGGCCGGCTTCCGACTTGGCGCAGAATCCCCGCGTCATCGACAGCTATCTCGGGTTGGCCCGAAAACCGGGCTGATCGGTGGCCGCCCTGTTGGAAAAATGCGGCGTGTTTCACGTGAAACACAGCGATTTTTGAGCCTCGTCCGTTCGGACGATATTCGGGCCAAAAGCGAACCCGCTATAATCCGCCCCATACTTCTCTCTAGGTTCGCGATCGTTCTGACGCGAAATCCGCAATGCTTTATCCCACTGAATTTGACGTGATCGTCGTTGGCGGCGGTCATGCCGGTACGGAAGCCGCTTTGGCGTCCGCGCGTATGGGCGTGAAAACGCTGCTGCTGACGCACAACATCGAGACGCTCGGACAGATGAGCTGCAACCCGTCGATTGGCGGGATCGGCAAGGGCCATCTGGTCAAGGAAGTCGATGCGCTGGGCGGTGCCATGGCCATCGCCACGGATGAATCCGGCATCCAGTTCCGAATCCTGAACTCCTCGAAAGGCCCGGCCGTGCGTGCCACGCGTGCACAGGCCGACCGTCTGCTCTACAAGCAGGCGATCCGCAGCCGCCTCGAAAACCAGCCGAACCTTTGGCTGTTCCAGCAAGCCGTTGACGATTTGATCGTCGAGGGCGAGCGCGTGGTGGGCGCCGTGACGCAGATCGGCATCCGCTTCCGCGCGCGCGCCGTGGTGTTGACGGCGGGCACGTTCCTGGACGGCAAGATCCACGTCGGCCTGAACAACCACACCGGTGGGCGGGCAGGGGACCCGGCGGCGGTCACGCTGTCGTCGCGCCTCAAGGAATTGAAGCTGCCGCAAGGCCGCCTCAAGACCGGGACGCCGCCGCGTATCGACGGCCGCTCGATCGACTTTTCGAAGCTCGAAGAGCAACCCGGCGATCTCGATCCGGTGCCGGTGTTCTCGTTCCTCGGCCGCGCCGAGATGCATCCGCGCCAGATGCCATGCTGGGTCACGCATACCAATGAGCGCACGCACGACATCATCCGCAGCGGCCTCGACCGCTCGCCGATGTACACGGGCGTGATCGCCGGCGTCGGCCCGCGCTATTGCCCGTCGATCGAAGACAAGATCCACCGTTTCGCCTCGAAGGATTCGCACCAGATCTTCCTGGAACCGGAAGGGCTGACCACCAACGAGTTCTACCCGAACGGGATCTCCACCAGCCTGCCGTTCGACGTGCAGCTCGACCTCGTGCACTCGATGCGCGGGCTGGAGCACGCGCATATCCTGCGCCCCGGCTATGCGATCGAGTACGACTACTTCGATCCGCGCGGCCTGAAGGCGTCGCTGGAAACCAAGGTCATTGAAGGGCTGTTCTTTGCGGGCCAGATCAACGGCACGACCGGCTATGAGGAAGCGGCTGCGCAAGGTCTGCTGGCCGGCATCAATGCTGGCCGCTACGCACAGGACAAGGACGCGTGGTGTCCGCGTCGCGATCAGGCTTACCTCGGCGTGCTGGTCGACGATCTGGTCACGCAAGGTGTATCCGAGCCGTACCGGATGTTCACGAGCCGCGCCGAATACCGCCTGAGCCTGCGTGAAGACAACGCCGACATGCGCCTGACCGAAATGGGCCGCGAACTGGGTGTGATCGACGACGCGCGCTGGGATGCGTTCTGCCGCAAGCGCGATGCTGTTTCACGTGAAACAGAACGCCTGCGCAAGACCTGGGTGACACCGAAGACGTTGCCGGCCGATGAAGCGGAAGCGTTGCTCGGCAAGGCCATCGATCACGAATACAGCCTCGCCGAATTGCTGCGCCGCCCGGGTATCAGCTATGCCGGCGTGTGCGGTTTGCGCGGTGGTGAATGCGGACCGACCGAGGCCCTGGCCGACGATCCGGTGCTGCTCGCCCAGATCGAGGAACAGATCGAGATCGGCATCAAGTACCAGGGCTATATCGAGCGTCAGGCCGGCGAGATCGAGCGCAACGGGGCGCATGAGAACACGCGCCTGCCGGAAAGCATCGATTACGCGGAAGTGCGCGGCCTGTCGTTCGAAGCGCGTCAGAAGCTGGAGCAGCATCGCCCCGAAACGGTTGGCCAGGCATCGCGGATCTCCGGCATCACGCCGGCTGCGATCTCGCTGTTGATGGTGCATCTGAAGCGCGGCCTCGGCCGTCGCGGTACGGCAGCCGGCTCGACGCCCGGCGAAGCAGGGGGCAACAACGTCCCGACGCAGCAATGACGGGGCGTAACCCGATGGCGGGGGGCTCCCGCGATGCGCTTCATGCGCTGCTGACCGAAGGGCTTGCCTCACTCGATATCGCGCTCGACGAGGCACAAGTGACGAAGCTGCTCGACTATGTCGCACTGCTCGGCAAGTGGAACGCGGTCTACAACCTGACCGCGATCCGCGACCCGCGGCAGATGATGATTCAGCACATCCTCGATTCGCTGTCGATCGTGCCGCATCTGCGCGAGCTGAAGGCGAGGACGGCGCTCGACGTCGGTTCGGGCGGTGGCCTGCCCGGCATCGTGCTGGCCATCGTGTTCCCGCACTGGCAGGTCACGCTCAACGATATCGTCCACAAGAAGTCCGCATTCCAGACGCAGGCCAAGGCCGAGCTGAAGCTCGCGAACCTGTCGGTGGTCACCGGCCGCGTCGAGACGCTGCGCCCCGGCCATGAAGTGCCGGGCCAATTCGACGTGATCGTGTCCCGCGCGTTTGCCGATCTGTCGGATTTCGTCGTGCTCGCGCGGCACCTGGTGGCGCCGGGCGGAGCGATCTGGGCCATGAAGGGCGTCCAGCCGGACGATGAAATGGCTCGCCTCCCTGAAGGCGCGCAAGTCCGCCAGATTTTCCGGCTTGCGGTGCCGGCGCTCGATGCCGAGCGACATCTGATCGAAGTCGGCGTTGCCGAAGCACATTGAATGATGAAGGGTGCGCTACGCCGCATCCGATGTTTTGATTGAGGGACAAACCAACGATGGCAAAAATCTTCTGTGTGGCCAACCAGAAGGGTGGGGTCGGCAAGACGACCACGACGGTCAATCTCGCCGCGAGCCTCGCAGCCCAGCAACAGCGTGTCCTGCTGATCGACCTGGACCCGCAGGGCAATGCCACCATGGGTAGCGGTATCGACAAGGCGACGTGCGAATCGACCGTCTATGAAGTGCTCGTCGATGGTGTGTCGATCGAGCAGGCGCGCGTGCGCCCCGAGTCGCTCGACTACGACGTGCTGCCGGCCAACCGCGAACTGGCCGGTGCGGAAATCGAGCTGGTCGGCGTCGAGAACCGCGAACGTCAACTGAAGGCCGCGATCGAGAAGATCGAGGATCAATACGATTTCGTGCTGATCGATTGTCCGCCGGCGTTGTCGCTGTTGACGCTGAACGGCCTGTGCGCGGCGCACGGCGTGGTGATCCCGATGCAGTGCGAATACTTCGCGCTCGAAGGCCTGTCCGATCTGGTCAACACCATCAAGCAGATCCACGCGAACCTGAATCGCGAGCTGAAGGTGATCGGCCTGCTGCGCGTGATGTTCGACCCGCGCATCACGTTGCAGCAGCAGGTGTCGGACCAGTTGAAGGCGCACTTCGGCGACAAGGTGTTCGATACGGTGATCCCGCGCAACGTGCGCCTCGCCGAGGCGCCCAGCTACGGGCTGCCGGGCGTGGTGTTCGATCGCGCATCGCGTGGCGCGCAGGCGTATCTGCAATTCGGCGCCGAGATGATCGAACGAGTGCAGGCGCTTTGACGCGTCGTTCCAGCGGACTATCGAACGAGGGAAAGTCGATGAATGCGGTAGCAAAGAAGAAAGGTCTGGGACGCGGGCTCGAAGCCTTGCTCGGCGGCAGCGCCGACATCACCGAAGCCGTGAAGATCGAGGGGGCGCCCAATACGCTTCCGCTCGACAAATTGCAGGCCGGCAAATACCAGCCGCGCACGCGGATGGACGAGGGCGCGCTGCAGGAGCTGGCGTCGAGCATTCGCGCGCAGGGCGTGATGCAGCCGATCCTGGTGCGTCCGGTCGGCGTCGACCGCTTCGAGATCATCGCGGGCGAGCGGCGTTTCCGCGCCTCGCGTCTGGCCGGCCTGAAGGAAGTGCCGGTGCTGATCAAGGATGTGAGCGACCAGGCCGCGGCGGCCATGGCGTTGATCGAGAACATTCAGCGCGAGGATCTGAATCCGCTCGAAGAGGCGCATGGCATCCAGCGTCTGCTCGACGAATTCGACTTCACGCACGAGCAGGCCGCCGAATCGGTGGGCCGCTCGCGCAGTGCCGTGTCGAACCTGCTGCGCCTGCTGAACCTGGCCACGCCGGTGCAGACCATGCTGCTCGCCGGCGACCTCGACATGGGCCATGCGCGCGCGTTGCTGGCCGTCGATGCCGCCACGCAGATCACGCTGGCGCATCAGGTCGTCAACCGCCGCCTGTCGGTGCGCGAAACCGAGAAACTCGTGGCGCATACCACCAAGGAAGCGCCGACGCTGAAGGCCAAGTCGAAGGAAGATGGCGGCCGCGATACGCGCCGGCTCGAGGAGGAGCTGTCCGACATGCTCGCCTCGAACGTCAAGATCAAGCTGGGCCGCCGTGGCCGCGGGCAATTGACGATCGACTTCGGCGATCTCGACGCGCTCGAAGGCATCCTGTTGCGCCTGCGCGGCAATATCGCCGCCTGAGGTGCCGATGAATCAGGTGAGCGGGGCGGCCCCGCGCAAATGGCTCGCGTTCGTCGCGAGCGAGCCGGTGCTGTCCATCCTCGTCGTCGCGCTGGTGATCCTGCAGATCGCGCGGCCGCAGCCGCTGGCTGCGCTCGCTGGCCTGGTCGACTGGCAGACGGTCGCGACGCTCGCCGGCCTGTTGATGGTGACCAAGGCGCTCGAACTGTCGGGCTTCCTGATGTGGCTCGCGCATCGGATCGTGCATCGCGTGCGCACCGAGCG
This sequence comes from Burkholderia sp. 3C, assembly GCF_054589155.1. Classification (NCBI taxonomy): domain Bacteria; kingdom Pseudomonadati; phylum Pseudomonadota; class Betaproteobacteria; order Burkholderiales; family Burkholderiaceae; genus Burkholderia; species Burkholderia sp. 3C. The sequence continues at coordinate 43,830 of NZ_BAAILN010000028.1, forward strand.
TTCGCTCGCGATCCTGCTGATCGTGTTCGCCGCCGTGCTCGCCACTTGGCTGACCAACGACGTGGCGCTATTCGTCGCCGTGCCGCTGGTGGTGTCGCTGCAGCGGCTCACACCGCTGCCGATCAAGCGCCTCGTGATCTGCCTGGCGATCGCCGTGAACGCCGGCTCGATCGCGACGCCGCTCGGCAACCCGCAGAACCTGTTTCTCTGGCAGCGCAGTGGTGCGTCATTTGGTCGCTTCGTGATCGAGTTGGCACCGCTCGCGTTGATTACGATGGCCATGCTGCTGGTGCTGGCCGCGTGCCTGTTCCGCGCCAAACCGCTCGATTTTTCGGGCGACAGCGAGCCGAATCCGGTGCGCCGGCCGCTCGCGCTGACGGCCGCGGTGCTGTTCGCGGCGTTCGTGGTGGCGGCCGATTTGCACTTCGCGGTGCCCGGCGTGATCGCGGTGGCGCTGGTGCTGGCCGCGACCCGGCGCGATGCCGTGCTGCGGATCGACTGGCTGCTGTTGCTGATTTTCGTGCTGATGTTCGTGGTGCTGCGCGGCGCGGCGGCGCTGCCGGCCGTGCACGGCGCGGTCGCGCAACTCGGGCTCGATGCCCCGCTGCGCCTTTATACAGCGGGCGCCGTGCTGTCGCAGGGCATCAGCAACGTGCCGGCCGCGATCCTGCTTTCGGAGTTCGGCGGCGACTGGCGCGCGCTCGCGTTCGGCGTCAGCGTGGGGGGGTTTGGCTTTGCGATCGGCTCGCTCGCCAACCTGATCGCGGTGCGGCTCGCGAAAACGCCCGGCATCTGGGGGCCGTTTCATCTGGTCTGCGTGCCGTTCGGTTTGATCGCGTACGCGCTTGGCGCGCTGTGGTTGCATCTCGTCTGAGATAAGCCGCGGCCGATCCGGGCGGCCGACATTGCGCTGAAAGCTGGCTGCGGGCTTTTTCTTTCAACTGTTGTCAGACGTCAGAAAATGACGCGATTTTCCGTGCGTCGCATGTCGTTTTCATCGTGTTTTTGTCGCGTCCAAAACCTTGAATCGCGTGCGGCTATCGCTTACAATCGCCGGGATTTGTTAGCACGGTAGCCCTGAAAGCTTGTGGAAAGCTGAAGGCTTACGGCGATTTTGCGGAAGATGGCGATGGCGAGTCAGGCGCCGAACAACAGGCACGACGAACATCCCCACGCGCAGCATGTCGCTGCCGGGCAGCAGCACGGCGTCCCACGGGCAGACGAGTGGGATGTCGAGCAGCAAGATAACACTATCGTTCCGCTCACACGGGCCGAGGCGCAAGCGCTGTTCGGTCCGGATGTGAGTCGGCCATCGCGTGTCACCCCGTTTCGGGTGGTGATCGCGCAAATGGTCTTGTCCCTGGTTGCAACGCTGGCGTGGTGGCTGTTTTCAAAGTCGCCGGGTGCTGCTGCGCAATCGGCATTGCTGGGCGGAGCGATTGGCTGGGTACCGAGTGCGGTGTTCGCAGCGAGACTGCGGTTCGGCGGCGCGAACACGGTGATGGGCTGGATGTTCGGCGAGGCGCTGAAGCTGGGGTTGACGATCGCGATGTTCACCGCGGTGGCGGTCCGGTTTCCGGACGTGCACTGGGTGCCGCTTCTCGTCACCTACCTCGTTGCGCTGAAGACATACTGGCTCGCGCTCGCCTGGCGGTAAGGCATTTTGCGGCAAACCGGAACACACGTTGCGATGCAGCATAAGCAAGTATCGCAGGTCTGACCGGAAGTTGCGCTCTCGTGTTCCCGCAATAAATCTTTGCGGTAATACGTAAAACAACGATTTTCGACAATTTGGGTGCATTAACGACTATGGCAGCTAGCGAAGGCACGCACGCTCTGGATCCGTCCGAGTACATTGCGCACCACTTGCAGAACTTCTCCACCGCGCATCAGACGTCGATCGTCGATTTCCACGTATGGAATCTCGACACGCTGTTCTGGTCGATCGTGTGTGGCCTCGTGACCATTCTCGTGTTGCGTCTCGCAGCACGCAAGGCAACGCCGGGCGTACCGGGCCGTTTCCAGTGCCTGATCGAAATGGTCGTCGAAATGGTCGAAGACCAATCGAAGGCCGTGGTTCGCGGCAACCGCACGTTCATCGCGCCGCTCGCGCTGACGGTGTTCGTCTGGGTGCTGCTGATGAACTCCCTCGACTTCCTGCCGGTCGACCTGCCGGGCCGCGTGATCAACTTGCTCGGCTTGTCCGGCGTGATCTCCTATCACCGCATCGTCCCGACCGCGGACCTGAACGGCACCCTCGGCATCGCGCTGGGCGTGTTCGTCCTGATGATCTACTACAGCATCAAGATCAAGGGCGTCGGCGGTTTTGCCCACGAGCTGGTGTCGGCACCGTTCGGCGCGCATTGGGCGCTGTGGATCCCCAACCTCGCGTTGAACATCGTCGAATACATCGCCAAGACCGTTTCGCTCGGCATGCGGCTGTTCGGCAACATGTACGCAGGTGAGCTGGTGTTCCTGCTGATCGCGCTGCTGGGCAGTATCTGGAGCTTCGGCGGCGATGCAACGGTTCTTGGTTTCGTCGGCCATGTGATCGCGGGCAGCGTCTGGGCAATCTTCCACATCCTGATTGTTCTGTTGCAGGCATTCATCTTCATGATGCTGACGCTGGTGTATCTCGGCCAGGCGCACGAAACGCACTGAGTGCGTGACGGGCAGGCAGTTTCGTTTTTCGGTTTTTTAAATCTCTAGTTCCAAGTCTTTTCAAATAGGAGTGATCATGCAAGCTTTCATCGCCAACATTCAGGGTCTGACCGCAATCGGTATCGGCATCATCATCGGCCTGGGTGCCGTCGGCGCCTGTATCGGTATCGGCCTGATGGGCGGCAAGTACATCGAAGCCTGCGCACGTCAGCCGGAACTGATCAACCCGCTGCAAACGAAGATGTTCCTGCTGGCCGGCCTGATCGACGCTGCATTCCTGATCGGTGTTGGTGTGGCAATGCTGTTCGCATTCGCGAACCCGCTCCTGTCGAAGCTCGCAGGCTAAGGTTCACCGGAAATTTTGCGCTCGCACATAGCGGGCGCAGGGCGGAACGGAGATCCCGGGCGCTGATCGGATGCAACTCGATGAGCGCCTCACCGTTTCATTTTCCCGGATAGCAGACTAAGGAAACACCGTGAATCTCAACGCAACCCTGTTTGCGCAAATGGTCGTGTTCCTGATCCTCGCGTGGTTCACGATGAAGTTCGTGTGGCCGCCGCTGATCAACGCACTCGACGAACGCGCGAAGAAGATCGCCGACGGCCTGGCCGCCGCGGAAAAGGGCAAGGCGGAACTCGAAGCGGCACACAAGGCCGCGGACCAGGAACTCGCGCAGGCTCGCACCGACGGCCAGCAGCGAATCGCCGACGCTGAAAAGCGCGCGCTCGCCGTTGCCGAAGAAATCAAGACGAATGCGCAGGCGGAAGCCGCTCGCATCGTTGCCCAGGCGAAAGCCGATGCCGCACAGCAAATCGTGAAGGCTCGTGAACTGCTGCGCGCGGATGTCGCGACGCTGGCGGTCAAGGGCGCCGAACAGATCCTGAAGCGCGAAGTCGATCAGGCGGCCCACGCCGAACTGCTGACTCAACTGAAAGCCGAGCTCTGATCATGGCCGAATTTGCAACCATTGCCCGCCCTTACGCAGAAGCGCTGTTTCGCGTGGCCGAGGCTGGTGACGTCGCCGCCTGGTCCACGCTCGCAGGAGAGCTGGCCCAGGTTGCGCAACTGCCCGAAGTGCTGTCTGTCGCGTCGAACCCGAAGGTCGGGCGCGCACAGGTCGCCGAACTGCTGCTCGCCGCGGTGAAGTCGCCGCTCGCCGGCAGTGCGGAAGCGAAGAACTTCGTGCGGATGCTGGTCGACAATCATCGCATCGTGCTGCTGCCTGAAATCGCGGAGCAATTCGACGCACTGAAGAACGCGCGTGACGGCGCGGCGGACGTGACCATCGTCAGCGCGTTCCCGCTCGAAGGCGCGCAGCTCGCCGAGCTGGTCGCAAGCCTCGAACGGAAGTTCGGTCGCACGCTGAAAGCCACGGTTGAAATCGACGCGTCGCTGATCGGCGGTGTGCGCGTGACGGTGGGTGACGAAGTGCTCGATACCTCGGTCCGCGCGCGGCTCGCGAGCATGCAAGCCGCATTGACCGCTTGAGCGCCGCAGCCGGCACGCAACAGAATTGAACATCAGGAGCGAATATGCAACTCAATCCCTCTGAGATCAGCGAGCTGATCAAGAGCCGGATCCAGGGCCTGGAAGCGAACGTCGACGTTCGCAATCAAGGCACCGTGATCTCCGTGACGGACGGCATCGTGCGCATCCACGGCCTGTCGGACGTGATGCAAGGCGAAATGCTCGAATTTCCGGGCAACACGTTCGGCCTCGCGCTGAACCTCGAGCGCGACTCGGTCGGCGCCGTGATTCTGGGTGACTACGGCCACATCAGCGAAGGCAACATCGTCAAGACGACGGGTCGCATCCTGGAAGTGCCGGTCGGTCCGGAACTCATCGGCCGCGTGGTCGATGCGCTCGGCAACCCGATCGACGGCAAGGGCCCCGTCAACGCCAAGGCGACCGACGCGATCGAAAAGATCGCCCCGGGCGTGATCTGGCGTCACGGCGTGTCGCAGCCGGTGCAAACCGGCATCAAGTCGATCGACGCGATGGTGCCGATCGGCCGCGGCCAGCGTGAGCTGATCATCGGCGACCGCCAGACGGGCAAGACCGCCGTCGCGATCGACACGATCATCAACCAGAAGGGCAAGGATCTCGTCTGTATCTACGTCGCGATCGGCCAGAAGGCCTCGTCGATCATGAACGTGGTGCGCAAGCTCGAAGAAACGGGCGCGATGGAGTACACGATCGTCGTGTCGGCATCGGCTTCGGATTCGGCTGCCATGCAGTACCTCGCACCGTACGCCGGTTGCACGATGGGCGAATACTTCCGCGATCGCGGTCAAGACGCCCTGATCATCTATGACGATCTGACCAAGCAAGCCTGGGCCTATCGCCAGATCTCGCTGCTGCTGCGCCGTCCGCCGGGCCGCGAAGCGTACCCCGGCGACGTGTTCTATCTCCACTCGCGTCTGCTCGAGCGCGCGGCTCGCGTCTCGGAAGAGTACGTCGAGAAGTTCACGAACGGCGAAGTGAAGGGCAAGACGGGTTCGCTGACGGCGCTGCCGATCATCGAAACGCAGGCAGGCGACGTCACGGCATTCGTACCGACCAACGTGATCTCGATCACGGACGGCCAGATCTTCCTGGAAACCGACCTCTTCAACGCAGGCATCCGTCCGGCAATCAACGCCGGCATCTCGGTGTCGCGAGTCGGTGGCGCTGCGCAAACGAACGTCGTGAAGAAGCTGTCGGGCGGTATCCGTACCGACCTCGCACAGTATCGTGAGCTGGCTGCGTTCGCGCAGTTCGCCTCGGACCTCGACGCCGCCACGCGCAAGCAGCTCGAACGCGGCCGCCGCGTGACGGAACTGCTCAAGCAGCCGCAATACCAGCCGCTGCAGGTCTGGGAACTGTCCGTCGCGCTGTTCTCGGCAAACAACGGCTACCTCGACGACGTCGAAGTGAAGGACGTGCTTGCCTTCGAAAAGGGCCTGCGCGAATACCTGAAGGCCAGCCACGCCGACCTGATCAAGCGTATCGAAGACAACAAGGCTTTGTCGAAGGAAGATGACGGCGCGCTGCACGAAGCGCTGAAGTCCTTCAAGAAGTCGGGTGCCTATTGATCCGCGAGGGACACCTCGAAGCGGTGCGACGCGCGTAAGCGCTGACGCCCCGCTTCGGTCAAGGAGCAAGCAATGGCTGGAATGAAGGAAATTCGCGGCAAGATCAAGAGCGTGCAAAACACGCGCAAGATCACCAAGGCGATGGAAATGGTCGCGGCATCCAAGATGCGCCGCGCGCAGGAACGCATGCGCGCTGCCCGTCCGTACGCCGACAAGGTCCGCGCGATTGCTGCTCACATGAGCCGCGCGAACCCGGAATACCGCCACCCGTTCATGGTGGCGAACGAAGATGCCAAGACGGCCGGTGTGATCCTCGTCACGACCGACAAGGGTCTGTGCGGTGGCCTGAACACGAACGTGCTGCGCGCGACGGTCGGCAAGCTGAAGGAACTCGAGAAGCAAGGCCAGAAGTTCGAAGCCACGGCCATCGGCAGCAAGGGCCTCGGCTTCCTGAACCGCTTCGGCGGCAAGGTGGTCTCGCAGGTCGTCCATCTGGGCGACACGCCGCACCTCGACGCGCTGATCGGCGCGGTGAAGGTGCAGCTCGATGCGTACTCGGAAGGCAAGCTGTCGGCCGTGTACATCGCCTACACGCGCTTCATCAACACGATGAAGCAGGAGTCGGTGATCGAGCAGCTGCTGCCGCTGGCGGCCGAGCACTTCGAGAACGGCGAAGACGGCACGCCTTCGACCTCGTGGGATTACATCTACGAGCCGGATGCGCAGGCCGTGGTGGACGAGTTGCTGGTGCGTTACGTCGAGGCGCTCGTGTATCAGGCCGTGGCGGAAAACATGGCGTCCGAGCAATCGGCGCGAATGGTCGCGATGAAGGCTGCGTCCGACAATGCGAAGACCGTGATCAGCGAGCTTCAGCTGTCGTACAACAAGAGCCGTCAGGCAGCGATCACGAAGGAACTGTCTGAGATCGTCGGCGGTGCCGCCGCTGTTTAAGCGAGTCAGCGACTGTCGCCTCGAAACTGCGCCCTTGCGCGAGTAAAGAATCAGGTATTGAAAGGAAAAGCGATGAGTACTACTGCTTTGGTAGAAGGCAAGATCGTACAGTGCATCGGCGCCGTTATCGACGTGGAATTCCCGCGCGACCGCATGCCGAAGATCTACGACGCACTCATTCTGGAAGGTTCGGAACTGACGCTCGAAGTCCAGCAACAGCTGGGTGACGGCATCGTTCGTACCATCTGTCTGGGCGCATCCGACGGCCTGCGCCGCGGCGTGCTGGTGAAGAACACCGGCCTGCCGATCTCGGTGCCGGTCGGCAAGCCGACCCTCGGCCGCATCATGGACGTCCTCGGCCGTCCGATCGATGAAGCCGGCCCGATCGTGAGCGAAAAGACGCGCTCGATCCACCAGAAGGCACCGGCGTTCGACGAACTGTCGCCGTCGACCGAACTGCTCGAAACCGGCATCAAGGTCATCGACCTGGTGTGCCCGTTCGCAAAGGGCGGCAAGGTGGGCCTGTTCGGTGGTGCCGGCGTGGGCAAGACCGTCAACATGATGGAGCTCATCAACAACATCGCGAAGGAACACGGCGGTTACTCCGTGTTCGCGGGCGTGGGCGAACGTACCCGTGAAGGGAACGACTTCTACCACGAAATGAAGGACTCCAACGTTCTCGACAAGGTCGCGCTGGTCTACGGCCAGATGAACGAGCCGCCGGGCAACCGTCTGCGCGTCGCGCTGACCGGCCTGACGATGGCCGAGCACTTCCGTGACGAAGGCCTCGACGTGCTGTTCTTCGTCGACAACATCTACCGTTTCACGCTGGCCGGTACCGAAGTGTCGGCACTGCTCGGTCGTATGCCGTCGGCCGTGGGCTATCAGCCGACGCTGGCAGAAGAAATGGGCAAGCTGCAGGAACGCATCACGTCGACCAAGACGGGTTCGATCACGTCCGTTCAGGCCGTGTACGTCCCTGCGGACGACTTGACCGACCCGTCGCCGGCCACCACCTTCGGCCACTTGGACGCTACCGTCGTGCTGTCGCGTGACATCGCCTCGCTGGGTATCTACCCGGCAGTCGATCCGCTCGACTCGACCTCGCGCCAGATCGACCCGAACGTGATCGGCGAAGAGCACTACACGATCACGCGTCGCGTTCAGATGACGCTGCAGCGCTACAAGGAACTGCGCGACATCATCGCGATTCTGGGCATGGACGAACTGTCGCCGGACGACAAGCAAACGGTCGCCCGCGCACGGAAGATCCAGCGTTTCCTGTCGCAGCCGTTCCACGTCGCCGAAGTGTTCACGGGTGCGCCGGGCAAGTACGTGCCGCTGAAGGAAACGATCCGCGGTTTCAAGATGATCGTCGACGGCGAGTGCGACCACCTGCCGGAACAGGCGTTCTACATGGTCGGCACGATCGACGAAGCCTTCGAAAAGGCCAAGAAGATCCAGTAAGGGTTCAATGAGCTGCGGCGGCGCAAGCCTGCCGCGGTTCGTTTTACCTGCCGAGCATGGGATGGAGGCCGGCGCGCCAGCGCCGGTTTTCATCGACAGGAGTCCATATGGCAACCATCAAAGTAGACGTCGTCAGCGCGGAAGAGCAGATCTTCTCGGGTCAGGCGAAGTTCGTCGCGCTGCCGGGCGAATCGGGTGAGCTGGGCATTCTGCCGGGCCACACGCCGCTCATCACCCGGATTCGTCCGGGTGCGGTGCGCATCGAATCGGAAAGCGGCGCGGACGAGTTCGTGTTCGTCGCCGGCGGCATCCTCGAGGTGCAGCCGGGTGCCGTGACCGTGCTCGCCGACACCGCGATCCGCGGCAAGGATCTCGACAGCGCGAAGGCGGAAGAAGCCAAGCGCCGTGCAGAAGAAACGCTGCAGAACGCGAAGTCGGACATCGACCTCGCCAAGGCCCAGTCGGAACTCGCGACGGCCATGGCGCAGCTCGAGGCGATCCAGCGTCTCGCGAAGATCCGCAGCAAGAACTGACACGCCGGCGCCTTGCGCGCAGGCAGGAAGAAGCAGCCTTCGGGCTGCTTTTTTTTCGTCTGGCGTTCGCGCATCGCCGTCGATGGCCAGGCGCGCTAACCCCGATGTCAGCCGACTGTCAGGCAGGGCAGAATGGCTCGATCAAGGCTTGGTCGGAGACAGCGATGGCGGCGAATCAAGGCGATCGGGGCGGTGACGGCGCGGTAGGCGACGTAATAAACAACGCAGGCAGCCTGAACGGCGGCGATCGTCCGAATGAGGCAGGCGAGGGCGGCAAGGCCCGTGAAAACGGCATCGCCCCACGCGACGGCCTGTCCCACGTCCGTGGCGCAACCACGCCCGCGTTGAGCCACGCCACCGTGGGCCGCTTCCTGGCCGACACCATCGCGCGCTTTCCCGACCGCCCGGCCGTGGTGTTCCGCGAGCAGGGCGTGCGCTGGAGCTGGCGCGAATTCGGCGACGAGGTCGATGCGCTGGCCGCCGCGCTGATCGAGCTGGGCATCGCACCGGGCGAACGCGTCGGCATCTGGGCGCCGAACCGTGCCGAATGGCTGCTGACGCAATTCGCCACGGCCCGCATCGGCGCGATCCTCGTCAACATCAATCCGGCCTACCGGCACGCCGAACTCGATTACGCGCTGAACCAGGTCGGCTGCAAATTGCTGATCGCGGCCGAATCGTTCAAGACCTCGCACTACACGCTGATGCTGCGCACGCTCGCCCCCGAGCTCGACACGCACGCGCCTGGCATGCTGCGCGCCGAACGCGTGCCGGCGCTGCGCACGGTGGTGTCGATGAGCGAGGCGGCGCCGGCCGGCATGCTGCGCTTCGCGGATCTGATCGCGCACGGCCGCACCTTGCGCGAGCATGCCGGGCTCGACGTGCTGGGCGCGGGTTTCGCCGATACCGATCCGATCAACATCCAGTTCACCAGCGGCACCACCGGCAGCCCGAAGGGCGCAACGCTGACGCACCGGAACATCGTCAACAACGCCCGCTCGATCGCCGGCGTGATGCGGCTGACCGAGCAGGACGCGCTCTGCATCCCGGTGCCGCTCTATCACTGTTTCGGCATGGTGCTGGCGGTGCTGGCCTGCGTGTCGGTGGGCGCGAAGATGGTGTTCCCCGGCGCGGCGTTCGATCCGCTCGCCACGCTCGACGCCGTGCAGGCGGAACGCTGCACCGCGCTGCACGGCGTGCCGACCATGTTCATCGCCGAACTGGATCACCCCGAATTCGGCCGCTTTGACCTGCGCTCGTTGCGCACCGGCATCATGGCCGGCTCGCCGTGCCCGATCGAGACGATGAAGCGCGTGGTGGCCGAGATGCACATGGCCGAGGTCACGATCGCCTACGGCATGACGGAAACCAGCCCCGTGTCGTTTCAGAGCACCACCACCGATTCGCTCGAGAAGCGCACCACCACGGTCGGCCGGGTCCAGCCGCATCTGGAGGCGAAGATCGTCGATGCGAGCGGGGCCATCGTGCCGGTCGGCGAAACGGGGGAGCTGTGCACGCGCGGCTATTCGGTGATGGCCGGCTACTGGGGCGACGAGGCACGCACGCGCGAGGTGATCGTGGATGGCTGGATGCACACGGGCGACCTCGCGACGCTTGACGCGGCGGGCTTCTGCAACATCGTCGGACGGCTCAAGGACATGCTGATTCGCGGCGGCGAGAACATCTACCCGCGCGAGATCGAGGAATTCCTGTTCCGCCATCCGAAAGTGCAGAGCGCGCAGGTGTTCGGCGTGCCGGACGCGAAATACGGCGAGGCAGTGTGCACGTGGATCGTGCTGCGCGCCGGCGCGACGATGGACGAAGCGGAACTGCGTGCCTATTGCGACGGCCAGATCGCGCACTACAAGGTGCCGCGCTATGTGCGCTTCGTGGACGCCTTGCCGATGACCGTGACGGGGAAGGTGCAGAAGTTCGTGATGCGCGAAGCGATGATCGACGAACTGGGGCTGACGCAGCAGAAAACGGCGTGACAATCTGTACGTGCGTTTTCTATGGACGAAAAAAAGCGGGCTCATAAGCCCGCTAAAAACCACACGCTACGGGGTTAGCGCGAGGAGACCAAAGGTGGAAGCAATCGGCAGGTGCCGATCACGATTCCAACAAGGATGCCCCTAAGAAGGGATTCGGTATGAAACCGACGATCTATTCATTGTGCTTTGTATCCGCTCACACGCTGCACAAGAAGGACCACATCCGTGTTGAAACCGTGAGAACCATTGTGGGCGAATTAGAGGGCCTGCGCGGTAACAAAGTGTATCCGGTTGTAACGCCCGCCAGATAAGGCGATACGGGATTTTTTACTCCGCCGAATGGCTAAAAGCAGGGTCATTTTTACCGCCTTTTCCACTGATCTTTTTGCATAATTATTTTGTTTTTTCCATCAGGTTCCGAATAGTCGCTCCCGCACTGAACAAATTTGTAATTTGATGGGTAAGGATAATCCCTCGTTTTTCGATGGGAAACAATCCTGCCGATCGGCCAATGCGTCGCTGTGGTGCGCAATCGCGCGGGCCGGGGCGGGCACATTGCCGTGCGGTGGCCGGGCGGGGCCGGTGCTGGCGAACGCTGCAAGGCAGCGGCAAATCTTGCCGTCGAGGCGAGGCAGTCGGGCCGAGCCGTTGCGAGGTGACTGCCGCTCCCGTCGTTACTTTCCCCGTGTGTCGTAAGGAACCGAAACAGAGCGCGGCGGCGGCTCGCGCGCTTACTTCAGCCAGGTGTCCGTCACGGCCTGGAATTCGCCGGTTTCGTGGGCGAGGTGCAACCATTGGTCGACGTACTGCTGAAACACCACGTCGCCGCGCGGCACCATGTACGCCTTCTCGCCGAACTGGAACGGCTGGTCCGGGTGCACCGAGCACAGGCCGGGGTTGAGCTTTTGCTGGAGCAGCGTTTCGGAGGCGTCAGTCACCATCACGTCGGCATGGCCGTCGAGGATCTGGCGGAAGATCGTCACGTTGTCGGGATAGACGGTCAATTGGGCGTGCGTCAGGTATTGGCGCGCGAAGCGCTCGTTGGTGCCGCCGGGGTTCACGATCACGCGCGTCGACGGCCGGTCGATCTGCTCGACGCGCTGGAAGCGCGCGGCGTCGGCGCAGCGCACGATCGGCGTCTTGCCGTCCTTGACGGTGGGTTGGGTGAAAAAGGCGCGGCGCTGGCGGTCGAGCGTGGTGGAGATGCCGCCCACCGCGATGTCGCAATGCGCGACGAAATCGTCGGTCAGCGCGCGCCAGCTCGTCTTGACGAACGTGGCCTTCACGCCGAGCGAGCGCGCGAGCGATTCGGCCAGATCGATATCGATGCCTTCGAAGCGGCCGTCGGGGCGGTAGTACGTATAGGGCCGATAGTCGCCCGTGGTGCAAACCCGCAGCGTGCCGCGCGCGAGCACGGCGTCGAGCCGTGAGGCCGGGGCCGGGGCGGCAACAACCGGAGCCGTCGCGTCGGGGGCGGCGTCCGTCGCCGCATGGGCCGCGCCGCCGGCGAGCGTGGCGAACATGGAGCATGCGGCCAGCGCCAAGGCGGCCAGACGCGTTGAAGCGGGAACGGAAGCAAGGCGGCGCGGGCGCGCACGGCGGGCGGCAATCATCGATCTGTCTCCGGAATCGGCGAGGGGCGGCGTGCGGTGCGAGCCGCGCGCGCCGGGTGTCGTATGGGGCACGATGATAACGGCGCGCCGCCTCGGGCGGGCGGCTCCGGTAGAATGCCCGTTTGCCCCCGCTTGGTCGCTCATACCGTGGCTCATAACCTGCTCAACGATACCTTCCTGCGCGCGCTGCGGCGCCAGCCGACCGACTACACGCCGATCTGGCTGATGCGCCAGGCCGGCCGTTACCTGCCCGAGTACAACGCCACGCGCGCGCGCGCCGGCAGCTTCCTCGGCCTCGCGAAGAACCCGGAATACGCGACCGAGGTGACGCTGCAGCCGCTCGAGCGCTTTCCGCTCGACGCCGCGATCCTGTTCTCCGACATCCTGACGATCCCCGACGCGATGGGCCTCGGCCTCGAATTCCTGGCCGGCGAAGGGCCGAAATTCGCGCACCCGGTGCGCACCGAGGCCGATGTCGCCAAGCTCGCCGTGCCCGACATCGGCGCGACGCTGGGCTACGTGACCGACGCCGTGCGCGAGATCCGCCGCGCGCTGACCGATGCGCAGGGCCGCCAGCGCGTGCCGCTGATCGGCTTCTCGGGCAGCCCGTGGACGCTCGCCTGCTACATGGTGGAAGGCGGCGGTTCGGACGATTTCCGCACCGTGAAGTCGATGGCCTACGCGCGGCCCGACCTGATGAAGCAGATCCTCGACGTCAACGTCGACGCGGTGGCCGCCTACCTGAACGCGCAGATCGAAGCGGGCGCGCAGGCCGTGATGATCTTCGACACCTGGGGCGGCGCGCTGGCCGACGGCGCTTACCAGCGCCTGTCGCTCGACCCGATCCGCCGCGTGGTGGCCAAGCTCAAGCGCAGCCACGACGGTGAACAGATCCCGGTGATCACCTTCACCAAGGGCGGCGGCCTGTGGCTCGAAGAGATCGCGGCCAGCGGCGTGGATGCGGTCGGCCTCGACTGGACGGTCAATCTCGGCCGCGCACGCGAGCGCGTGAACGGCGCGGTGGCGCTGCAAGGCAACCTCGATCCGACCATCCTGTTCGCGCCGCCGGCAACGATCCGCATGGAAGCCCGCGCGGTGCTCGACAGCTACGGCAACCATCCGGGCCACATCTTCAATCTGGGCCACGGCATTTCGCAATTCACGCCGCCCGAAAGCGTCGCGGAACTGGTGGACGAAGTGCATCGCCATAGCCGCACGCTGCGCGCCGGCTCGCTCGGCTGAACGCCGGGAAGGCACCGGCAGACCCTGCCGGTGCCGCTTCAATTACGGTTCAATCAGGGTTCGATCAGCCGCTTGCGATGCTGCGTCGCAGCGCGCGGCGGCCGTGGCCGGCAGCGTAATCGGGGCGCAGGTGCCCGCCAAGCGGCACTTTCCGGGTTGTCAAGACTTGACTTATGCACATTTTGCTCGTTGCGGCGCGGTAGAGCGCCTCGTCCACAAAATGCCCATGCTATTGCGTTGAAAATCGGATAGCAGCCTTGCTGGGCAAGGCTCCGCGACAGGCGGTCCGATGTCTCGAAAAGCAGCGTCCGGCGCGCGGGGAAGCCCGTTTGGGACAGTCAAGATCGAGTTCTCAACAAAGTTATCCACAGGGCGAGTCGGCTTCCGCTGATTCCTAATCAGAATCCGAAACTTAGCGCCGAAAGTGATGTTTTACTTTAACTTCGCTCCGCCGGTCGTGAGCCGGCCGTCGATCGCGCCGCCAGGCACGCCGGGCGGCCGATGAGCGGCGATCTCTACGTGCGCGTTGCGCTCGACCATCCGCTGCAGACGCTGTTCGACTACCGCTATCGCGGCGCGGTGCCGCCGCAGGTCGGCATGCTGGTGCAGGTGCCGTTCGGAAAGCGGCTGGCGGTGGGGCTTGTGTGCGAAGTCACCACTCACTCTGAGGTGCCCGCGAACCGCCTGCGCGAGGTGGTCGAGCTGTGCCCGGAACTGCCGCCGCTGGGCGACGCGTGGCTCGATCTGGTCGCGTTCGCGGCCGATTACTACCAGCGCGGGCGCGGCGAGGTTGCGCTGCCGGCGCTGCCGCAGGCGCTGCGCGATGCCTCGCGCTGGGGCCGCCTGCTCGCTCCCGAAATCCGTTACCGCCTGCTGCCGGCCGGCCGCGAGGCGCTGCCCGACGCCCTGCCCGCGCGCGCCGCCGCGCTGCGCCGGCTCGCGCAGGCGCTGCTCGACGAAGCCTCGCTGACGCTGCCCGAGCTGCGCGCGCTGCATCCGAAGGCGCAGGCCACGCTCGACGCCTGGTGCGAATCGGGCTGGGCCGCCTGCGATGAAATTTCGGTGGCCGACGCCGGTGGACAAGCAGTGGATAACCGGGTGTCCGCGCCTGTGCCCCCGGCGCTGAACCCCGAGCAGACCGACGCGCTCGATGCGATTCGCGCCGCGCGCGGCTTCGCGCCGTTCCTGCTGCATGGCGTGACCGGCAGCGGCAAGACCGAGGTGTACCTGCATGCGCTCGCCGCGCTGCTCGACCAGCGGCCTGGCGCGCAGGCGCTGGTGATGGTCCCTGAAATCAATCTGACGCCGCAGTTCGAGGCGGCGTTTCGCGCGCGCTTCGCGGCCGTGCTGCCGCCAGACGCAATCGTCACGCTGCACAGCGGGCTGGCCGAGGGCGAGCGTGCGCGCCACTGGCTCGCCGCCCACACCGGCCGCGCGCGCATCGTGCTCGGCACGCGGCTCGCGGTGCTGGCCTCGCTGCCCGCGCTTGCGATGATCGTGGTGGACGAGGAACACGAGCCGGCCTACAAGCAGCAGGAAGGCCTGCGCTATTCGGCGCGCGACCTTGCCGTCTGGCGCGCCAAGCGGCTCGACATCCCGGTGGTGCTCGGCTCGGCCACGCCGTCGCTGGAAAGCTGGTGGCAGGCCGAACAGGGCCGCTACACGCGGCTCACGCTGTCGCGCCGCGCGGTGGCCGACGCCGTGCTGCCCACCGTCAAGCTGATCGATCTCGAAGAGGAACGGCGGCGCGGGCGCGCCTCGATCGGCGGGCTGTCCGGGCCGCTGGTCGCGGCGCTCAAGGGCCGCCTCGAACGCGGCGAGCAGAGCCTGATCTTCCTGAACCGCCGCGGCTACGCGCCCGCATTGGCCTGCGACGCCTGCGGCTGGGTGGCCGGCTGCCCGCGCTGCAGCGCCTACGTGGTGCTGCACAAGCCCGAACGCGCGCTGCGCTGCCACCATTGCGGATGGGAATCGCGCATTCCGCATGCATGCCCCGAGTGCGGCAACGTCGACGTCGCGCCGCTCGGCCGTGGCACGCAGCGCATCGAGGAGACGCTGATCGAGGCGGTGCCCGGTGCGCGAATCCTGCGCATCGATGCCGACAGCACGCGCCGCAAGGGCAGCGCCCAGGCGCTGTTCTCCGAGGTGCACGCGGGCGAGATCGATATCCTGGTCGGCACGCAGATGATCGCGAAGGGCCACGATTTCCGGCGCGTCTCGCTGGTCGGCGTGCTCAATGCCGATACGGCGCTGTTCTCGGCCGACTTCCGCGCCACCGAGCGGATGTTCGCGCAACTGATGCAGGTCAGCGGCCGAGCCGGCCGCGCCGGGTTGCCCGGCGAGGTGCTGATCCAGTCGCGCTACCCGCGCCACGCGCTCTATCACGCGCTGTCGCGCCACGACTACGTGGGCTTCGCGAGCGCCACGCTGGCCGAGCGCCGCGACGCGCACCTGCCGCCGTTCGTCTATCAGGCGTTGCTGCGTGCCGAGGGCCGCACCATCGACGCCGCGCTGGCGTTCCTGCAGGCCGCCGCCGCCGAATTGGCGACGCTGCCTGGCGCCGAGCGCGTGACGGCCTACGACGCGGTGCCGATGACGATCGTCAAGGTGTTCAACGTGCACCGTGCGCAACTGCTGGTCGAAAGCGCCTCGCGCGCGGTGTTGCAACATGTGCTGGCGGCGTGGCAACCGCGCTTGCGTGAATTGAAGGGCGTGTTGCGATGGAGTGTCGAGGTCGACCCGCTCGACATCTGACCAAACTACGCCGCCGAACCGAAATCGTGGCGTGTCGGTGCGACGGCGCACTCGATTCGGCACACCGGCGTAAGAAAACGATGCCACCCGACATGCCTCGAAGTGGTGCAACCGCCGCGTCGGCTGGCCGGTTTCCCATCGCGCCCGCGCGCCGGAACGGTTGTGCATCTCGTCGTCGTGGCGTTGTCCAATCCATCATCCCTCTGCCACACAGCCTTGTCACACAAGGCCTGTCGCCTGATTGGCGATAGCCGGCACTTACATCGCCCCACGCACACAAGCCGTCGCAAGCGAGTTTCACCATTCCGGTGCATACCCGATTGCGCGGGTGGCACTTTTGTGGGCTAAGGGAAAGTACTGATCCGGCGAATGCTTGGCGACAGCCGGTTGCAATGCTCTAATGCATTGATTCAAAAGAATTTTGTAAGGGTGCAACCGGATCGTCGAATCGGTTGCACCTTTTTATTGTGTGGCATAGGATTCCGCGAGTCTCATATTCACGCGACCGCCGGCTCCGGCCTGGCACAGAAGGAATCATGGCAAGCACCACCCTAGGCGTCAAAGTCGACGATCTGCTCCGTTCGCGTCTCAAGGACGCGGCCGCGCGGCTGGAGCGCACTCCCCACTGGCTGATCAAGCAGGCGATCTTCGCGTACCTGGAAAAGATCGAGCACGGCCATCTGCCGGCCGAACTGTCGGGCCGCAGCGGCTTCGCCGAGCTGGCCGATGGTCAGGAGCAAGACGACGGCGCCCCGCATCCGTTCCTCGAATTCGCGCAAAGCGTGCAGCCGCAATCGGTGCTACGCGCCGCGATCACGGCGGCTTACCGCCGTCCGGAGCCGGAGTGCGTGCCGTTCCTGCTCGGCCAGGCGCGCTTGCCCGCCCATCTCGCGGCCGACGTGCAATCGATGGCGACCACGCTGGTCGAGGCGCTGCGCACCAAGAGCTCGGGCGGCGGCGTCGAGGGGCTGATTCACGAATTCTCGCTGTCGAGCCAGGAAGGCGTCGCGCTGATGTGCCTGGCCGAAGCGCTGCTGCGCATTCCCGACCGCGCCACGCGCGACGCGCTGATCCGCGACAAGATCAGCAAGGGCGACTGGCGCTCGCACATGGGCCAGGCGCCGTCGCTGTTCGTGAACGCGGCCACCTGGGGCCTGATGATCACCGGCAAGCTGGTCACCACCAACAGCGAGACGGGCCTGTCGTCGGCGCTCACGCGCCTGATCGGCCGCGGCGGCGAGCCGCTGATCCGCAAGGGCGTGGACATGGCGATGCGCCTGATGGGCGAGCAGTTCGTCACCGGCGAAACCATTTCCGAGGCGCTGGCCAACAGCCGCAAGTACGAAGCGCGCGGCTTCCGCTACTCGTACGACATGCTCGGCGAGGCGGCCACCACGGAAGAAGATGCGCAGCGCTACTACGCATCCTACGAACAGGCGATCCACGCGATCGGCAAGGCCGCCGGCAGCCGCGGCATCTACGAAGGCCCGGGCATCTCGATCAAGCTGTCGGCGCTGCACCCGCGCTACTCGCGCGCGCAGCAGGACCGCACGATGAGCGAACTGCTGCCGCGCGTGCGCGCGCTGGCGCTGCTCGCGCGCCGCTACGACATCGGCCTGAACATCGATGCCGAGGAAGCCGACCGCCTCGAAATCTCGCTCGACCTGCTCGAAGCGCTGTGCTTCGACCCGGAGCTGGCCGGCTGGAACGGCATCGGCTTCGTGGTGCAGGCGTACCAGAAGCGCTGCCCGTTCGTGATCGACTACCTGATCGACCTCGCGCGCCGCAGCCGTCACCGCCTGATGATCCGCCTCGTGAAGGGCGCGTATTGGGACTCGGAAATCAAGCGTGCACAGGTGGACGGCCTCGAAGGCTATCCGGTCTACACGCGCAAGATCTACACCGACGTGTCGTACGTCGCCTGCGCGAAGAAGCTGCTCGGCGCGCCCGATGCGGTGTATCCGCAGTTCGCCACGCACAACGCGCATACGCTGTCGGCCATCTATCACCTGGCCGGCCAGAACTATTACCCGGGCCAGTATGAATTCCAGTGCCTGCACGGCATGGGCGAGCCGCTGTACGAGGAAGTCACGGGCCGCGACAAGCTGAACCGTCCGTGCCGCGTGTATGCCCCGGTCGGCACGCATGAAACGCTGCTCGCCTACCTCGTGCGCCGCCTGCTCGAAAACGGCGCGAACACCTCGTTCGTGAACCGCATCGCCGACAAGGCCGTGCCGGTCAAGGAACTGGTGGCCGACCCGGTCGACGAAGCCGCGAAGATCGTCCCGCTCGGCGCGCCGCACGCGAAGATCCCGCTGCCGCAAGGCCTGTACGGCGACTCGCGCGCCAATTCGATGGGCCTCGATCTGTCGAACGAGCATCGTCTGGCCTCGCTGTCGTCGGCACTGCTGACGAGCGCGCATCACCCGTGGCGCGCCGCGCCGATGCTGGCCGACGAAGCGCTGTCCGACGCCCCGGCGCGCGACGTGCGCAACCCGTCCGATCAGCGCGACGTGGTGGGCACCGTCAGCGAGGCGACCCCGGAGCACGTGAGCGCCGCGCTCGCGCATGCCGTGTCGGCCGCGCCGATCTGGCAGGCCACGCCGGTCGAAGCCCGCGCCGATTGCCTGGCGCGCGCCGCCGATCTGCTCGAAGCGCAGATGCATACGCTGATGGGCCTCGTGATCCGCGAGGCGGGCAAATCGCTGCCGAACGCGGTGGCGGAAATTCGCGAGGCGATCGACTTCCTGCGCTATTACTCGGCGCAGATCCGCGACGAATTCTCGAACGACACGCACCGCCCGCTCGGGCCCGTGGTGTGCATCAGCCCGTGGAATTTCCCGCTGGCGATCTTCATGGGCCAGGTGGCCGCGGCGCTGGCCGCCGGCAACACGGTGCTGGCCAAGCCCGCCGAGCAAACTCCGCTGATCGCGGCGCAGGCGGTGCGCCTGCTGCGCGAGGCCGGCGTGCCGGCCGGCGCGGTGCAACTGCTGCCGGGCGACGGCGAGACGGTGGGCGCGGCGCTGGTGTCGGACCCGCGCACGCGCGCCGTGATGTTCACCGGCTCGACCGAAGTCGCGCGCCTGATCAACAAGGTGCTGGCCGCGCGCCTCGACCCGGACGGCAAGCCGATCCCGCTGATCGCCGAAACCGGCGGCCAGAACGCGATGATCGTCGACTCGTCGGCGCTCGCGGAACAGGTGGTGGCCGACGTGATGAACTCGGCGTTCGATTCGGCCGGCCAGCGTTGCTCGGCGCTGCGCGTGCTCTGCCTGCAGGACGACGTGGCCGATCGCACGCTCACCATGCTCAAGGGCGCGATGCACGAGCTGACGCTCGGCAACCCCGATCGCCTGTCGACCGACGTCGGCCCGGTGATCGATGCCGAGGCGAAGCAAACGATCGACACCCACGTCGCCGCGATGAAGGAAAAGGGCCATGCGGTCACGCAGTTGCCGATGCCGGCCGGCTGCGCGCAGGGCACCTTCGTGCCGCCGACGCTGATCGAGATCGGCAGCATCGACGAACTGAAGCGCGAAGTGTTCGGCCCGGTGCTGCACGTGGTGCGCTACCGCCGCAGCGCGCTCGACAAGCTGCTCGACCAGGTGCGTTCGACCGGCTACGGCCTGACGCTCGGCATCCACACGCGGATCGACGAAACCATCGCGCACGTGATCGGCCGCGCGCATGTGGGCAACATCTACGTGAACCGCAACGTGGTGGGCGCCGTGGTGGGCGTGCAGCCGTTCGGTGGCGAAGGCCTGTCGGGCACCGGCCCGAAGGCCGGCGGCGCGCTCTATCTGCAACGCCTGCTGGCCACGCGCCCGGCCGGCTTGCCGAAGGCGCTGGAATCGTCGCTGATCGTCGATGCGCCGGTGGCGGGCGAGTCGGGTGATAATCCGTCGTCGGCGCTGACCGCGCTGCGCGACTGGCTGATCGAACAACGCGAGCCGGCGCTCGCCGCACGCTGCGAAGGCTACCTGTCGCGCGTGCTGGCGGGTGCCACGGCGGTGTTGCCGGGGCCGACGGGCGAGCGCAATACGTACACGCTCGGCCCGCGCGGCACGGTGTTGTGCATGGCGGCAACGGCGAAGGGCGCGCGTGCGCAGTTCGCCTCGGTGCTCGCCACCGGCAACCGCGCGCTGTTCGCGGGTGCGGCCGGCGAAGCGTTGGCCGCGGCCTTGCCCGCTTCGTTGAAGTCGTATGCGGCGGTGCGCAAGCAGGCCGACGCGGCGTTCGATGCGGTGCTGTTCGAAGGCGACAGCGACGAGTTGCTGGCGCTGGTGAAGGAAGTCTCGCAACGTCCCGGCCCGATCGTATCGGTGCAGGGCGTGGCGGCCGGCGCGTTCGAGAACGGCGACGAAGATTACGCGTTGGAGCGGCTGCTGACGGAACGCTCGGTGAGCGTGAACACGGCGGCAGCCGGCGGCAACGCCAATCTGATGACGATCGGCTGAGCGATCCCGGCTGGTTGGCATGACGAAACGGAAGCGGCAAGGCAAACCCGAAGCCGCTCCATCTACCCTGGTATTAGGAGAAGCTATGCAACACACGATGAAAAAAGTGGCAGGCGCAACGCTGGTTGCGGTCATGTCGCTGGCGGGGACCGCATACGCGGAGGACGTGAAGATCGGTTTTGCAGGGCCGATGACGGGTGCGCAGGCGCACTACGGCAAGGACATGCAAAACGGCATCGTGCTCGCGATCGAGGATTTCAACGCGACCAAGCCGGTTATCGGCGGCAAGCCGGTGACGTTCGTGCTCGACTCGCAAGACGACCAGGCTGACCCGCGCACCGGCACGACGGTCGCGCAGAAGCTCGTCGACGACGGCATCAAGGGCATGCTCGGCCACTTCAATTCGGGTACCACGATCCCCGCTTCGCGCATCTACGCGAACGCCGGCATCCCCGAAATCGCGATGGCGACGGCGCCCGAATACACCACGCAGGGCTACAAGACCACGTTCCGGATGATGACGTCCGACACGCAGCAGGGCTCGGTGGCCGGCGCGTTCGCGGTCAAGGATCTGGGCATGAAGCGGATCGCGATCGTCGACGACCGCACCGCCTATGGCCAAGGCCTGGCCGACCAGTTCGAGAAGGCCGCCAAGGCAGCCGGCGCGACCATCGTCGATCGTGAATTCACGAACGACAAGGCCGTCGACTTCAAGGCGATCCTGACCAAGCTGAAGGCTGCCAAGCCGGATATGGTCTATTACGGCGGCGCCGATTCGCAAGGTGCACCGATGGTCAAGCAGATGAAGTCGCTGGGCCTCGCCTCCCCGCTGATGAGCGGCGAAATGGTCCACACGCCGACCTTCCTGAAGATCGCCGCCGACGCGTCGGACGGCACGATCGCCTCGCTGGCCGGTCTGCCGCTGAACGACATGCCGGGCGGCAAGGCCTACGCCGAGAAGTACAAGAAGCGTTTCGGCGAAGACGTGCAGACCTACTCGCCGTACGCCTACGACGGCGCGATGGCGATGTTCAACGCGATGAAGAAGGCGAACTCGACGGATCCGGCCAAGTACCTGCCGGTGCTCGCGCAGACGGATATGGCCGGCGTCACCTCGACGCACATCGCGTACGACTCGAAGGGCGACCTGAAGAACGGCGGCATTACGATGTACAAGGTCGTAAAGGGCGAGTGGGTGCCGCTCAAGAGCATCGGCGGCAAGTAATGCGCACGGCCTGAGCGGGGTGCGCCCCGCGCGGGTTGGATGACTCACGGGACCGGCCGGCGGCACGTTTCAGGACGTGCCGCCG